>DUEL01000001.1 GCA_011192125.1 Thermoflexia bacterium
GGCCCTAACAGCTGTTCGGGCTATCCCGGTGAGGACACGGCGACCCGCGCTCTGCGACGGTCTCCTTGCGGGACCCAGACGCAGTCGGCCTGCCGTGTCCTTGCCTTTATTATACTAGACGCAGAGGACGCAGGGAAAACTATGTAAAACTCCGCGCTCTCTGCGCCCTGCGGTTTTCTCACTCCTCCTCGTCGGGAAGCACGATGCGCAGGTGGAGTTCCTCCAGTTGCTCCGGCTCGACGGGCGAGGGGGCGTTGGCCATCAGGTCGACCGCCTGCCCTGTCTTGGGAAAGGCCATCACCTCGCGGATGCTCGTCTCCCCCGCCAGGAGCATCACCAGCCGGTCGATCCCGGAGGCGATGCCGCCGTGGGGCGGGGTGCCGTACTCGAACGCCTCCAGCATATGGCCGAACCGCTCCCGCGCCTCCTCCAGATCGAGCCCGATCAGCCCGAAGACCTTCTCCTGCACCTCCCGCTGGTGGATCCGGATGGACCCCCCGGCGATCTCCTCGCCGTTGCAGACCAGGTCGTACTGCTGGCCCCGCGCCGCGCCGGGGTCGGTATCCAGCAGCGGCAGGTCCTCCGGCATCGGAGCCGTGAAGAGGTGATGGCTGGGATCCCAGCGGTTCTCCTCTTCGTTCCACTCAAAGAGGGGGAAGTCGACGATCCAGCAGAAGGCCAGCACCTCGGGGTCGCGCAGCCCCAGCCGCTCCCCCAGTTCCAGCCGCAGGGCGGAGAGGGCCGCGGCGACCGTCGGCGGCTGGTCGGCGACGAACAGCAACAGGTCGCCCGGCTCTGCTCCCATCCGGTCCAGGATGCGCTCTGTCTCTCCCTCTGAGAGGAACTTGGCGAACGAGGAGCGGACCTTTCCCCCCTCGGTCAGCGCGAGCCAGGCGAGGCCAGCCGCGCCCTCTTTCTTCGCCAACTCGGTCAGTTCGTCGATCTGGCGTCGGCTGTAGGTGGCGCAGCCGGGGACCCGGATCCCCTTCACCTGCCCGCCGGAGGCCACCGTCTGGCGGAAGATCCGGAAGCCGCTCTCCGCCACCAGGTCGGAGATCTCCACCAGTTCCATCCCGAACCGGAGGTCCGGCTTGTCCGTCCCGTACCGGTCCATCGCCTCGGCATAGGTGAGGCGGGGGAACGGCTTGGTCGCCAGCCGCCGCTCGGAGCACTCCTCGACGATGCCGATCATCAGTTCCTCGACCAGCGCCATCACGTCCTCCCGCTCGACGAAACTCATCTCCAGGTCCAACTGGGTGAACTCCGGCTGCCGGTCGCCGCGCAGGTCCTCGTCGCGGAAGCAGCGGGCGATCTGGAAGTACCGCTCGAACCCGGCCACCATCAGCAACTGCTTCAACTGCTGGGGGGACTGGGGGAGGGCGTAGAACTTGCCGGGGTGGATGCGGCTGGGGACCAGGTAGTCCCGCGCGCCCTCGGGGGTGCTCTTGAAGAGAATGGGCGTCTCGATCTCCAAGAAGCCCCGCGCGTCGAGGAAATCGCGGATGTACTTGACCACCCGATGGCGCAGGATCAAATTGCGCTGCATCCGCTGCCGACGGAGGTCGAGATACCGGTAGCGGAGCCGCAGCGCCTCGTCCACGGGAGCGTCCTCGTAGATGTAGAAAGGCGGGGTCTTGGCCGGGTTGAGGATCACCACCTCGTCGGCCAGGACCTCGATCTCGCCGGTGGGGATCTGGGGGTTGACCAACCCCTCGGGGCGGCGGCGGACCGTCCCGCGCACCTGGAGGACGTACTCCTGGCGGGCGCGGGAGGCGACCTCGTGGGCCTGTGGGGAACGGGCCGGGTCGGCCACCACCTGGACGATGCCGGAGCGGTCCCGCAGGTCGATGAAGACCAACCCACCGTGGTCCCGCTGCCGGTTCACCCATCCCGCCAGAGTGACGGCCTGACCGACGTGTTCCGCCCGTAGTTCACCGCAGTGATGGGTCTTGAGCATCCTCGGCCTCCTCGTTCTTATTTTCACCACGGAGGCACAGAGGGCACAGAGTCCTCTATTTTTCATTTTCTCTGTGTCTCTGTGGTGAATAAAGAAACGAGCCGCCCACCAGTGGGGCGGCTCTGGAGCACACGCGCAGGCGACGGACGTCACGCCGCTGGCCGCCCCGGAAGGGCGCTCGGATTGTCGTTATCGTCGATGAGAAGCCAAGCGGCGGACATCGTACCAACCTCCAAGGCAAATATTAGCACACCACAGGGAGATGTCAAGTACGACGCGCTACCGGGCTACCCGGCAGTTTGCCAGCCTCCCGCAGGTTAGGGGACCTGCGGGAGGCTCCCACCTCCGGCGATTCTCCACAGCGATTCGGCGATCCTTCCGGCCGCCTCCGAACGGATCAGGCAGCAGGCCTGCTCCCGCATCCGACCCCGTGCCGCCGGGTCGTGCAGGAGGTGGCGGACCGCCTCCACCGTCCGGCGTGGCCCCGGCGCCCAGACGCCCGCCCCCACCTTCACCACCAGCCGCACGTTAGGGGTCTCCTGGGCCGGGATCGCTCCCCAGATCACCGGTGGAACCCCCACCGCCAGCGCTTCGGCGAGGGTAGCCGGACCCGCTTTGGTGACTAGGAGATCCGCCGCGCGCATCCACTCGTGCATGTTCTCCACGAACCCCTCCACCCGCAACCGCCCATCCGCGGCGAGGGGGCGGAGCCGCTCGTACAACCGCCGGTTGCGCCCGGTGATGACGACGATCTGGGCGGGCAACCCCGCGTCCACCAGCGCACGCGCCACCCGCTCCAGCGGCGCGAACCCCACCCCTCCCGCCATCGCCAGCACCACCGGCGTTTCGGGCTCCAGCCCCAGCCGCAGGCGAAGCGCTCGGGGATCCACCTTTCGAATCTCGTGGAACCGTCGACCCACGGGCAAGCCCATCACCCGTATCCGGTGCGGATCGACCCCGTGGCGGAGCAACTGCTCCCGCGCCGCATCCGTCGCCACCAGGTAGTAGGAGACGCCCGGATCGACCCAGAAGGCCTGCATGGCCACGAGGTCGGAGCCCACAGCGACGAGGGGAACGGTCGGTTGGAGATGGATCAGCGCGCGGGCGAGGGTGTGGATCGGCACGGGATGGAGAACGACCACTACATCGGCAGGGTGGTCCGCCAGAAGTCGGTGCGCGGCAGGGAGGGCCCACGGCCGGAAGAGGGCGGAGAGGGCGCGTGTCCGACGGCGGCCGTCGAAGAGGCGGAACCCCAGTCCGTAGAGGTGGCCCCCGTCCCACAACATCGCCCCGTACCAATCCGGCGCACGGGAGATCGGCCAGGGGCCATATTCGGCCAGAGCGTCCACCAACTCAACCCGCGCCTGGGCCCCGAACCGCTCCTGCAGCCCCTCCGCCACAGCGCGGGCCGCTCCTAGATGCCCTCCCCCGGTCGCTGAATAGAGCAACAGGAAACGACGGGGGGGATCAACCATCCTGCCGCCCAGGATCCAGTCGCCCGACGATCCGTTTGACCCGCTTTTCGAACCGAGATCGGGGCAGGAGCACCCGACGGCCGCAGCCCAGGCAACGGATGCCGATGTCGGCCCCCACGCGGGTCACCACCCATTCCAGACTCCCGCAGGGGTGCGGCTTACGCATCTGAACGACGTCGTCAATCCGTACCTGCAACCTGGCTGCCTCCCGCCGAACTTGCTCCCCCCGGACAGACCGGTTCTTCCGAAGAGGTCGTGGTCCCAGCGGGCGTGGGCCGACCGGGGATGATCCGCACCCGTGCCACCCGCAGCCCGTCCATCTCCTCCACCCTCAGCCGGATACCCTGCTCGCCGATAAGCACCTCGTCGCCTTCCTGGGGGACCCGATCCAGCCGCCCCATCACCAACCCGCCGATGGTGGTGTAGTAGGGATCCCGCAGCGAGAGGTGGAGTTCCTCGTTCACCTCCTCGATCTGCGCCAGTCCATCGACCAGGATGGTTCCATCGGGCATCCGCTGGACGGAGGGAACGGCCCGGTCGAAGGCGTCCTGCACCTCGCCGACGATCTCCTCCAGCAGGTCCTCCAGTGTGACCAGGCCGGCCGTCCCACCGTACTCATCCACCAGAATGGCGATATGCTGGCGGGCGCGTCGGAAGGCGGTCAGGAGATCGACCACCGGGATCGTCTCCGGCAGGAAGAAAGCCTCCCGCATCAGCGAGCGGACGGGGGTATCGACATCCCCTTCGGGCATCCGACCGACCAGGTCCTTCAGATGGACCACGCCGATGATGTGGTCCAGGTCGCCCTCGAAGACGGGGAACTTCGTCAGCGCGGTGCGGGCCGCCAGTTCCGCCACCTCCCGCAACGTCGCCTCGGCGGGCACACAGACCATCTCCGTCCGGGGCACCATCACCTGGGAGGCTCGGATGGACCGCAGTCGGAAGATCGCCTGCAGCATATCTTCCTCCTGAGCGTCCAATACGCCCTGCTCCTCGCTCTCCCGGACGATCTGGCGTAACTCGTCGACGCTATAGAGCGTAGAGTGATGGCCTACCGGCTCCATTCCCAGGAGGTGCAGGACACCGGCCGCCGCCCGGTCCAGTAGCCAGACAAAAGGATGGAAGACCTTCTGAAAGAGGGCCATCCAGGGGGCAGCGAAGAGGGCTATCCGCTCCGGCGCGCGGAGGGCGGCCACCTTCGGCACCTGCTCCCCCAACACGACGTGCAGCCCGGTGACGACGGTGAGAGAGATGACGAGGGGGAGGGCTGAGATCACCGATTCCAGGGAGGGCGGGACCGACACATCGTGGAGCAGGGCCTCGACGATCGACTGAAAGGTCTCCTCACCCAGGTAGCCCAGGGCCAGGCTGGCGATGGTGATGCCCAACTGAGCGGCGGCGATGAGCGCGTCCTTATGCTCATACGACGTGACCCACTGCTGGACGATCCGGGCACGGCTTCCGTCCTCCTGCGCCATTTGGTCCACCCGCGTTCGCCGGGCGGTGACGACGGCGAACTCGACCATCACGAAGAAGGCGTTGACACCGATCAAGAAGAACACCCCGGCGATGCGAAGGAGAATGAGCCATACTGAAGGTTCCATCTTTCCTTTTCTCCTACCTTAAACCTCCCCACCGAATGAACCCACCCGAGAGGACCAACGCGATCCCGAGGCTCACCAAGAGGATGCCAAGCAACCACTGCTTGAGGGACACGCGATCCACCACCTGTAGCGGTCGTGTCGGATCGACAGCCGCCACCTCATATCGGGGCGAGAGGAACCAGCCCAGAACCAGGCCGGTCAGCAACCCTCCGATGTGGGCGGCGTTGTCCACCCAGGGTGAGAAGAAACCGTAGAGGAGATTGTAGGCCACGATGCCGATCAGGTTGCCCAACCGCCTCCGTCCCATCAGAAGGCGATGGCGATACCGATAGAGATAGGCACCGGTCGCGCCGATCAGTCCGAAAATCGCCCCCGACGCACCGACCGCGACCGCGGGGGTGAACAGGAAACTGAAGGCGCTGGCAGCCAGCCCGCTGATGAAATAGACCAGCAGGAAGCGGAGTCGCCCATAGGGCTTCTCGACCTGAGGACCGAAGATCCAGAGGGCGTAACCGTTGAACCCCAGATGGAGCAGGTCGGCGTGGAGGAAGAGCGCCGTACCCAGACGCCAGAACTGCCCGGCGACGATGGCCTGGTTAACCTTCGCTCCCAGCGCGAACGCCAACCCTCGCCCGATCAGGGAACTAGCGGCGAAAACAGCAACGTTGAGAGCCAGGATTACGTAGGTCCAGAGCGGCTGAGCATACGGAACCGACAGCCGCACCAGCCTTGGCGCCGAGGGAATGGAAGACCACGGAACATCAGAGTCGGACTCGGTACTCATCTCCTACCACTTCTTGCGTCCTGCAACCTTCATCCCGTTCCTCACAGCCGTACAATTCGCGGGTGCACCCGGCAGTGCTCCGCCTCGATGATCGCCACCACCTGGTGGACCGCCCGGTCCAGTTCCCCCTCCCGGTTCACCACCACGTAGTCGAACATATCGATCTGTGCCATCTCCTCCCTGGCCTTGCTCAGGCGCAGCGCGATCTGCTCCGGAGGATCGGTCCCCCGCCGCTGCAGCCGAGCCTCCAACTCCTTCATCGAGGCGGTGAGGAAAATGAGCACGGCCTCGGGTGCGATCCGGCGGATGGTAGCCGCCCCCTGAACGTCCACCCGCATCACCACGTCCTTGCCCGCCGCCATCGCCTCCCGCACCTGCTGCTTGGGGACCCCCTTGTGCTGTCCGTACACGATGGCGTGCTCCAGGAGTTCCCCCTCCCGTTCCATCCGCAGGAACTCCTCGGTGGGGATGAAGAAATAGTCCACGCCGTGGACCTCACCGGGGCGAGGCGGCCGGTCGGTGGCGGTGACGACGAAGTGGAAGGGGTATCCCATTTCCTTCATCCGCCGCACCAGCGAGTCCTTCCCCGCACCCGCCGGACCGGAGATGATGATGAGCAGAGGGTACCACTGGGGGACGAATTCCTCACTCAAGGTTGCACCTCGTCGCATCTAGCAGTATAATGAGTAGCCACTTCTCGTAGGAGGTGCGTATGCCGATCTACGAGTACCGGTGCCACGATTGTCGTCGCAGGGTCGCCATCTTCTGGCGCACCTTCTCCGAGGCGGAGACGGAGGACCCGGTCTGCCCGCGCTGCGGGTCCACCCACCTCACCCGGCTGATCTCCCGCGTGCGGGTGGTCCGCTCGGAGGAGAGCCGTCTGGAGGACCTGGCCGATCCCTCGTTCCTGTCCGACTTCGACGAGAACGACCCCCGCTCGATGGCCCGGCTGATGCGCCGGATGGCCGACGAGGTGGGGGAGGACCTGGGGCCGGAGTTCGAGGAGGTGGTAGATCGGCTGGAGGCTGGGCAGAGCCCGGAGGAGATCGAGAAAGAGATGCCGGACCTGCTCGGCGAGGGGGGCGAGGACTTCGGCGGCGATCTCGGCAGCGACCTGGAGGAATGACCGCCTCGGCCGCCCACCGACCACCAGCAGCGGGCAACGCGCAACCAACAACCGGTGACTAGTCGCCTCCATCCAACCTCGACTCCACGACGGCCTGTATCTCTTGGTGTACCTCGTGGATGGGCCGGGCACCGTCGATCACGACCCACCGCTCCGGCTCCATCCCGGCCAGTTCCAGGTAGCCGGCCCGCACCCGACGGTGGAAGGCCAACGTCTCCTGGTCCATCCGGTTCCACTCCCCGCCGCCCAGCAGCCGTCGCGTCAGCCCCTCGTCGGGCTGGATGTCCAGGTAGAGGGTCAGGTCGGGGACGAGCCCGCCGGTGGCGATGCGGGTGATCTGCCAGAGGATCTCCAGGTCCAGCCCGCGGCCGTACCCCTGGTAGGCCAGGGTGCTGTCGTAGAACCGGTCGCAGACGATCAGTTTCCCCGCCGCCAGCGCTGGTCGGATCACCTCGGCCACCAGTTGGGCGCGGGAGGCGGTGTAGAGGAAGACCTCGGCCCAGGCGTACATCCCGGCGTTGGCCGGATCGTGGAGGATCTGCCGGATCTGGTCTCCGACCGGCGTCCCTCCAGGTTCCCGGGTGAGGACCACCTCGTACCCTAGCCCGCGCAGGTGCTCCGCCAGGAGCCGGGCCTGGGTTGTCTTCCCGCTGCCTTCGGGGCCCTCAAACGTGATCAGCACAAAAGGTCACTCCTCCCGGTAGATGCGCACCCGCCGGTTAGCCCCTTTCCCCACGGAGTAAGAGGAGAGATTGGCCGCGCGAGCCATCTCGTGCTGGCGACGCCGGATGTAGGCGTTCTGGGGGGAGAGCTCCACCTCCGGCACGCCGGCCTGGACCTGCCGGATCGCCTCCCGGGCCTCCTGCAGGGCCTGCCGCAGCGGGTCGGACGCGGCGGTGTCCAGGTCGAACAGATCCCGCAGGCAGGCCTCCATCTGGGCCACGGTGTTGGACCGCAGGACGTAGATGGGGAGGCCGCGCCGCTCGGCGTCCACCACCAGGTTGGGCCGCTTCCGGTAGAACCCCTTGGTGGTGATCATCACCTCCGCCTCCCCCAGGTCGTCCACCAGGTAGACCGGTACCTGCATATGCCGGGCGGCGCGGGTGAGCCGGTTGCGGGCGATGCCGTAGGGAAAGATCCGCACCGGCGTGGTCACGTCGATGCCGACGGACTCCATCGCGACCGGTTCCGGTCGGGACGGAGGCCTCCCCGCCCGCTCAGCCCGGCCGGCCTCCCGCTCCTCAATGGAGAGGGGGGTCACCCACTCCGAGTGGATCTCGCCGTTCTCGTCCCGATACCGCAGTTCCGCCCGGATGGGGCGGCCGCGCAGGAGGCTATCCACCGCCTCGGCGACGTTGTGGTGGATCAGGAGCCGCTGCCGGTCCTGGATCTCGATCAGCACGTCGAACGTGGGCGGCGCGCGCCGCTCCAGGATGGTCTTCTGGGTCCCCCTCCGGCGGGCCTCCTCGTCGGAGAGGGTCACGCTCTCGATCCCGCCCACCAGGTCGGACAGGGTGGGGTTCAGGAGGAGGTTGTCCAGCGTGTTGCCGTGGGCGGTGGCGATCAGTTGGACGCCCCGCTCGGCGATGGTCCGCGCCGCCATCGCCTCCAGTTCCCGGCCGATCTCGTCGATGATGATCACCTCCGGGTTGTGGTTCTCCACCGCCTCGATCATCACCTCGTGCTGGAGGGACGGCATCTCCACCTGCATCCGACGGGCGCGGCCGACGGCGGGGTGGGGGATGTCCCCGTCGCCGCCGATCTCGTTGGAGGTGTCCACGATGATGACCCGCTTCTTCTCCGCCAGGACCCGTGCCGCCTCCCGGAGCATCGTCGTCTTGCCCACGCCGGGCCTCCCGACGAGGAGGATGCTCTTGCCGCTCTCGACGATGTCCTGGATGATGGCGATGGTGCCGTAGACGGCGCGGCCCACGCGGCAGGTGAGGCCGACGATGTCCCCACGGCGGTTGCGGATCGCCGCGATCCGATGGAGGGTACGGGCGATGCCGGCCCGGTTGTCGGCGTCAAACTCCCCCACCCGGTCCACCACGTGCTGGATCTCTTCCCACGTGACCTCGGTATCGCGCAGCACCACCTCCCCGTCGGTGAAACGGGCGGTGGGGACGCGACCCAGGTCCAGGATCACCTCCAAAAGATCGTCCCGCCGGCCGATGCGCTGCAGCGCGTCGCGGATGTCCTCCGGCAGGACGGACAACAGAGCGTCCAGATCGTCGGTGATATGATTGTAATAACCGGAGTCGGTTGTCGTTTTCGTCTCTTTCTCGTTCTCCATACTCATCCTACGAACTCAAACCTCCTTAACTACCCAGACCCCACCGTGTTCAGCGGCCACTCAGGCCAAGGAAATACCGATGGAACCGCACGTCCTCCGTCAACTCCGGGTGGAAGGAGGTAGCCAGCAGGTTCCCCTGCCGGACCGCCACCACCGTCCCGTCCTCCAGCCGGGCCAGGACCTCCACCTCCTCGCCGACCCGTTCGATGAGCGGCGCGCGGATGAAGACGGCCCGGAAGGGCAGATCGCCCAGTGCAGGCACCTCCAGGTCGGTCTCGAAACTGTCCACCTGGCGGCCGAAGGCATTGCGGCGGACCGTCACGTCCATCAGGCCCAGCAGCGGCTGGCCCGGCACGCCGTCCACCACCTCCTTCGCCATCAGGATCATCCCGGCACAGGTCCCCCAGACAGGGCGGCCGGACCGGGCCAGGTCCCGGATCGGCTCCAGCAGGCCCCACTTCCCCGACACCCGTCCGATGGTGGTGGACTCTCCGCCGGGGATGATCAGGCCCTCGATCCCCTCCAGATGCTCCGGCAACCGGACCTCCACCGGCTCCACGCCGATCCGCCGCAGCATCTGCTCGTGTTCGATGAAGGCTCCCTGCACAGCCAGGACGCCGATCTTCATCCGCTACCACCCCCGCACCGCCAGCCGCTCCTCTTCGGGCAGCGTGCTGATGTTGATGCCGACCATCGGCTCGCCCAGGTTACGGCTGACCTCGGCCAGGATCTCCGGGTTGTCGTAGTGGGTGACCGCCTGGACGATGGCCCGCGCCCGCTTGACCGGATCGCCGCTCTTGAAGATGCCGCTGCCGACGAACACCCCGTCCATCCCCAACTGCATCATCAGCGCCGCGTCGGCCGGGGTGGCGATCCCCCCGGCGGCGAAGTTGACCACCGGCAATCGGCCCAGCCGGGCCGTCTCGACGACCAACTCATACGGCGCGCCGATCTCTTTGGCGTAGGCCATCAACTCCTCGGGCGCCATCGTCGTCAGCCGCCGGATCTCCCCCAGGACCGCCCGGGCGTGCCGCACCGCCTCGACCACGTTGCCGGTGCCCGCCTCCCCCTTGGTGCGGATCATCGCCGCCCCCTCGCCGATCCGCCGCAGCGCCTCGCCCAGGTTGCGGCAGCCGCAGACGAAGGGGACCTTGAACTTCCGCTTGTCGATGTGGTGCTCCTCGTCGGCGGGGGTCAGGACCTCGCTCTCGTCGATGAAGTCCACCCCCAGCGCCTCCAGGATCTGGGCCTCGACGAAGTGGCCGATGCGGCATTTGGCCATCACCGGGATGGAGACGGCCTCCATGATCTCCAGGATCTTTTCCGGATCGGCCATCCGGGCCACGCCCCCCTGGGCGCGGATGTCCGCCGGGACGCGCTCCAGGGCCATCACGGCGACGGCCCCCGCCTCCTCGGCGATGCGCGCCTGCTCGGCGTTGGTCACGTCCATAATCACGCCGCCCTTCAACATCTGCGCCAACCCGCGCTTGACCCTATCCGTTCCGACCTCCCTTTCCATCGCTCCCTCCTATAAAGCATCCAGCAACACCCCTGGCCTCCGGCCAGGGAGCGAGCGTTCTATCCCCAATGTAATTCTACCGCCGTTTGTCCGAACCGTCAATGTGCCTGCGGTACAGGGCAATCGCATTTTCCCCAAACCGCAGAGGCGCGGAAGGCGCAGAGTTCATTAACTTTCTCACCCCCTTCCTCGGCGACGCCGGTGTGGCCGATGCTCCCTATGGCCCCTCTCCCAGTGGACGGCTTCATCGCCCGTGGAGAATGCGCCGGAGCAGGTAAGATCACCTTCCCTGGCTACGGTGGTGAGGTGGAGGTCTTCCCGAGGCAGGATGCCGACACTCTCTACGTGGCCTTTGAGTTGCCGGACAAGGTGAACCGGCCGCCGGGAGCGGCGTCTGGGGGCCGGACGGGTATCCACTGCTGAAGCCCCTCCTGGGCGCGAATCCCCATCCAGTCTGACCCACCGAGCCATACCAGGGAGGCCCTGTCCAAGCCGAAAAGGTTGCCCATTTTCCCGCCACGGATATAATCCAGGCGGTCGTCTCACGTTGCTGAGGCCCGAAGGACGCCGAAAAAGCCGCGTCTCCTGCGCTTCCGCAGCAAAGACAGGCCACCATCGGGCACCATGAACTGAAAGGCAGGTGAGAACGATGAAGGACAGACTTCTCCTGATGATCCCGGGTCCGATCGAGTTCACCCCCGAAGTGATGCAGGCGATGGGAATGCCGACCACCAGCCACATCGCCCCCAACTTCATCGAGGTATTCGGACAGGCTCTGGAGCGGCTGCGGGAGGTCTTCCTCTGTCCTGACGGACAACCCTTCATCGTCGCCGGGTCCGGCACGCTGGCGATGGATATGGCCGCGGCCAACCTGGTCGAGCCGGGGGACCGGGTGTTGGTGGTCAACACCGGTGTCTTCGGCGACCGATTCGCGGCGATCCTCGAGCGGTACGGGGCGGAGGTGACCCAGGTACGAGCCCCGACCGTCGGCGAGGTACCAGCGATGGAAGAGGTAGAGGCTGCGCTGCGGAAGGCCGACTACAAACTGATGACGATCACCCATGTGGACACCTCCACCGGGGTGGTCACCGACGTGGAGGGGCTGGCCGAACTGGGCCGTCGGCATGGCGTGCTGGTCGTTGTGGACGGGGTGTGTGCGGTCGCCGGGGAAGAGATGCGCCAGCAGGAGTGGGGAATCGACGTCGCCCTGACCGCATCCCAGAAGGCCATCGGCGTGCCCCCAGGGCTGGCCCTCCTGGTGGCCGGGCCGCGAGCGATGGAAACCTTCCGGCGACGGAAGACACCGGTGGGGAACTACTACGCCGATTGGTCCAACTGGCTGCCGATCATGGAAGCCTACGAGGCCCGACGGGCCGCCTACTTCGGCACGCCGCCGGTGAACCTGATCTGGGCTCTCAACGTCAGCCTGGGGCAGATCTTGGAGGAAGGAATGGAAACCCGGTTTGAGCGCCACCGCCGGTTGAGCCGGGCGATAAAGGCCGCGGTCCGCGCGATGGGGTTGGAGCAGGTTCCCAGGCGACCGGAGATCGGTGCCCACACCCTGACCGCCCCTTACTTCCCCAGTGGAGTCGATCGGTCGGTGCTGGGTCGGATCAAAGCGGCGGGGGTGATCGTCGCCGGCGGTCTGCACCCCGCCATCAAGGACCGGTATTTCCGCATCGGCCATATGGGCGCGGTGAGCCCCTCCGACATCCTGGCCACCGTGGGGGCCATCGAGTGGGGGTTGATCGAGGCTGGCTACGACCTCGAGCCGGGGATCGGGTTGAAGGCAGCCCAGGCGATCCTCGTCGAAGGATGATGGGAAAGACCACAGAGGCACAGAGGACACAGAGGTAAGTTTCTCTGTGCCCTCTGTGTCTCCGCGGTTAAGTATCAGAGCAACCGCTCCCAGACGTTGATGGGACGGCCTATAGGGTGGAACCCGAACCGCGCGTAGAGCCGTCGGGAGCGGAGGTTATCCTCCTGAGTGTTCAACGTGACCCGTTGGACGCCCTGCTGCCACAGCCGCCGCAGAGCCTCGGCAAGGAGCCGGCCACCGATCCCCTGCCCCTCGAACAGGGGAGCGACCGCCAGCCGGCCGATGTGGGCACCCCGGCGAATCCAATGCCCCTCCACATAGCCGACGCACTCCCCCTCCCGCTCGGCCACGAGAAAGCAGGCCGAACGACGGACCATCCGCAGGAGGGTTTGAGGACTCAACCACCACGGCGGGGTGAACGCGGCATGGTCCAGCCGTGCCAGCCGATCGACCTCCTCCTCCCGCGCTGGGCGGAGCACGACGGATGTTGATGGGAGCGGCGGGAGCGACCGGTCCTCTTTGACAAAGGTGATGAGGCGGGTGGAGCAGCGAAAGCCCCGACGCCGGAGGGCAGGTCCAGCCCACCCCCCCACGTCGGCCCACGCCAGCGTGCGGGCCCGCGCGCGCCACAGCCCGGCCGCCAGCACCGGCAGAACCCGGTCCAACCAGGCCCCTATCTCCAGCCCATCGGCCAGAGCCGCCACCCGCACCCAGGCCACGGGACCGGCGTCGACGTGGGCCACCAGCACACCGACCAGCCGCTCCCTCAACCGGGTCAGGAGAGCCGTCTCTCGCCCCAGGTACGTCTCCCACGGTTCGGAGTAGGCCAGCCGACGGGAGGTGGAGGTGAGGAGACGGCGGATCTCCGCCGCGTCCTCCGGACGGGCAACGCAGACCTCCATACTCGGTCGAGAACGCTGGAACACGCGCCCTCCTCAGCGGAAACGGGTCACAGGCTCACCACCTTCCCCGCCCGCAGCAAGGTCTCGGCGATGGTGTACATGTTCGACACCTCACCGACCGCGACCTTGTCCTTGAGTTCATAATACCCCAGACAGGTCCCACACGCCAGGATCTCCACACCCCGCTCGGCCAGCCCTTTCAAGTCCTCCACCACCGGGGAGCCTTCGACCACCAGTTTCACCCCGCTGTTGAAGAAGATGATCGTATCCGGCAGTGGTTCGACCTCGCCCAGCGTGTGGAAGAACCCGCGAACCAGGATCCGGCCCAACTCCTCGTGCTCCCCCCGCCCCATAAACTCGCTGGGGACGACCAGCACCAGCGAGCCTGCGGCGGATGTCACCGCCGCCTGTGGCGCTGGCTCCTCCCGGGGCATCTCCCCGCGGGTGATGTGGAGATAGATCCCATCCTCCTTCTCCTCGACCTCCACAGTGCAGCCCTCCTTCTGAGCCATCCGGAGGACATTGTGACGGGCGGTGTCGTTGTCGACGATGGTGATCACCTCCACGCTTTCCCGCAGCGCATTCCGGGTCAGAATCACCGGCTGGGGACAGGGTAGGCCCCGTGCGTCCACTGTGACAGCCATACTCTCACCTCCCATTTCCTCGTTCGATCTGTTCTGCCGCATACAACGCCGCGCCCAGCGCGCCGACGGTCTGCGGGCTGGGGGGCACCGTCAAGGGCAGGCCCAACTCCTCGGCCAGGAGTCGCCTCAGGCAAGGATTGTGCGCCACACCGCCGGCGAAGACGAACCGTTCCTGCGCGCCCACCCGGCGCACCATCGCACTAAGGCGGCGGGCGATGGCCCGGTGGATTCCCAGCGCTACGCACCGGCTATCCTCCCCCCGCCCGATGAGGGAGACGACCTCGGACTCGGCGAAGACGGTGCAGACGCTCGATATCTGGACTGGCTCCCCCTCGGCAGCCAGCGCATGCCCGCCGAACTGGTCGATGCGCAGCCCCAACGCCCGGGCCATGTTCTCCAGGAACCGCCCCGTCCCGGCGGCGCAGCGGTCGTTCATCTCGAACCGGACCACCCGCCCGCCCGGCCCGACGAAGATGACCTTACTGTCCTGCCCGCCGACGTCGAGCACGGTCCGGACATCAGGGTACAGATGATACGCGCCGATGGCGTAGGCCTTGATCTCGGTGATCACCTCGTCGGCGAGCGCGTGCTCGACGGCCAGATGCCGCCCGTACCCTGTGGCCACCAGCCGGTCGTAGGCTCGCCCCTGGATCAGCGCGAGCGCGTTGGTCAGTGGATCGGCACCCGTGTCCACCACCTCCGCTCGCCTCACCYGCCYGCCRTCCCACTCCACCAGCGCGATCGTCCGCGATCCGATGTCCAGACCCGCCACCAGCATCCCTACCTGCCTCCTGTCTCGGGTCTTTTTCCCATCGAGGGCAAACCGGTGCGACGCATTTCCACGCCACGTTGCTTTCGCCCCTCTCGCATCTGCACCACGGGGCCGCAACGCCATCCCCGTCGGAGGTGCGTCGCACCTACCCTGGCGGGATGATCTGCCCTCAGTCTGAAACGCGCTATCCGCCTCCCACACCCTGCATCCTCTTCTTGCTTCGTTACAACGTCTCCACAAACGCTTCAATCCGCGTCCTCAGCCGCCCGGCCTGCTCCTCCGTGTAATCGCCCTCCAGCACCAGCACTGGGATGCCGGCCTCCTGGAGCGCCTTCTGCACCCGCACAGCCTCCAGATTGTACGGCTGGCAGAAGGAGAGTGAGAAATGGATGACGCCGTCGGCCTCGTACTCCTCCACCATCCGCAGGACGTCGTCGATGCGGCCGTCGTTGGGGGTGAAACAGGCGCAATTGGTCTGGAGTTGACGGTCGGCGATGGCGGCCAATTGGTCCTCGACACTGGTCTCGTGGATCGGCGTCTCCCCACCGGCCACCAGGCGCGTCCCCGTGCAGCTCTCCTCGGCCACCACCACCGCGCCCGCCCCTTCAATGAGCACAGGGATGGTCCAGAACGGGATGGGCATCGGCGTGCCGGTGTAGAGGATCCGTTTGGCGTCGGGCAGGGCTACTCCCTCGCCTGCCCGCACGCGTGCCTCCAGTTCGTCGCACAGTTCGTTGGTCTTCTCGGCAAAGCGCGCCGGATCGTCGTAGAAACTGATCTGCGTCACCAGCAGCGCGTCGAGGCCGCTGATGGGCGCCGGACGCGCCTTGCGGATCTCGAAGAGTCGCCGCAGTGCCGCCCGCTTCCGGTTGATGAGCCGGGTCGCCTCGGCCAACCGCTCGGCTGTGACCGGGTTCCCCGTAACCTCTTCCACCTTCTTCACAAAACGCCGCAACTCGCTGATCCACAGGGCACGGTCGGCGGATGTGCGGCTATTGGGGAGATCCATCACGTAGGTAGGGATGTACTCGTCGAGGATCTCCCACGTCTTCTTCTTGCCGTCGCAGGTCGTCTCACCGACGATGAGGTCCGCCGCCTGGAAATAGGGGCAGATGCGGCCGAGTTTGAAGCCGAACGCGCTCTTGATCAACGCGCAGAGGTTGCGGGGAAGCACCTGTTCGGCCGTGGGCACGGAAAAATCAGCCCCGCCGCACAACCCGACGGCGATCCCGCCCGCGGCGACGATCACCTCCTCCGGCACGTACACGCAGAAGGTGCCGAACACCTTGCCCCCTTTGTCCTTGTGATCCATCAACTCCTTGACGCGCAGGCCGTGGATCTCCGAGACGACGAAGTCGAAATACCCCATCGCCTGTGGCCTGTCCGGCTGACTCAGGTATATCTTCTCGTAAACGGCGGGCAATGCCTCCAGGAGCATATCGTGACGTCGCATATTGATGTCGAGTCTCTCCCACATCGCGCGATATTCTTCGTTCATATTTCCCTTCACCTCTGCTAGATGTTGTGGACTCCCTCGATTCCTACCCCGACGGTCTCCAGCACCTCCAGCACCTCCTCCTGATCGGCCCGGTGGATCCGGACGCAGACGCCACAATCGGAACTGATGTGGCGGGGGACGGGGATCAGTTTGCAGGAGAGCCCGGCCCGCTGGAGCGCTTTCTCCGCCTTCAGCGCGTGGGCTGTCGAATACACCAGGACCACTGCATAACCCTCTTCCACCTCACCCTCCCTGCTGCTCGTACCCTGCCTGGTGCATCATGCGTCTTGCGCTATGCGTCCTACGTCTTGTGTCACCTGCCAGCCTCTCCACCGCCTCCAGCGCCCGGTCCACCTCCTCAGCCGTGTTAAACGCTCCCAGACTGAAGCGGACGGTCCCCGTGGGGAAGGTCCCGATAGTCCTGTGGGCCGCCGGGGCGCAATGGAGGCCCACCCGGCACATAATGGCGAACTCCTCATCCAGCCGCAGCCCCACCTCGGAAGGCTCCATCCCGGCGATACTAAAGGAGACCGTCGCCGTCTGCCGGGCGGGGTCGAGGGTGCCGTAGACGGTCACGCCGGGGATGGCGCGGAGGCCGTCGATGAGGCGACGGGTGAGGGCCTCCTCGCGGGCGCGGATGGCCTCCACGCCCTGCTTCAGCACCCAGCGGACCCCCGCTGTCAACCCAGCCAGGCCAACCGCGTTGACCGTGCCGCTTTCGTATTTATCGGGCAGGAAGTCGGGCTGCTCCTCGTGTTCGGAACGGCTGCCGGTGCCGCCTCGCTTCAGCGGCTCCAATCGGGCCAGATCGACCCGCTCGCCGATGACCAACCCGCCGGTCCCCGTCGGCCCGTGGAGGGACTTGTGCCCGGTGAAGACCAGGAGGTCGATCCCGTCGGCCTGGACGTCGATGGGGACCGCCCCGGCGGTCTGGGCAGCGTCGACCACCAGCAGGGGCGCAGGTAAGGGCGCAATTAATTGCGCCCTTACCTGTGCCGCCACCTCGGCCACCGGCAGGATCGTCCCCACCACGTTGGAGGCGTGGTTGAGGACGACCAGCACGGTGTTGGACCGGATCGCCGCCAGCACATCGGCGGGGTCGAGAGTGCCATCGGGCGCGCAGCCCACGACCGTGATCTCCACCCCCTGCCGTTCCAGCGCCCGCAGCGGCCGCATCACCGCGTTGTGCTCCACACTGGAGGTGACGACGTGGTCGCCAGGCCGGAGGTAGCCCCGCAGGACCAGGTTCAGCGCCTCGGTCGCGTTGGAGCCGAAGACCACCCGCAACGGGTCGGGCGCGTTGAACAGTTCGGCGATCGCCTCCCGCGCCTCATACACCACCCGCCCGGCCTCCACCGCCATCCGGTGACCGGAACGGCCAGGGTTGGCCCCGATCTCGTTGAGGAAACGGACCATCGCCTCCGTCACCTCCGGCGGTTTGGGCCAGGAGGTAGCGGCGTTGTCGAAGTAGATCACCTCGTCCAAAGGCACCTCCCAATCACCCGGTCGCAGGGAAGCAGGCATCACACCACCTCCACCCCCGGCTCCCCTTCCACTACCTCCCCTATCTCCCAGAACGGCTGGTCCAGTTCCCGGCACGCCGCGGCGAAACGGTCCATCTCGTCGGCCGGGATGGCAGCCAGGATGCCACCGTTGGTCTGGGCGTCGTACAACAGCATCGCCACCTCATCGGGGATCCCCGGCGCTAACTCGACCCACCGGCTGTAGTACATCTCGTTGGCCGCGGTTCCACCGGGGAAGAGCCACTGCTCGGCCAGCGGACGGGCGGCGTCGAGGATGGGAACGGCGTCGACCCAGATTCGGAAACGGGCACCAGCCGCCTGGGCCATCTCCACCGCGTGGCCCAGGAGGCCGAAGCCGGTGATGTCGGTAGCGCCGCGGGCAGAGGTGGCGTGGACCGCGGCGGCCCCGTCCCGGTTGAGCCGCAGCATCCACGGGATCGCCGCCTCGACGACCTCCCTGGGTGCTTTGTCCGCCCGGTAGGCGGTGGTGATCACGCCGGAGCCAAGAGGCTTGGTCAGCACCAGCCGCTCGCCCGGCCGCGCCCCACCCTTGACCAGCAGCCGGTCCTCCGTGACAGTGCCTAGGACGACCAGGCCGTATTTCGGCTCCCTGTCGTCCATCGTGTGCCCTCCGGCGACGATCACCCCGGCCTCCCGCGCCTTCTCCATCCCGCCGCGGAAGATCTCGGCGGCGATCTCCGACGGCATATCGGAGGGAATGGCGGCGAGGTTCAGCGCCAGGAAGGGCGTACCGCCCATCGCGTAGACGTCGCTGATCGAGTTGGCGGCGGCGATGGCACCGTAAGTGTATGCGTCGTCCACCACCGGCGCGAAGAAGTCGGCGGTGACGAGCAGCAGCGTGCCGTCGTCCATCCGATAGGCCACCGCGTCGTCCGGCGCGCCGAGCCCAACGACGACGCGCTCGTCCTCCTGAACCTCGTCGAGCAGGGGGCGCAGGACCTGCGCCAGGGCCTCAGGGGCCAGTTTCCCCGCTCAACCCGCGCAGGAGGCGATCTGAGTGAGGCGGGTGAAATCACGCTTAGCCATATGGGTCCTCCTTGATCAGGTAAGACCACCGCGGGAAAGGCAGAAAGCCCGGAAGAGGGAAAAGCCGGGGAACGAAAGACCGCCGCCAGCACACGCCAGCGGCGGCCGTGGAGGATACACGCCATCCAATTCAGGGTGCGGCCCCACCGCCGCCCCCTGGCGTATACTGACGGACCCGTGGACGCCCCCCGGCGCCCCGGACCTTGCCTCAGGTTCGGCGGTGGTGCACGATAAACATCACCTGACTCCTCGTGAGTCGCAAATTTCGACCCTGATTATACTCATCTCGCCGATATGCGCAACTCGAGGTGGATAAACACACAGAGCCGTCGCACCAGCACCAGTCACAGGCCGGCTGGGAGCCGTAGCCGTTTCGGGCATCGTGCCCAAAACTTGTACTCTCCACGTTTGGTGGTATCATTCCGTCGGAGCAGATCCGATCGCGGAGGAGACCGTGGCAACCGTCCTGGCGGGCCTGCAAGAAGGTCTACGGCTGCTGCTGAGCGGCGATCCGTACCTCTGGGACATTATCCTCCGGACCGGTCAGGTCACCGGTGCGGCCCTGGTCGTTGGCTCGCTTCTGGGCATCCCCCTGGGCGCACTGCTCGGACTGACGCGATTTCCCGGTCGGAGGCTCGTGCAGACGTTGATCTACACCGGGATGGGGCTTCCCCCCGTCCTCGCGGGATTGGCGATCTATCTCCTCCTTTCCCGCAACGGCATCTTGGGACCACTGGATCTGCCCTGGATACCGAAACTGTTCACGCCAGAGGCGATGGTTCTGGCCCAGGTTCTCATCGCCACGCCGCTGATCGCGGGCTTCACGATGGCAGCGGTGGCAGGGGTGGATCCGGACCTCCGCCGCCAGGTGGAAGCGCTGGGGGCTACCCGCCTCCAGGTCGCCTGGGCCGTCCTGCGGGAGGCCCGCCTGGGGGTGCTGGTCTCCCTCGTCGCCGGCCTGGGCAGTATCCTCTCCGAAGTCGGCGCGGTGATGCTCGTCGGCGGCAACATCGAGGGCTCCACCCGCGTCCTCACCACCGCTATCCTCCTGGAGACCCGTCGGGGGAACTTCGACCTGGCGATCGGCCTGGGGGTGGTGCTGCTGGGGCTGTCGTTCCTGGTCAACCTGGGGGCGACGCAGTTGCAGGGGAAGGGAAGATGAAACAGGGAGCAAGGACCAGAGGGCAGGAACCGTCACGCTTCACGTATCACGAGACCGTGTACCTGCTGGAGGGAGTGCGGAAGGTCTACGACGGCCGGTGCGTGCTGAACATCGACCGGCTGGAGGTGCGTCGCGGAGAGATCCTGGCCGTGGTCGGCCCGAGTGGGGCGGGGAAGTCCACCCTCCTCCGCCTCCTCAACTTCCTGGAGCCGCCCGACGCCGGGGCCATTACCTTCCAGGGCAACCGCATCGGCCGCGGGCCGGTCCCGCTCCGCCTCCGGCGGCAGGTGACGACGGTCTTCCAGCGGCCAGTGCTCCTCTCCACCACCGTCGCGGGCAACGTGGCCTACGGGCTACGGCTGCGAGGGATGCGGGACGGCAGGGAGCGGATCCACGCGATGCTGGAGCGGCTCCACCTGGCCCACCTGGCCCGCACATCGGCCCGGAAACTCTCCGGAGGGGAGGCCCAGCGGGTCGCCCTGGCCCGCGCCCTGATCCTTCGTCCCACCGTCCTCCTGCTGGACGAGCCCACGGCCAACCTCGACCCCTACAACGTCGCGCTGATCGAACAGACGGTGCAGGAGATGAACCGCGAACAGGGCACCACCGTCGTCTGGGTGACCCACAACATTTTCCAGGCTCGACGACTGGCCCACCGCGTGGCGTTCCTGCTGAACGGACAGATGGTGGAGGTCGCCGACACGGAGACGTTCTTCACCGCCCCCCGGGATCCGCGGACAGGGGCGTTCGTGCGGGGGGAGATGGTGTACTGACAGGAAGCGGGGAAGCAAGGGGACAAGGAGCAAGGGAGCAATGACGCGACGTGGAACGCTTCTTCTGGCGATCGGGCTGGTGATGCTGGCGGGGTGTGGGGAGGCGACACCGACGGCTCCGCCCCGGCTGATCCTGGCGACCACCACCAGCACCTACGATTCGGGTCTGCTGGATTACCTTCTGCCGGCCTTCGAGGAGGAGACCGGCATCCAAGTGGAGGTCGTCGCCGTAGGGACCGGGCAGGCGCTGGAACTGGGCCGCAACGGCGACGCCGACGTCCTCCTGGTCCACGCGCCCGACCAAGAGGAGGCCTTCGTCGGGATGGGTTACGGGGTCGACCGAGAGCCGGTGATGTACAACGACTTCGTCATCGTTGGCCCGGAGGAGGATCCGGCGGGCGTCGCTGGGCTGACGAACGCCGCCGTCGCTTTCGCCCAGATCGCTGCGGCGGAAGCCCCCTTCGTCTCCCGCGGGGACAACTCCGGCACGCATATGAAAGAACGGAGGATCTGGCTGGAAGCCGGCATCGGGCCTGAGGGCGACTGGTACATCTCCGCCGGGCAGGGGATGGGCGCGGTGCTGACGATGGCGGAGGAACTGGGAGCCTACACCCTCACCGACCGCGGCACCTACCTCTCCCGCCTGGCGGAAGGGTATAGCCTCCCCATCCTAGTGGAAGGCGACCCACTCCTGTTCAACCCGTACCACGTGATGGCGGTCAACCCGGAAGTTCACCCCAACGTGAACTACGAGGGGGCCAAGCGGTTCATCGAATGGCTGACCTCGCTGGAGACCCAGGAGCGGATCGGGGCTTTCACCCACGCCGCCACCGGGCAGCCGCTGTTCCATCCGGACTCGGAGGCCTGGCGGGCGGCCCATCCCTGACCGATTGGCCTCCCGCAGGCTCGGTAGCCTGCGGGAGGCTTCCTAACCCTCCAGCCCCAGCACCTGCGGTGTGGTCAGCCGCTCCACCGTCCGGTCGATCCGACGGAGCAGGCCAGTGAGCACGGACCCCGGCCCGACCTCGATGAAGCGCCGAACCCCCTGATCGATCATCCAGCGGATCGAGTCCGTCCAGTGAACGGGGGAGGTCAGTTGTCGGCCCAGGACCTCGCGGATCCGGTCGGGGTCCGTCACCGGCCGGGCGGTGGCGTTGGCGACGAAGGGGACCTTCGGCGAGCGGAACGGGGCCTTCGCCAGCGCACGGCGGAACACTTCGGCCGCCTCGGCCATCAGAGGGGAGTGGGGGGCGATACTGACCGCCAGCCGGATCGCCCGCCGCGCGCCCGCCGCCTTCGCCGCCTCCGCGAGGGCTGAGAGGGCCGCCTCCGTGCCGGAGACGACCACCTGACCGGGGCAGTTATCGTTGGCGACGCCAACGTACTCCCCGGTCTCCTCTCGTGCGCGGGCGCAGAGGCCTTCTACATCTTCAACGTCCAGTCCGATCACCGCCACCATTCCGCCAGGGCTCCGCTCCCCCGCTTCTTTCATCAGCCGGGCCCGCTCCTGCACCAGCAGCAGGGCCTCGTCGAAGGGGAGCGCGTCGGCAGCGACCAGGGCAGCGAACTCCCCCAGGCTGTGCCCGGCCACGCAGGCGACCTCCTCCAGTTGCGCCTCCATCGCCCGCAGCGCGGCCACGCCGACGGTGAAGACTGCCGGCTGGGTGTAGAGGGTGTCGTTCAACTGCTCCGCTGGCCCCTCGAAGCAGAGCCTGGAGAGAGAGAAGCCCAACAGCCGATCCGCCCGCTCGAAGACCTCCGCCGCCGCCGGGAACCGGTCGTAGAGGTCCCGCCCCATCCCCACTTCCTGCGACCCCTGTCCGGGAAACAGCAGCGCTACACGGGACATCGTACCTACCCCACGATCGATTCTCCACCGTCCACCGGGATCACCGCGCCACTGATCCAGGTGACCTCCGGGTCGGCCAGGGCGACCAGAACGGTTGCCACATCCTCCGGTGTGGTGAGCCGCCCGCCGGGGTTGCGCCGCTTGGCCTCTTCGACCCACCGCTCGTGGCCGGGGATGGCCCGCAGGGCCGGGGTGTCGGTCACACCGGGCCGCAGCGCGTTGACGGCGATCCCCCTGGGACCCAGTTCCAGCGCCAACTGACGCACGTGGCTTTCCAGCGCCGCCTTCGCCGCCGAGACCGCGCCGTAGGGAACGACCACGCGGACCGCCCCCTCGCTGGAGAGGGCATAGACTCGGCTGCCGCGTACCAGGAGGTTCCGTCGCACCAGGTCCTGCACCCAGTAGACCAGGCTGTGGGCCATCACCCGCAGGGTCATATCCATCTGCGCCTCCGTCGTCGCCTCCTCCGGGTCGTCGGCGATGAAGGGGCGCAGCGTGCCGAAGGCCAGGGAGTGGAGCACGAAATGGATCGCTTTGTGCTCCTCATCGGCCAGCGTCGCTTCGATCTTATCCAGCACTTTGGCCCGCTTCCGGGCGTCGGCAGCGTTGGTGTTGAAGAAGACGGCCCTCCGCCCGACCGCTTCGATGTCGGCGATCACCTGCCTGGCCCGATCGATGGTGGCGCGGGTGTCTAAGTGCACGCCAAAGATGTGCATCCCGGCCCGGGCCAGCGCGCGGGCCGTGGCCGCGCCGAACCCGCTGGAAGCCCCCAGGATCAACGCCCAACGGTCCTTCAGATCCTCTCTTGCCACGATTCCCTCCTTGTCCGGCTCGATCTATATCGTTCATTATAACACAGTCGGAATAGAAGAGATGCGGGAGAGTTGAGAGAGGTGTTTTTCAGACTCGGGGCGAGACCACGGGCTCGTGTCGAACCGCCGGGGCGCAGAGAACGCAGAGACTTCCTGAGGACTCTGCGCCCCCTGCGCCTCGGCGGTGAATTTCAATCCCGACCCACCGACACCGCTGTCCCCAAACTGAAATACACCGGGTTGACAGCCCCCCTCCTCCGTGTTATAACCCCTCGCAGGAGGTCACATGGGGCTGAAACGGGACGAGAGCGGGCGGCTCCACGTCGAGTCGTCCCTGATGGGGGAGTCGCTGATGCGGAAGCGGCTCCTGGAGGAGACGGAGGCGGGGGCCCTCTTCCAGCCGCTGCCCGACCTGGCGGTGATCAAGTTGGGTGGGCAGTCGATCATCGACCGAGGTCGAGAGGTGGTCCTTCCTCTGCTGGAGGAACTGGTAACCGCTCGGCAGGAGCACGACCTGTTGGTGCTGACCGGTGGCGGGAGCCGCTCCCGCCACGCCTACGCGGTCGCGATCGACCTGGGGATGCCGACGGGGGTGCTGGCCAAACTGGGGGCCAGCATCAGCGAGCAGAACGCGCTGATGATAGCCATCCTCTTGGCCCCCCACGGCGGCGTGAAGATCGGCCACGACGACCTGCCCAAACTCCCCGCCTACCTCCGCCTGGGCACGATCCCGGTGATGCACGCGATGCCCCCCTACGGCCTGTGGGAGCGCCCCCCCGCCGTCGGCCGGATCCCACCCCACCGAACCGACGTGGGGACGCTGCTCACCGCAGAGGTCCTCGGCGCCCACCGCTGCATCCTGGTCAAGGACGAAAAGGGGCTGTACACCGACGACCCCAAGCGGAACCCCGCGGCGGAGTTCATCCCGGAGATCGCGGTAGAGGACCTGATCGGGATGGACCTGCCGGACCTGCCGGTGGAGCGGGCGATGCTGAGGGCGCTGGCGCAGGCCCGGTCGGTGCGAGAGGTGCTGATCGTCAACGGGAGGGAGCGGGGAACGTTGACGGCAGCGCTGCGGGGGGAGAACCCCGGCACGCGGATCTATCGGGAGGGGTGATGGGCCCCCTACTCCTCGTCCACGCCACGCCCGCAGCGGGGACAGACCGGAGCGACGGCCTCCCCCGACCCGTGGAGGACCGCCCAGGCGTAGCCGCAGTGGGGACAACGCCATCGTTGCGTCGGGCTCTCCACCTCGCCGATCACCAACGCCGCCCCTTCGACCAGCGCCCGCGCCACCTTCCGACGGGCGTCGGTCAGAGTGCGCTGGAAAGTGGAGCGAGAAACGCCCATCCGCTCCGCCGCCTCCGCCTGGTACAGCCCCTCCACATCCGCCAGCCGGAGCGCCTCCAGTTCCTCGAAGGAGAGCCAGACCTGCGGCAACTCCGCCAGGGGCCGACCCACCGGCTTGTAGGTCGTCTCCGATGGAACGTATTCGACAGTTCGCTTCTTACGTGGTCGGGGCATCGGACGGAACACGAAATACGGCACACGAAACACGGAGCACGAAACCTCCATCACGTGTTGCGTGTTCCGTGTCGCGTGATACGTGATTCGTGAGCACTATATCACCCCTGTGAGGTCTCGTCAAGTGGTATGGATCGGGCTGGACGACACGGATACACCCGGGTCGCCAGGGACGGGGCACCTGGCCCGTGAACTGGCCGCCTACCTGGGCTCACGCTACCCCGTTTACGGAGTGACCCGGCATCAGTTGGTACGGGACCCCCGGATCCCGATGACGGCGAAGAACAGCGCGGCGGTGGTTCACCTGCTGGCGGACAAGCCGGAGCGCGGTTTGATCGACGAAGTCGCCCGGTGGGTGGCGGAGCAGGCTGTCGCTGAGAGCGAGCCCGGCGTCTGCCTGGCCTGGTCGGTCCCAGAGCAGGTGGTCGCCTTCGGCCGACGCGCCCAGCGGGAGGTCGTGACCCGAGAAGAGGCCCTGGCGCTGGCGGAAGGAGACGGGTTGATCCTTCGGGATCTGAGGAAGAATGGGCGGGGAGTCATCGGCGCGCTGGCGGCAGTGGGGCTGGCCGCCACCGGGAACGACGGCCGCTTCGTCCTCTACCGCCGCCTGCGCGATCTGGAAGGACTGATCCCGGTTGCATCTCTGCTGAAGGAAGGCGTGGCACGCGTGCAGGCGGTCACCGGCGAGGTGCTGACCCAAGGGCTGGTGGACACGCGGGGCAAACTCCGCCCCTCCCTGGTCGACGGCCGCCCTGTGCTCTGGGTGGAGCGGATGAACGACCACTGGGTCGCAGTGCGGAAGGACTAAATGTCACCACAGAGGCACAGAGATCTTCTCTTTCTTCTGGGAACCTCTGTGTTCTCCGTGCCTCTGTGGTGAGATCAAAACGGAGGGAAAAGGATGCGGATCTTCATCACCGGCTGCAAGGGACAGTTGGGACGGGCGCTCTACGCCGCGCTGGAGGGGGAGACGCTGAGCGGCTGTGATCTGCCGGACCTGGACATCACCGACCGGGAGCCGATCACCGCCGCCATTCTCGACTTCGCTCCCGACGTAGTGATCCACGCCGCGGCGTGGACCCACGTGGACGGCTGTGCCCGCGATCCGGAGAAGGCCTACCGGGTCAACGCGCTGGGCACCCAGAACGTGGCCCTGGCCTGCGCCCAGGCCAACGCGGCGATGGTCTACATCAGCACCAACGAGGTCTTCGACGGGGAAGCGACCGAGCCGTATCGGGAGTGGGATCCGATCCACCCCATCAACCCCTACGGCCGTTCCAAGGCGGCGGGGGAGTGGTTCGTCCGCCACCTCCTCACCCGCTTCTACATCGTCCGCACCGCCTGGCTCTACGCCCCCGGCGGCCGCAACTTCCCCCACCGCATCGTCCAACTGGCCGACGAGCGGGGCGCGCTGCGGGTGGTGACCGACGAGGTGGGCAACCCCACCTACGCGCCGGACCTGGCGGCGGCGCTGGCCGCCCTCATCCGCACCGGCGCCTACGGGGTCTACCACTTCACCAACTCCGGCTACTGCTCCCGCTACGAATTCGCCCGTGAGATCCTCCGCCTGACCGGCCGAGAGCACGTGCCGGTGGAGCCGATCACCCTGGACGAGTTCCAGCGGGACTCCACCCCGCCCCGCTTCGCGCCGCTAGCCAACACCGCCGGGGCCGCCCTAGGGATCGTCCTGCGGCCGTGGCAAGAAGCCCTGGCGGACTTCCTCAACCAATGACCCAATCACCCAGTCACCCAATTACCCAGTCCTCCCCCCTCGTCTCCGTTATCATCCCCAACTGGAACGGCGCCCACCACCTCCCCACCTGCCTGGAGAGCCTCCGGCGGCAGACCTTCCGCGACTTCGAGGTCATCGTCGTGGACAACGGCTCCACCGACGGGTCGCTGGACCTCCTGGCGCGGGACTTCCCCGAGGTGCGGGTGCTACCGTTGGGGGAGAACCGGGGCTTCGCCGGGGCCTGTAACGCCGGCATCCGCGCTGCGCGGGGGGAGTTCGTCGTCCTCCTCAACAACGACACCGAGGCCGATCCACACTGGCTGGAGGAGATCGTCGCCGCCTTCGAGCGCCACCCGGAGGCGGGGATGGTGGCCTCGAAGATGCTCCTCTTTGACCAGCGGGACACCTTCCACACGGCGGGCGACTTCTACCGGGTGGACGGCATCCCCGGCAACCGGGGGGTGTGGGAGAAGGACGTGGGGCAGTACGACGCCGAGGAGCACGTCTTCAGCGCGTGCGGCGGCAGCGCCGCCTACCGGCGGGAGATGCTGGATCGGATCGGCCTCTTTGATGAGGACTTCTTCTTCTCCTGCGAGGACGTGGACCTGGCCTGGCGCGCTCAACTGGCCGGATACCGGTGTGTCTACGCGCCGCGGGCCGTGGTCTACCACAAACTGAGCGCCACCGGTGGTGGGACCACCGCCAGTTTCTACGATGGGCGCAACTTCATATACTTGCTGGTCAAAGACTACCCGGGCGACCTCTGGCGGGCCCACTGGCGGGCGATCCTGAAGGCTCAGTTCCGCATAGCCTGGGAGGCGATGCGGGCCTGGCGCGGCGCGGCGGCGCGGGCCCGACTGCGAGGGATGCTGGCGGGGCTCTTCGGCGTTCCCAAAATGCTCCGCAAACGGAAGGCGGTCCAGCAGAGCCGGACCGTGGATCGGGCCTATCTGGAACGGATACTGAGCCAGGTTGACGAAAGAGGGCAAAGCGGGTATCATACCGCCGCGCTGGATAATTCGTAACGGAGCGAGGTGGAACCATAAAGCCAGATCGAGCCTTCCTGAGCATCATTATCCCAGCCTACAACGAAGAGCAGCGCCTGCCGGTGACCCTCCCGCAGGTGCTGATTTTCGCTGAGGCGCAGCCGTATCCGGTCGAGGTGTTGGTAGTGGACAACGCCAGCACTGACCGCACGGCCCAGATCGTGCAAGAGATGGCTGCTGACCATCCCAACCTCTCCCTCCTCTACCAGCCGATCCGGGGGAAAGGGGCAGCGGTCCGCAAGGGAATGATGGAAGCGCGCGGGGAGTACCTCTTCATCTGCGACGCCGACCTGGCGATGCCCATCGAAGAGGTCACCAAGTTCCTCCCTCCCGCCCTCTCCGACTACGACATCGCCATCGCCTCCCGCGAGGCCCCTGGCGCGGTCCGGTACAACGAGCCCTGGTACCGTCACGTGATGGGACGGGTTTTCAACCTCGTCGTCCGATGGCTGGCGGTCCCGGGGATCCAGGACACCCAGTGCGGGTTCAAGTGCTTCCGCCGGGAGGTGGCCCGCGACCTGTTCAGCGTCCAACGGATCGACGGCTGGGCCTTCGACGTGGAGGTGCTCTACATCGCCCTGCGGCGGGGGTACCGGATCGTCGAGGTGCCCATCAACTGGTACTACGGCGAAGGCAGCCGCGTCCACCCGGTACGGGATTCGATCAACATGCTGCGGGAGGTGTTCCGCATCCGGCGGAACGGGCGGCTGGGGGTGTACGATACCGGTACGTGATGCGTGATACGTGACAGTGCCCGATTTGCGCGAAGAACTCTCTCTGGTCGCTGCCGGATGTGTCCGCGTGGCGGGGGTAGATGAAGCGGGGCGGGGGGCGTGGGCGGGGCCGGTCTGCGCGGCGGCGGTGGTGCTGCCCCTGGACCGAGCCGACCTGCCCCACCTACTGGACGGAGTACGCGACTCCAAGCAGTTGACCCCCCACCGGCGGGAGGCGCTCCTCTCCCTCATCCGCTCGCTGGCGGAGGGAGTTGGCGTGGGATGGGCCTCCCCCGCCGAGGTGGACGAACTGGGGATCGTCGAAGCCACCCGGAGGGCGATGATGCGGGCCGTCGCCCAACTGAACGGCGAAGTGGACGCGCTGGTGATCGACCACGTCCGTCTGCCCGGCTTGGACCTTCCCCAGCGGGCCATCCCGAAGGCGGACGCCCGCTGCCTGAGCGTCGCCGCCGCCAGCATCGTCGCCAAGGTGGAGCGGGACCGGCTGATGATGGCCCTGGACCAGGAGTACCCCGGCTATGGGTTCGCCCGGCACAAGGGTTACCCGACGAGGGCACATCGGGAGGCGGTGGAGCGGCTAGGGTTGTCGCCGGTGCATCGGAGACGGTGGCGGGTGGGAGTGGGACAACGAATTGGGAAGCGAATAAACGAATGAGCCACAAAACGACCGGGCTGAGAGAGAAGGACGGGAGTAAGACAACGAACGAGTTGGGAAACGAGTAAACGAATGAGCCACGAAACGATCGGGCTGAGAGAGAAGGACGGGAGTAAGACAACGAACGAATTGGGAAACGAATAAACGAATAGGCCACGAAGCAATCGGGCTGACAGAGGGAACGACCAGGAAACAAGGAGGACTACAATGGGGCTGGTCACCGATGTACCATACCATTCGCTGTGTTATCGAATTATCGGGGCTGCAATGGATGTTCACAACCGACTAGGGCCGGGGCACCGGGAGAGTGTATACCAGCGAGCCCTTGCCCATCGCCTTGAGGCACTGGGATTCCAAGCAGAAACCGAGGTGCCGGTCGAGATTTTCTTTGAGGACCGCCCTGTAGGATTGCTCTACCTCGATTGTCTCGTGGAAGGGGCCGTAGTTGTCGAACTAAAGGCATTTCCCCACCTCCTGACCAACGAGGAGGTGGCACAGGTCATAACTTACCTGGCCGCTACAGGAAAACCGGTGGGACTGCTATTCAACTTCGGTCGCAGACGGCTTCAATTCAAACGGATCTTCCCACCACGCAAATTGGAGGGTTGGCGAGACCGCATTGAGCGCTATATCTGGCGTCCTTCGCAGACCCGTCGGTGGTTGGAGAAATGACGAAGACGCACAACTTCCAATCCCTGGATTCGTTAATTCGTTCAAAATTCGTTGACCTACTCCTGCCATTGGACTGCCTATGCACATCGCCCTGAACGCCCACCTGCTCTCCGGCACCCCCACCTACCGCAGCGCGGGGGTGCACCGGTATATATACTACCTGCTGGCCCACCTGCCACGCGCCGGGTGCCAGGTGACCGTCTTCGCGGGGCCGCACAGCCGACTCCCCGAGGACGGCTACGCCGTTCGTCGCTCCCGCTGGCCCACGGCGAAACCGCCGGTGCGCGTGGCGTGGGAACAGGTCGTTCAGCCGTGGGCGTTGCGACGGGCCCGGGTGGACCTGTTTCACGGTCCCGTCTTCGTCGGCCCGTTGTTGACCCCCTGCCCCACCGTCGTCACCATCCACGACCTCAGTTTCCTCCGCTACCCCCACTTCTTCCGCCCCGCCAACCGGCTCTACCTGCGCACCTTCACCCGCGCCTCCGCCCGCCGCGCCAGCCGCATCATCGCCGTCTCCAACCACGCCGCCGAGGAGACGGTCCGCCTGCTGGGCGTGGACCGGCGCAAGATCGACGTGGTGTACCACGGCGTCGACCCCGCCCTCCGCCCGCTTTCGCCAGAGGAGGTCGAAGCCTTCCGCCGACGGGAGGGACTGCCGGAGCGGTTCGTGCTCTACGTGGGCACCCTGGAGCCGCGCAAGAACCTGATCCGCCTGGTCGAAGCCTTCGCCCTCCTGCGTCCTGCGACCCTGCGACCCGAAACCCATCTGATCCTCGCCGGAGCACGAGGGTGGTACTTCCAGGACCTTTTCGCCCGGGTGGAGCAGTTGGGCCTGAAGGATCGGGTGATCTTTCCCGGCTACATCCCGGGCGATCGGCTGGTCTACTGGTACAACGCAGCGACCGGCTTCGCCTACCCCTCCCTCTACGAGGGGTTCGGGATGCCGGTGGTGGAGGCCCAGGCCTGCGGCACGCCGGTGCTCACCTCCAATCGCTCCGCCCTGCCGGAGGCCGCGGGCGAGGGGGCGCTGCTGGTCGACCCGGAGGACGTGGAGGCGATCGCAGAGGGGCTCCGCCGGTTGCTGATGGACGAACCGCTGCGCGCCGAACTACGGCAGCGCGGGCTTGACCACGCCGCTCGCTTCACCTGGGAGAAGACCGCCGCCGAGACCGTAACAGTCTACCGCCAGGCTCTAGCCGAGGAGGGGCGGGGATGAACAAAAACGGCCATCGACCTCCCTGGTGGGTGGTCCTCCTGGACCTGCTGACCATCGCCTTCGGATTTCTAGGCGGTTATTGGATCCGGTACGACCTCCGATGGTTCCTGGACGTCGCCTACCACGCCCCCTTCTCCGCCTACCTGCCCTTCCTGGCGTTCTACGTCGTCGTCCTCCCCATATTCTTCGTGATGGACGGGGTCTATCGCCACTGGCGGGGCTCGTGGATGGAGCAGATGTACTGCGTCGTCAACGCCACGACCAAGGTGACCGTCCTGATGCTGGCGATCACCTTCGTCTTCCGGCCCCGCTTCTACTCCCGCGTGATGCTGGTGGAGGTGGGCCTGCTGACCATCCTCCTGATGGGGATCGTGCGCGGAGCGGAGAAGATCGCGCTGGCGCGCCTTCAGGCCAAGGGGATCGGCGTGACCCGGGTGATCATCGTCGGTGCGGGGGAGGTGGGGCGGCGGGTGATGCGCAACATCTTCGCCCAGCCGGAACTCGGATACCGGGTCATCGGCTTTGTGGACGACGATCCAGAGAAAGGCCGCACCGACATCGGCCCCTTCAAAGCGCTGGGCCCGCTGGACAACCTGGCCCGGGCCATCGAGGAGCACCAGGCAGACGAGGTGATCATCACCCTGCCCTGGATGTACCACCGCAAGATCATGGGCATCGTCCGCGAGTGCCACCGAAAACAGGTCCGCGCCCGCATCGTGCCCGACCTGTTCCAGATGAGCCTGAGCCAGGTGGACGTGGAAAGCCTGGGCGGCATCCCCTTGGTCGGCGTGCGGGAGGTCTCCATCGGCCGGGGAGCCCTGCTGGTCAAGCGGGTCATCGACATCATCGGCTCCCTGGTCGGCCTGCTCCTCGGCGCCCCCCTGTTCGGCCTCATCGCCCTCGCCATCCGGCTGGACAGCACTGGCCCCATCATCTTCCGACAGACCCGAGTGGGCAAAGGCGGGCGGCACTTTCAGATGTACAAGTTCCGCTCGATGCACGAGGGCGCGGAAAGGGAACAGGCACTTCTAGCCGAACTCAACGAAGCCAACGGCCCCATCTTCAAGATCCGCAACGACCCCCGGCTGACCCGGGTGGGGCGGTTTCTGCGACGTACCAGCCTGGACGAACTGCCCCAGTTGATCAACGTACTGCGGGGAGAGATGAGCCTGGTCGGCCCGCGGCCGCCCCTGCCCGCCGAAGTGGCCCAGTACAAAGAGTGGCACAAAAAGCGGCTGGAGGTCCCACCGGGGATGACCGGCCTCTGGCAGGTCAGTGGCCGCAGCCGCCTCTCATTCGACGAGATGGTGTTGCTGGACATCTACTATATCGAGAACTGGTCGTTGTGGATGGACTTCAAGATCCTGGTGCGAACCGTGCCGAAGGTCCTCTTCGGCGAAGGAGCATACTGACCCTCTGATGAACTTCGAGCGAGGTGTGTTGTGAAGTTTCGACTGCAACGTGAGGAACGGGAACAACTTGTCGCCTTCCTCCAGGATATGGTCCGCATCCCCAGCCCCTCTACCCAGGAAGGCCCGCTGGCGGAACGGATCGTGGCGGAGATGGAGCGATTGGGCTTCCGCGACGTGCGCGTGGACCGCGTCGGCAACGTGGTCGGCTGGATTGGAGAAGGGGACGGGCCAACGCTGATGCTGAACGGCCATATGGACACGGTGCGGGTGAGCGACGCTAAAGCCTGGGCCCACGATCCCTTCGGGGCGGAGATCGAGGGAGGACGGCTCTACGGCCTGGGAGCATGTGACATGAAAGGGGGACTGGCGGCGATGGTCTACGGGGCCCACCTGCTCCACCAAGCAGGATTGCCCCAGAAAGGCCGGGTCGTGGTCGCCTGCGTGGTGCAAGAGGAGCCGTCGGAGGGACTGGGCAGCCGGATCCTTATAGAGGAGGAAGGGATACGGCCGGACTGGGTCCTGATTGCCGAACCGTCCGACCTGCAGATCACCCGAGGGCAACGGGGCCGACTAGAACTCAAGGTGACCGTCTATGGCCGCTCCGCCCACGCCTCCCAACCCCACCTGGGGGAGAACGCCATCTACGCCGCCGCCCGTTTGGTCTTCGGCCTGGAACTCCTGGCCGGTCAGTTGGGGGACGACCCCTTCTTAGGCCCGGGGACGCTGGCCGTGACCGAGATCCGCAGCCAGGCGGGGAGCCGCAACGCGATCCCCGACCGGTGCGACCTGATCGTCGACCGCCGCCTGACGCTGGGGGAGACCGAAGCGATGGCACTGGCCGAGGTCCAGCGGGTGATCACCCGCGAGGGCGTGCGCGCCGAGGTTCAGGTCACCGAGTACACCGCCACCAGTTACACCGGCTACCCCTGCCGGGCACGGGAGTTCTATTCCCCCTGGGTCATCGAAGAGGACCATCCGCTGGTGACCGCCCTCGCTCGCGCGGCGAAGGCCCAGTTAGGGAAACGCCCCCGCGTGAGTTACTGGCAGTTCTCCACCGAGGGGACCTACACGGCGGGCGTGGCCGGCATCCCGACGGTGGGCTTCGGCCCGGGCGACCCCCGGCTGGCCCACGCCCCCGACGAGTGGGTCGCCATCGACGACGTCTGTGCCGCTGCCGAGGTGTACGCCCGCCTGGCGACGGAACTGCTGACGCCCGACGCCTGACGTATCACGCATCACGCATCTAGACCCGGAGCCCGCGATGAAGGTCAGTCCAGAAGTAGCAGAAGCACTCACAGACGGCGCGCCCGTCGTCGCGCTGGAATCCGCCCTCATCACCCACGGCCTGCCCCGTCCCCTCAACCTGGAGGTGGCCCGGGAACTGGAGGCGGTGGTCCGGGAGGAAGGGGCCACCCCGGCGACGGTCGCCATCCTGGACGGAGTGCCCCGTATCGGCCTCTCCCCTGCCCAACTGGAGGCCCTGGCGCAGGCGTCGGACCCGGCAAAGGTGAGCCTGCGGGACCTGCCCGCCGTGGTGGCCCAGAAGCGCACCGGCGGAACCACCGTCGCGGCGACGATGCACCTGGCCCACCGGGCCGGGGTGCGGGTCTTCGCTACCGGGGGCATCGGGGGGGTCCACCGGGGCCACCCCGAGGACGTCTCCGCCGATCTCTTCGCCCTGGCCTCCACCCCTATCGTCGTCGTCTGCGCCGGGGCGAAGGCCATCCTCGACCTGGGCCACACGCTGGAGACGCTGGAGACCCTGGGGGTCCCCGTCGTCGGCTACGGCACCGACGCCTTCCCCGCCTTCACCAGCCGCTCCTCCGGCCTCCCGGTCCCGCTGCGAGCCGACACCCCTGCCGAGGTGGCGGCAATGGCCCGCGCCCGCGACGCGCTGGGGCTGCAAGCAGCCATCCTGGTGACGGTCCCCATCCCCGAGGAGGCAGCGATCCCCTGGGAGGAGGCCCAGGCGGAGATCGAGGCCGCCGTCGCCGAGGCGGAGGCGCAGGGGATCGGTGGGCGCGACCTCACCCCCTACCTCCTCTCCCGCCTGGCGGAGCGCACCCAGGGCCGCACCCTCGCCGCCAACCGCGCCCTCCTGGTCAACAACGCCCGCACCGCCGCCCGCATCGCCCTCTCGCTGACCCGCTGACCCGCCGATCCGCTAACTCGCCCAATTCGCCTAATCCGCCCAATCCGCTTCTGCTCAATCCGCTTAATCTGCTCAATCCGCTGACCCCCCCTCCACTTCCACCTCATACCCCACCCCATCACTCACCACCTCCACCATCTCATCCCGATCCGTCCGATACACCCGCCGCCCCTCCAGCCGGTCCAACGTCTCCCGATCCGGCTGCCGGAAAGGGACCCCCTCCTGGGCCGGTATCACCACCACCTGGGGGTCCACCGCCGCCAGGAACGGCTCCGTCGTCGCCGCCGCGTCTCCGTAGCGGGCCGCTTTGAGGACGTCGCAGCGGAGCCACGCCCCCTCCGCCACCAGCCGCCCCTCCACCGCTGGTCCGGCATCCCCCGTCAACAGGAAGCAGACCGAACCGTGGTCCAGCCGCATCACCACCGAATTATCGTTGAAGTTGCTCCCCTCACCGAAGGGGTTGGGGCCAGGATGGAGGACTGTAAGCAGCACCCCCTCGTCCAGCCAGATCCGCAGTCCCGCCTCTCCCCGGAGGACCTGCGCACCGGAATCCCCCAGCACCTCCTCCCAGCGGGCGCAGAGGTGGGTGTAGCATTCCAGACCAGGGACGATCACCCGCTCTACCTCGTACCGCTCCAGCACCGGGATCAGCCCGGCCAGCACGTCGTCGTCGGGATGGGTGAGGACCACTAGATCGAGGCCGTGGTCCCAGAACGGCATCCGCCGCCCCAGCCGGTCCAGCAGGCGGGAGGGACTGGGTCCTCCTCCGATCAACACCTGTCGCCCAGACGGGGTGCGGACGAACACCGTGTCGCCGCCGGTGTCCAGGAAGGCGACGTGGAGCCGCCCGTCGGGCAGGGCGCGCCAGGCGATGACCCCCAGGAGGAGGAGCAGAGTGGAGACGGAGAAGGCAACCCGGTCGCCGAGCCGACCTATCAGCCCGCTCCAGACCGCCTTCGCACGGGTCAGCAGGTCCGCCCGCCGCCGCGGATCCTGGTAGCCCCACCAGGTCAACAAGCCCAGGAGCACGTAGTAGGCCCAGACTGTCCAGCCTTCCACCCGCCCCAGATCAACCCAGGCGAAGGGGGCACGGGCGGTGATCCGGACCGTCTCGATGGTGTAGGTCAGGAACAGCCAGGCCACCCAGCCCAGCACCCGTCCCGGGGGAAGCCAGATTAGCCCCGCTACTGTCGCCAGCCCGCCCCAGACCATCACCCCCGGCTGGGCAGGAAGGACGAGCAGGTTGGTCAGAAGAGCGATCAGGGAAAGACGGCGAAAGTAGTAGAGGATAATGGGCGTGGTGGTCAGTTGTGCTGCCAGGGTCACCAGGAGAGCCTCGGAGAGCCAACCCACGACCCGACGGGCGTCCCGCGGGGAGAGGTATCGGCTCAGCAGGCGCTCCGCCCATCGCTCCAACGGCGCGGCGTAGAGGAGGAGGCCGACGGTGGCGGCGAAACTGAGTTGGAAGCCGATGTCCCACAACACGTAGGGGTTGATCGCCGTCATCACGACGGCCGCGGCGGAGAGGGAGACCGGGGCGAAGGTCTCCCGACCGAGGTGCTTGCCCAGCAGGTAGAGCACGCCCATAATGGCCGCCCGCACCACGGCGGCGGAGGCTCCGACGAACAGCGTGTAGACCACCACCCCGCCGATGGCCACCCAGGTCGCGCGCTGTCTCCCCACCAGGCGGCGGGAGAGCCCGGCGAACACCCCGGCGATGATGGTGATGTTGAAGCCGGAGATGGCGACGATGTGGGAGGTGCCGGTGGCGGAGAAGGCCTTCTCCAGGTCGGCGGGGATACCGCTCTCCACGCCCAGGAGGATGCCGGTGAGAAGCGACGCGGCCGGTTCGTGGAGGATGGCACCGATCACCTCTTTAGCACGCTGTTTCAGGGCCAGTAGTGCAGCGTAGAGGGGATTTCCCTCCCCCGCACCAACCCGCACCGCGCGGGCGCGGCGGACCAGGGAGTGGATCCCCTGGCGGGCCAGGTAGTCTCGATAGGAGAAGTCCTCCCCCTCCGGCGGGGTCTCCAGGAGGCCCACCACCCGGAGCCGGTCGCCGTAGGCGAAGGCGGGGTAGGGGTCCACCCGCACCAGGGCTAGCCCTTCCACCGGCAGGGTCCGCCCGTCGGGGAGGGTGAGATGGTCAGCGCGGAGCCGAAGGAGAGTGTAGGTCTCCCGCTCGTCCGGTTCCCCAACCACCACCCCCTCCAACGTCACCCGTCCGACATCGTTGTAGGTCGCCAGCGAACGGCTGTCGAAGCGGGGACGGGCGATCTCCATCCGGGCCGCCCCCAGCGTCAGGGCGAGGAGACAGCCGAAGAGGAGACGCGCTCGGGCGCTGCTACCCCAACCGATCAAGCCGATCAAGCCGGTCAGGGCAACGAGCAGGAGAACCTGCCAGGAGGGGGAGAGGACATGAGCCAGCAGGATGCCGGCCGACCATGCAGCAGCGACGTATACCAGTGTCATCGCGCACCTCGGCAGACCACGTTGAATCTTCGACGGCCAGGTGCGACCGTGCCTCAACTATAGCACGAAATCCCAGAAGGGCAAAAAGAGGGCACTCTGATACTTTGGAAGGGAGCCTCCGGCAGGTTCCCTACGGCGCACCCGAGCGCGCCGTAAAGGGTGCCCTGGCTGGTCACTTGTGCCGTCAAGCCGCGCATTAACCTGCGGGAGGCTGGCAAACTGTCAGGTGGTCAGAAGAGGGCAGAGGATACCTGTGATTTCCGCCGCAGAGTACAGGGATCGCAGGGACTTTTGCAGTGTTCCTCCACGCCCTCTGCGGTGGAATGCAGATCAACAAGCACGGCGCACCTGCTACCCAATCCCCCCTTTTCGAGGTACAATACTTTTGATATGCCGACACCCGTCACTCACCTGGTTATGGCCCGCGTGTTGATCGAGAGCGGCACACTCCCCCCGCCCGTCCAATCGCTGCTGAAGCGGGAGTGGGGACCCTTCCTGCTGGGCCACACCGCACCGGATGTACAGACGGTCAGCCATCAGCCCCGCGACGAGACCCACTTCTACACCCTCCCCCCCAGCAATACGACCCCCGCCTACCGCCGCCTCCTCCGCACCTACCCCGAACTGGCCCGACCGGAGCGGCTCTCATCCGACCACGCTGCCTTCCTCGCCGGGTACCTCGCTCATCTATTGGTGGACGAGCAGTGGTGGCGGGAGATCTTCCATCCCTTTTTCGGCCCCCAAGCGGGGTGGGAGACGTTCGAAAGGCGGCTTTTCCTCCACAACGTCCTCCGCACCTGGATGGACCAGGAGGACCAGGCCCGGCTGGACGGGCAGGAGGCGCAAGCGCTGGCGAAGGCCGAGCCAAAGGGGTGGCTTCCCTTCGTGCGGGATGAGGACCTGCGGGCGTGGCGAGACCTGCTGATGGAGCAGTTACAACCCGGGAACCGGGTTCGCACCGCCGAGGTCTTCGCTGCGCGGATGGGCCTTCCGGCGGAGGCCATCGAGGCAACCCTCCGCTCCCCCCTCCGAATGGCCCATCTCTTCCGCCACGTACCCCCCGCCCGCCTCCAGACCTACCGGGCCGAGGCCCTCCGCCGCAGCGCCGACTTGATCGAGGCGTACCTGGCCCCCGCCGTGGGGCAACATCACTTGAAAGAACCACAGAGACACAGAGGACACAGAGAAATGGCAAAAAAGTGAAACTCTGTGCCCTCTGTGCCTCCGTGGTTAAATTTCAAAGGAGGTCTCGATGAACATTCTGGTCACAGGAGGCGCAGGCTACATCGGCAGCATCGTCGCCGAGGAACTGATCCGACAGGGCGAATCGGTGGTGGTGTTCGACAACCTGTACACCGGCCACCGGGCCGCCGTCCCTCCGGAGGCGGTCTTCGTCGAGGGGGACCTGGCGGATCGGGCTGCCATCAAGGCGGTCTTCGACACCTACGAGATCGACGCCGTGATGCACTTCGCTTCCTACACCCTGGTCGGCGAGTCGATGGAGCAGCCCTTCAAGTACCTGGGCGACAACGTCACCAACGGCCTGAACCTGCTGCAGGAGGCCGTCGCCCACGGCGTCCGCCGCTTCATCCTCTCCTCCACCGCCAACCTGTTCGACCAGCCGGAGCGGATGCCCATCGACGAAGAGGAACGGATCATTCCAGGCAGCCCCTACGGTGAGTCGAAGCACATCCTGGAGCGGATCCTGCACTGGATGGACCGCATCTTTGGCTTCCGCTACGCCGCGCTGCGCTACTTCAACGCCGCCGGGGCCTCCCCCACCGGCGAGCGGGGGGAGGACCACGACCCGGAGACCCATCTGATCCCCCGCGTCCTTCAGGTGGCCCTCGGTCAGCGGGATAAGATCGTCATCTTCGGCGACGACTACCCCACACGGGATGGCACCTGCGTGCGGGACTACATCCACGTGGTGGACCTGGCCCAGGCCCACATCCTGGCCCTCCGCGCGCTGGACCAGGGAAGCCGGACCTACAACCTGGGCAACGGGCGGGGGTTCACCGTGAAGGAGGTCATCGAGACCTGTCGGGAGGTGACCGGCCACCCGATCCCGGCGGAGATCGGTCCCCGCCGTCCTGGCGACCCCGCCGTCCTGGTCGCCAGCAGCGAGAAGATCCGGCGGGAACTGGGGTGGGAGCCGAAGTACCCCGACCTGCGCACCATCATCGAGCACGCCTGGGAGTGGCATCGGACCCACCCGCACGGCTATGAACGCTGAGGACACTGAGAGCGCTGAAGGCACTGATGGTCTGACCCCTTTCAGCACCCTCAGTGATCTCAGTGCTTTCAGTGGCCTCAGTGACCTCAGTGATTTCGGCTGATGCGCGTTCTCTTAAACGCCTGGTTCTGGTCACGCCCGGAGACCGGCAGCGGGCAGTACACCCGCCGCCTGGTGGAGCACCTGTCGGCCCTGGAGCCGGGTCTGGACGTGACACTGATCGCGCCGGGGAAGGGGCTTGGGTTTCAGGTTTCAAAGTTTTCGGGCAAGGAGACCCTGAAGCCCGAAACCTCCAACCTGACCAAACTGTACTTCGAACAGGTCGCCTTCCCCCGCGCCTGCCGCCGCCTGAGGGCAGACGTGGCCCACGTCCCCTACTGGGCCCCCCCGATGGCCCCCTCCGTTCCCACCGTCGTCACCATCCACGACATCATCCCGCTGGTCCTGCGGGAGTACCGGGGCGGGCCGCTGGTGCGGGCCTACACCGCCCTGGTCGCCACGGCCGCCCGCAGCGCCGCCCTGGCCCTCACCGACTCGGAGGCCTCCCGGCGGGACATCCTGGCCCACCTGGACCTTCCCCCCGAGCGGGTGCGGGTCATCTACCTGGCAGCCGATCCCCGCTTCCGGCCCGATCCCGGACCGGACGACGCAGCGGTCCGCGCCCGGTACGGCCTTCCAGAGCGGTACGTCCTCTACCTGGGCGGGTTCGACGTCCGCAAGAACGTCGCCACGGCCTTGGCAACCTACCGCTGGGCCGGGCCGGTCATCGGGGAGGAGTGCCCCTTGATCGTGGCGGGGCGGCTGCCGGAGCGGGACACCCCCTTCGCACCCGACCCCCGCCGCCAGGCCCGGTCGCTGGGCCTCCGACCGGAATGGGTCCGCTTCATCGGCTGGGTGGCGGAGGAGGACAAGCCCGCCCTCTACCGGGGCGCGGTCGCTTTCCTCTTCCCCTCCCGCTACGAAGGGTTCGGCCTGCCCCCTCTGGAGGCGATGGCCTGCGGGACGCCGGTGGTGGGCAGCAACGCTGCATCCATCCCCGAGGTCGTCGGCGATGCGGGGGTGCTGGTGGATCCCGACGACGCGGAGGGGATGGCCGGGGCGGTGATCCAACTCGCCGAAGACCCCACCTTCCACGCCGAACTCCGCCGCCGCGCCCTGGTCCAGGCCGCCCGCTTCTCCTGGGAACGGACCGCCCGCGCCACCCTGGAGGCCTATCGGGAGGTCGCCGAGACATAGAAAGGAGGTGTGCTGTGGTCCACCCGCCTCAAACAACACCACCCCGCCAACCACGACGCCCTCCCCGTTTCCCTCATCTCCTCCGCTTCCCCGCTTCCCTGCTTCCTCTCCTCCCCGCCTCCTGCCTCCTGCTTCTCGCCTTCTGCCTCCTGCTTCCTGCCTCCTGTGCCCTGCCCCCTTCCCCCTCCCCCTCCCCGCCGCCTCCCACCAAGTGGTCCCTCTGGACCGGCCCCACCGCCCTTCGGGGTGCCAACATCTACCAGCGCCGCGTCTACCCGGAACTGGACGGCCCCAACTTTATGGGTCCCGGCCCTATCGGCCCGCCCTACACCCAAGAAGACCTCGACCGGCTCGCCGCGCTGGGGGCCAACTACGTCAACATCTCCCATCCCGGCCTCTTCACCGAGGAGCCACCCTATGTCCTCGATCCCGACGCGGAGGCCAACCTGGACCGACTCCTGAAGATGGCCGCCGATGCGGGCCTCTACGCCGTCATCTCCTTCCGCACCGGCCCCGGCCGCAGCGAGTTCACCTTCTTCTGGGACGAGGTGGGAGACTGGTTCGACGCATCCTACCTCAACGACACGGTGTGGCAGGACCCGGAGGCTCAGCAAGCCTGGGCGGAGATGTGGCGGTACACAGCCCAGCGATACAGGGACAACCCCATCGTCGTCGGGTACGACCTGATGGTGGAGCCCAACGCCAACGAGGTCGGCAGCGACGCCCTCCACGACCGGCTGGAGGTGTGGGACCCCGAGGAGTTCTACGCCGAGTACGGAGGCACCCTCTACGACTGGAACCGACTGTATCCCGAAATCGTCGCCGCCGTCCGCGAGGTCGATCCAGAGACGCCGATCCTCGTCGGTGGGATGGGGTACAGCGCGGTCGAGTGGCTTCCCTACCTGGAACCGGTGGACGATCCCTACGTCGTCTACACCGTCCATCAGTACGAGCCCTACGTCTACACCCACCAGGAGCCCCCTGACCTCACCCGCGCCTACCCGGGGGACTTCGACGCGGACTGGGACGGGGAGCCGGAGCGGGTGGATCGGGCCTGGCTGGAGGACCTCCTGGCAACGGTGGACGGGTTCCGGGAGGAGCACGGCGTGCCGGTGGCGGTGAACGAGTTCGGCCTGATGCGCTGGGAGCCGGGGGCGGACGTTTTCCTGGCCGACCAGATGGATCTTTTCGAGGGAAGGGGTTTAAACTACGCCCTGTGGCTCTGGGAGACCTCGTGGAAACCCTACGCAGAGGAGGTGAACGCCTTCAACTTCCGCCTCGGCCCCGACCCCGACAACACCACGGAGGTTCCGTCCGACCTGATGGACGTCATCACCGCCTACTGGTCCCGCAACACCCTCCGCCCATAGATCCCCCATCACGCCCTCCTCTCTGCCACAGCAAATACCTCCCGCTCGAAGAACCAGCGGAACGGGGGCCAGTTGAAGAGGACGTGCCGGGCGACGCGGAAGAGCCAGTTCTCCCGACGGTTCTGCGGAGGGGTATCCAACCAGACGCGGGCGTGGAAGCCGTGGCGACGGAGGAGCCGCCAGAGGCTCAGCGCGCTCTGCTCGTTGACGTGGACATCGACGTTGGCGGGGATGATAGCCCGAGGGTCTTTGGGATAGCGGTCCCCTTGCCCCATCAGAATGCGCACGAACCGCACGACAGGATAGGCGTACCGGTCGTACCACACGTTGGGGGCGGTGTGGATCACCACACGCCCACCGGGCCGGAGCACCCGCCGGACCTCCCGCAGCGCCTGGTCGAGTTCCCAGGGGTGGAGGTGCTCGACGATGTCGAAGAGGAGCACCCGGTCGAAGATCCCGTCGGCGAAGGGGAGCCACTTGGCGTCGGCCTGGTAGACGCCGGCCGCCTCCCCGTCGGTGAGGGCCTGGCGGGACATCTCGACGGCGGCAGGGGCGTAGTCGATGCCGTGGGCTTCCGCCCCGAGGCGGGCGCAGTGGCGGAGGATCTCCCCCCGACCACATCCCACGTCCAGCACCCGCATCCCCGGCTCGATGCCCGCCACCGCGAAGGCGGCCTTCAGACGACGAGAGAGTTCGCGCCCTTCGCTGGCGACGAACTCCTCGTATCCCTCGCACACGGAGAGGAAGTACGCCTGGTCGTACCTCTCGGGCGGGACCGGCTGGTCCGCCCGGCCTCCCCCGGGTCCCTTCGATCGGTTCTTTATCATCCTCCTCCGAAGAACACCCGGACGATGATCAGCACAATCCCCCCAACAATGGACAGAAGCAGGCCGATGGACCAGCGGAAGTAGATCTGCATTTCCTGTCGCAGGGCCTGAATTTCCGCCCTCAGTGCTTCCCTCTCCTCTTTCGCTTCGGCGAATCGTCGATCTATCTCGTCAAACCGCCGATCTATCTCGGTGAATCGCTGGTCCATCGCAGCGAACCGTTGGTCCACCACGGCGAACTGCTGATCTATCATAGCGAATCGCCGGTCCATCGAGGCGAACTGCTGATCCACCCCGGCGAACCGTTGGTCCACCAGGGCGAACCGTTGATCTATCTCCTCAGACAGTTCGGTCAGCCGACGGTCCATCTCCCCGGCGAACCGGTCGATCCGCTCCGTGTTCTGGCGGATAGCCGCCTCGAGCCGGCCCAACTCACTGGTGAGCCGCCGATCCCGCTCCTCAAGGAAGCGGTCGAAATACGGGGGGAATTGGATCAGGAGCCGTTCGGCCGGTGGCTCTCCCTTCTCCTCCCGGATGACCGTCCCGTAAACGACCCGGGGTTCGCGAATCTCCTGTTCGTTGTTCTCCGCGTTGGTGTCCATCCCTCTGCTCCCCTGCCAACCTGAGAGGTTCCGAGGCCAAGTATATCTTACACCCCCCGGCCCGTCAAGCGGTTCAGCCCCCTCTCGACGGCGGTGCGCAGAAGGCGGATCTCCTGGATCCCCAGCATCACGGCCAACCCCCCGTAGATGGCAGCACCCACGCCGCTGGCCCCGCCGACGACCACCGCCTCACCGATCAGCCCCGGCGGCGCCACACCGTCCAGAACCTGCCACACCCCCCAGACCCCCACGGCCATCCCCGTCGACGCAACGGCGGTTTTCAACAGCATCCTCCACATCCTCCGCCCCTCCATCCCCCCCAGCCGCCTCCAGCCGAGCACCAGCATCGTGACGGCGTGGACGGCCAGTTTGACCGAGTTGACGAACACCAGCAGCGGCAGGGTCAGCACACCTATCCACCGCAGGCTCAGGGCCAGCAAGGCGTAGAGGACCGTCGTGCCGACTCCCACCAGGGCGGGGGTCAGGGTGTCTTTGCGGGCGTAGAAGGCGAAGATGAGAGGCTGATCGACGGCGGCGGCCACCAATCCCAGTAGCGCGCACCGCAGCGCCTCCGCCGTCGCCAACGTGTCGGCCGGGGTGAAGTCCCCGTGCTCGAAGATCAGGGCGACGAGGGGCTCGGCCAGGACGTAGAGACCCAGGGTGGCCGGGATCACCAGGCTCAGGACCAGCCGCAACCCCTGAGCCAGCGTGGACCGGAAGGGGGCCAGGTCGTCGCTGCCGGCCTGCCGGGAAAGGGTGGGCAGGATGGCGATGGAGACCGCAGTGACGACCAGGCCCAGGGGGAACTGAATGAGGGTGGCCGCGTACTGCATCCACGAGATGGAAGAATCGCCGGTGTGAGAGGCGAGGTTGTAACTGAGCAGCACGGCCAGGATGTCCACCACCAGCCCGAGGAGGATCGGGAGGTAGAGGCGGCCGATCCGCAAGAGGGCCGGATGGCGGAGGTCGAAGGCCGGGCGAAAGCGCGCGCCCCGTAAGCCGGGCAGTTGAAGCCCCACCTGAAGGGCAGCCCCCAGCAGAAGCCCCACCGCCATACTGTGCACCCCCCACCGACGGCCGAAGAGCAGAGCGACAGCGACGACAGCAGCGTTGAACACAGAGGCGGTGAAGGCGGGAAAGGTGAACCGCTTAAGGGCGTACAGCGCGCTGGCGAGGATCCCGGCCGCGTTGAGGAGGACGACGGCCGGCAGCGTCACCCGCAGCAGGTCCGTCGCCACGGCCTGGTAAGGGGGAGCCAGCCCCCCCGCCAACATCCGGACCAGCCAGGGGGCCAGGATCTCCCCCAAGAGGACCAGGACGACCAGGGCGAGGGAGAGGGTGCTCAGGAGGACACTGAGCAGGTGCCAGAGTTCCTCCCGTCGGGCGGGGGAGGCGTAGTCGGAGAAGACGGGGATCAGGGCGGAGTTGATCATCCCACCGACCAATAGGTCGTACAGGATGGTCGGCACACGGACCGCCACCTCCAGCGCGCTCACGTAGCCGGTCGCGCCGAAGAGGCCGGACTTGACCATCTCGCGCGCCAGGCCGATGAGACGGCTGGTGATGTTCCCCAGGGCGATGATGCCGGCGGCCTGAGCGACCTGTACATGCTCCTCGCTGGGAGGAGTGGGGGGAGGTCTATTCATCAACGACCGTCCGAGCAGAGGGGTGGATAAGGGGCTCGCCGGGCGGGTCTTTCTCGTCGACCAGCCGCTCCACCCGCTCCAGCACCTCCTGGACACTCAGGTGGGTCGTGTCGATCACCGCCGCGCCATCCGGAACCAGGAGGGGGGAGACCTCCCGACTGCTGTCGATCTGGTCCCGGCGGCGCATCCTCCGGAGGACCTCCTCGTAGTCCACGTCCTCTCCGCGCTCCCGCCGTTCCTTCCAGCGACGGCGCGCCCGCTCCTCCACCGTCGCGTCCAGGTAGATCTTGAGGTCGGCGTCCGGCAGGACCACCGAGCCGATGTCCCGCCCGACCATCACGATCCGTCCCCCGGCGGCGATCCGCCGCTGCTGGCGGACCAACTCCTCGCGGACGCCCCGGTAGGCGGAGACCACCGAGACGTTGGCGTCCACCTCTGGACGGCGGATGGCCCAGGTCACGTCCTCCCCGTCGGTCAGGACGGTGTACTGCCGCCCGTCGGCGACGGTCGGTGGAAGGACGTCGATGTGGAGGGCTCGGGCCAGGGCCGTCACCGCCTCCTCATCCTCAATGGGGATCCCCCGCTGCAACGCGGCCCACGTCACGGCGCGGTACATCACGCCGGTGTCGAAATAGAGATAGCCCAGCCGTCGGGCGAGTCGCTCGCCGATGGTGCTCTTGCCCGAAGCGGCGGGCCCGTCGATCGCGATCGTCGATGGTTTCAACGCTCCCTCTTGCTCCTCTTGGTATGTTCTCTCAGCGCGCGGACCTCCGCTGGTGTCAGATACCGCCACCGACCGGGGGGCAGGTTCCCCAGCCGCACCGGCCCGACACGAACGCGGATCAGCCGATGCACCGGATGGCCCAGCATCGCTGCCACCCGCCGGATCTGCCGCTTGCGACCTTCCCGGAGGACGACCCGGAGCCAGGTCCGATCCTGCTCCGCCCGCATCACCTCGACCCGCGCCGGGGCGGTCCGCCGACCGTCCAACAGGACTCCCCGCCGCCATTTCTCCAGCGTCTCCTCGCTGGGCCGCCCCTCCACGAGGACGTGGTACTCCTTCTCGTGGCCGAAGCGCGGGTGCGTCAGCCGAAAGGCCAGGTCCCCGTCGTCGGTGAGCAGGATCAATCCCTCGCTCCGCAGGTCCAGCCGCCCCACCGGGAAAAGGTGGCCGGGCAGGTCCACCAGGTCCCGCACCGTGGGCAGTCGCCCCGTGCCGTCCCCCTCGTCGGAGAGGACCCCACGGGGCTTGTGGAGGGCGATGTAGGTGTACTCCCGCTTCAGCCGGATCGGCTCGCCGTCCACCGTGATCCGATCCCGCTCGGGGTCGGCCTTCTGGCCCAGTTGGGCCACCTCCCCGTTGACGGCAACCCTCCCCTGACGGATCAGTTCCTCACAGGCCCGGCGGGAGCCGAACCCGGCGCGGGCCAGGATCTTCTGCAGTCGCTCCTCCATTGGCGGACGGTATTATAACGCAGGTGTGGGGAAGGAGCAAAGGGCCCATCGCCCTCTGTGTCTCTGTGCGAGAGATGTTTTAAGGGATCTCGCGCCCCGGGGGCAGCAGTTCCGCCACGTACTCGGGGGAGGGGTTGATGCGCACCCACCCGCCCGCCGCCATCCATCCCCCGAAAGCCTGGCGGATGTGAGGCCGGTCGGGGGCGACCTGGACGTGGTCCGCCTTTCTTGACGCCATCCCCGCCCCGTGGTACACTCCCCGGGGCACAAAGAATCCCAGAGACACGGAGAAAAACTCTGCGTCCTCCACGCCTCTGTGGTAAAAACAAACATTCGAGAGAAGCCGATGAAATCCTCCCTTTCTCCCATCCCAGCCAACAGCCCCGGCTTTGAGTTCGTGTACGTAGCCAACCAACGCTGCGAATGCGGCGGGTATTTCGCCACGGTGAACCAAAGCCTGCAGGGCTCCCCCACCCACCCGACGGAGCGGGTCCTGGCCCGGTGCGAGGCCTGCGGGGCCGAGCGGGCCTTCGTGTTCGACATCTCCTCCTTCTTCGGGAAGTTCGAACGGTACGACCGCTTCCAGCAGACGGAGGACACGTTTCGACGGGCGATGGCTGCTCTACGCGCAGGCAAACCGGCCGAGGCGGAGGCCGCACTGCGAGAGGTGGTGGATCCGGAGAAAGGGGAACCGGCCTTCGCCTGGGGACACTACCACCTCGGCCGGGTTCTCCTGATGCAAGGGCGTGCAAAAGAGGCCGTGGCCGCCTTGGAGAGGGCGGTCGCCATCCAGCCCCTGGAGCCGGACATCCACCGCGTCTTGGCCCGCGCGCTCCAGGCCGCCGGGCAGAAGGAACGGGCGCAGAGACACCTCCAGCGAGCGGAGGAACTGAAGGCCCGCTTCGGATGACCCCCTTATCCCCCCACCCTCCGCGGTCGGTACTGGATCGCCTCGGCCAGGTGCGCGGTCTCGATCCGCTCGCTCCCGGCCAGGTCGGCGACGGTCCGGGCCAGTTTCAGGATCCGATGGAAGGCCCGCGCGCTCATCTGCAACTGCTGCATCGCCGCCCGCACCAGTGACCGTCCGGCGTCGTCCAGGCGACAGAACTCCCGCACCTCCACCGGCCCCATCTCCGCGTTGCACGTGAGAGGCGTGCCCGCGAACCGTCGCCGTTGAACCTCCCGCGCCCGCTCCACTCGCTCCCGGATGGCAGCGGAAGGCTCACCACGGCGGTCGTCGGTCAGTTTCTCGTAATCCACCCTGGGGACCTCAATGTGGATGTCGATCCGGTCCAGCAGGGGACCGGAGATCCGCTTCTGATACCGGGTCACCGTCGCCGGGCTGCAGGTACACTCCCGGACCGGATCCCCCCAGTACCCGCAGGGGCAGGGGTTCATCGCCGCGACAAGCATGAAGCGTGCGGGGAAGGTAAGAGTTCCCGTGGAGCGGGAGATGGTGACCACACCGTCCTCCATCGGCTGGCGCAGCCCCTCCAGCGCACGGCTGCCGAACTCCGGCAGTTCGTCCAGGAAGAGAACCCCCCGGTGGGCCAGACTGATCTCACCAGGGCGGGGCCAGTGCCCCCCGCCGACCAGCCCGGCGTGGCTGATAGTGTGGTGAGGCGACCGGAAGGGACGGTGGCGGATCAGCGGTGTGTCGTTGGGGAGGAGGCCGGCTACACTGTAGATTTTGGTCACCTCCAGCGCCTCCTCCAGGCCCATCTCGGGGAGGATGGAGGGGACAGAGCGGGCCAGGAGGGTCTTGCCCGCCCCCGGCGGCCCGACCATCAGGACGTTGTGCCCGCCCGCAGCCGCCACCTCCAGCGCCCGCTTGGCGTGCTCCTGCCCCTTGATGTCGGCGAAGTCGGCCGCGTATTTCGGCGGGGAGAGGTCGGCCGGATCCCACGTCGGCCGGTAAGGGGGGATCTCCCGCAGCCCCTGCAGGTGGACCGCTAACTGGCCGAGATCCTCCACCGGGATCACCTCCAGACCCTCCACCAACGCCGCCTCGGGCGCATCCGCCGCCGGGACGAAGATCCGTCGCAGCCCGGCCTCCCGCGCGACAGCAGCGATGGGGAGGACGCCGGGGATGTGGCGGACGGAGCCGTCGAGGGAGAGTTCCCCCACGAACAGGGCACCCTCCACCGCCTGGGGCCACGCCTGCTCGGAAGCGAGGAGAATCCCCACCGCGATGGGCAGGTCGTAGGCCGGGCCGGCCTTGCGGATGTCGGCCGGGGCGAGGTTGATGGTGAGCCGCTTGCGCGGAAAGATCAGGCCGGAGTTGCGGATCGCCGCCCGCACCCGCTCACTGGACTCCTTGATCGCGGCGTCGGGCAGACCAACGATGGTGAGGGATGGAAGACCTTTAGAGGCATCGACCTCTACCTGGACGAGGATCCCATCAAGACCGAGGAGGGCACAACTGAGGACTTTGGCCAGCATTGTCGGCTCCGACGAAAGGGTTTGGCAGGACAGAGTTTACCACAGATGGACATGGAGAGCAAGCCACCTCACCGATTCGCCAGGGCTTTTCTGGGGAGCAAGTGATGACAACCGGACTTCACCTCAGAGAGGCACAGGGAACGCAGAGAACTGTTGGGGAAGAGGAGCTAGTTCAGTCCGAAGACGGCGAAGTAAAGGAGCAGTTGCAGAAGCATGTCGATGGCGGTGAAGACAAAGAAGGCGAGGAAGAGGGCATTGCCCTCCCGCCGTCGAACGAAGAGCACCGTCACAGCCCCGGCGACGACGGCCGCCCCGGCCGGCACGCCCCAGCGAAACGCAGGCCCCATCGGCTGACCGTGGGGTGGGAAGATGAAGGTGAGCACCACCTCCAGAAGGAGCACCCCGCCCAACATCAGGCGTGGCCCCCTGGCTCGCAGGTCTTCCTCGCTACTCACCAAGTAATAGAAGGCCAGTGCTGTCAACGGCAACAGCGCCCAGAGGATCGTCATCGGTCCGATCGCCAGCGCCACAAGCGAGAGCCGCATCAGCAGGCTGAAGAACTGATCGGCCAGGTCCCACGGCGTTATGGCGTTGTAGGCCTGCTTCACCCCCGACGCCGTGCTGGCGTAGACTACCCGGTACCGCCCGAACCCCCCGGGCTCCAGCCAAGCCAGATGGAGGTCGAAATAAGCGTCCGCTGCGATCGTCGGGCGCAGCGACGGACGATCGGAGGCGGTGACGATGTGCTCGGTCTCCGCACCAAGGATGGGCGACCATCCCGGATCTGCAGCCCACGCCACGCCGCCCCCCGGCCCCAGAGCCAGGAGAGAAAGCACATCTATCGACCGCGCCTCGCTCGGCCCCACGATCCGGAAGTCGGGCATCTGATCCCGCACCAGGGCCAGCAGCGCGATCTGCGGCTCCATCCGGCCGCTCTCGCTGCGCGCCACCTCGCTGAGCGCGACCAGAAGGGGCGAGCGTTGCCCCTCCAGCGGGGCGACCCCCGTGGGGTCCCGCCCTCGCTCCAGTTGGATCGTCTCCACCCTTCGCTCCTGGGGGAGTCCGATCAAGAAGTAAGCATACTGCGCTTCGGAGGAGATCTCCCTCAGATCCTCAACCACCCACAACACATAGGCCGTATCCAGATCGAGCCCCAGGGTCGGGCCGTCCACCCGCTGGCCCATACGGAGGAACACCTCCGCCAGCCTCTCCGGTCCGGCGAGGTCGCCTGTCTCAGGGACGAAGACCGCGTACTCGATCGACTGCTTGTTGGCACCAGAGGCACGCTGCCACGCGAGGTGGAGATACCCGTCTCGGTCCATCTGCGCCGCGATGGTCGTCGCGTCCACGGCGAACAGCGTCTGGCGGGCCATCACCCCTCCATCCGGTTCAATCAGCGCCCACTGCACCCCATCCGCGTCGACCCAGAGCGCGTGGAAATCCCCCACAGCATCTTGGATCAACCGGGGGGCGGAGGGCCGACCATCCATCGTCTCGGAAAGCGTCTGCGGGCCCTGCAACACGCCCCCCTCAGGGTCCAGCAGGACGTAACGGATCGACCCATCGCCCTCCTCACGCCACAGCAGGTGGAGTCGACCCGCTCCGTCCACCCGCAACTGGGGATCCCGTCCCTTCTCGGAGACAGCGAGCACCTGGTCGAACACCACCCGTCCGCTCGGGTCGATCCGGGCCAGTTCGAGCCGATCGTCGGCGTTGGACCAGACCAGGTAGACGCCGCCGGGGGGCGCAGGGCAGAGGGCAACCGGCCGGTTGACGGAGGAGGTGCCGATGACCCGCCCGCGGCTCCATTCCTCGGACGCACGGGGGGTCAGCGGAGAGACGTAGGAAGCGGCCCACGCGATCAGCGCCGCCGCGCCCAGAACCACAACGAACGTCAGAGCAATCCGCCCGACCTTTCCCATCCCTCCTCCTTGGCGGCTTTTCTCCGCTGCAAAATGGGGGTACGCCCCTCCACTGCGAAGCGTACCCCCGCTGCTCTTGTCCGGCTCGGCGAAAAATCGCCGCCGTTCCGGTTCGTCTTGGAAACCTGCGTAGTGCCCCCTCCGGGGTTCTTTCTCAGGCCTTTGCCGCCCTGGCCGCGGCGCGGCGCGCCTTGCGACGCTTCCTCCGCGCGGCCCGGACCAGCGCCGTGCCACGCATCGTTGGGTCGAGGGCATCCCGCAGCCCGTCGCCCAGGAAGTTGAAGGCGAGCATAGTCAACGTGATCGCCAAGCCGGGGAAGATCGTCAGATGGGGCGTCGCCCGCAACCCCCGCCAACCCTCGGAGACCATCTGGCCCCAACTCGGGATCGGCGGCGGCACACCGAGACCGATGAAGCTGAGCGTCGCCTCGGTGAGGATCAGGCCCGGGATGCCCAGCGTCAGAGAGACGATCGCCGGCCCCAGACTGTTGGGCAACAGGTGGCGGGCGATGATGCGGGCGTGGCTGGCTCCCACCATTTTGGCCGCCAGCACGAACTCCTTCTCGCGCAGCGAGAGGAACTGGCCCCGGATCAGCCGGGCCATCCCCATCCATCCGACCACGCCGATGGCGATGAAGATGTTGATCATGCCCTGGATGGCGTTCTCGGAGGGAAGGACCACCATAATGAGGATGATGAAGAGGAGTGTGGGGAACCCGTACATCACGTCCACAAACCGCATCATCAGGTTATCCACCCGGCCACCAATGTAGCCGGAGATAGAGCCATAGGTAACGCCGATGATCAGCGAGGTCAACGAACCGACAATGGCGACGGTCAGCGATACGCGGGTGCCCCACCAGACCCGGCTGAACACGTCCCGGCCCAGTTTGTCGGTGCCGAAGATGTGGTCGGGCCAGCGGGGGCCGATCCGCGTGTTCTCGTAGTCCGCCTCACGATAACTGTACGGCGGGAGGAAATCCGCCGTCAGGGCGCAGAAGACAAGGATACCGACGAAGATCAGCCCGGCCACCGCCATCCGGTTGCGCAGCAACCGGTGCCAGGCATCCTGCCAAAGGCTCACGCCTCGCTCGAGGAACTGTTCCTCTTCATGCCGCTTTGCCCGCTCAGATGCGCTCAAACCCATTGGCCGCTCCTTTCCTTATCCCCATCCGCCTAGTCGAACCGGATGCGGGGGTCGATGAAACCGTAGGCGATGTCCACCGCCAGGTTGAACAGCACCAGCGCTACCGAGTAGATGAGGATGGTCCCCATAATGAGGGTGTAATCCCGATCTGTGACCGCGCTGACGAAGAACTTACCGATCCCACCGATGGAGAAGACCCACTCCACCAGGAACGACCCGGTCAGCCAGGCCGCCATCATCGGGCCGAGGACCGTGGTCACGGGGATCAGGGAGTTCTTCAGCGCGTGCCGGAGGACCACCACCCGCTCGGCCAACCCTTTCGCCCGGGCGGTGCGGATGTAGTCGGCGCGGATGACCTCCAGCATACTGGCGCGGGTGAGACGGGCGATGAAGGCCATACCGCCGGTGCCCAGCGTGATGGCGGGCATAATCACCTGTTTCCAGGACTCACCCCATCCGTAGGTGGGCAGCCATCCCAGCCAGAGGGCGAAGACGAGGATCAACACAATGCCGAGGATGAAGTTAGGGATGGAGACCCCCAACATCGAGATGAACATCGCGACGTAGTCGATCCAGGTATTCTGCTTCAGCGCCGAGATGATGCCCAGTGGGATGCCGATGAGCAACGCCAATGTGACGGAGACCAACCCCACCTGGGCTGAGACCATCACCGGAGCCAGGGTGAGGAACCGTTTCACCGCCTCAAACCGATCCCGCCAGGTGATGTAGATGTAGGCAACCGGCTCTCCGTTGGTCTTGACCACAAGCGCCTTAGAATCGAAGATAGAAGGAGGTTCGGCAAAGGTCATTGAACTGGCCGCCGTACCGAACTCGTCTCTCAGATGCTCCCGCAACACATCCACCAAGAAGTTGCCACCGAAGAGCATCTGGTTGACCGTCCGCCCTGGCCGTCGCAACGACGGCCCGAAGTCGAAGTGGAGGATCAGCCGGCCCATATAGTTCAAATACTGCTGCCACACCGGCTTGTCCAGGCCGTACTTCGCCATCATATTGGCCCGGATCTCCGGCGGGATCGGGCGGCCCGACGAGCCCGCCGTGAACGGCCCTCCCGGCACGATCTGCATCATCCCGAAGGTGACCACCGTGATCAGGATGAGCACCGGGATATTCCACAGAATTCGCCGCAGGATAAATCGTTGCATATCACCGTCTCCTCAGACAGGACTTTCGGTGTCGTCTTGTGCCCATTCACAGGCCCGCGAGCGGAACTCGCGCCCCTGCGAGCGGGCCCAAGCTCTTTAGGAAGGGCCCTGGGGGCCTTTGAGGCCCCCAGGGCCTGGCAGCCTAGAGGCTAGTCGTTGCAGGAGTCGAGGACCTCCAGATAGGCACCCCACTCCATGTTGACGACGTTGACGTTGATGCCCAGGTTGGTCTCCCACTGCTCCTCAACCGCCTCGATGACGTCCTCGTTGCCGCGGTTGAACCAGAGCTGGATGGTGATCTCACCCGGGTCGGTGACGCCCAGTTCCTCCATGGCCGCCTGCAGGTACTGCTGCGCCGCATCCAGGTCGAACTGGTAGCCGACCTTGCCGCAGCCCTGGTAGCCGGGGATCTCCGGCGGGATCACGCCGCAGGCCTCGACGCGCCAGGGCATGTTCAGGACGGCGTCCAGGATCGCCCGCTTGTCGATGGAGGAGGCCAGCGCCTTGCGGAAGTTCAGGTTCTGGGTCGCGCCCAGCGCGGTGTTCAGGCCGATGTAGTAGGTGCCGGGGCGCGGCATCCGGACGAAGTGCTCAGGCATCTCCTCCAGGATGCGCGGCAGCTCCTCGCTGGGATAGCCGGAGACGTCCAGCTCGCCCCGCTCGTAGGCGGCCAACGCCGTGGCGTCCTCGACGATGATGGGGAACTCCACCCGCTCGATGGTCACCTGATCGGCATCGTGGTAGTTGGGGTTCTTCTCGATGGTCAGGTGATCCTCGTGCGCCCACTCGGTCAGCACGTAGGGGCCGTTCCCCACGAAGTTCCCCGGCTCGGTCCAGGCGTCACCGTACTGCTCGATGACGTCCAGCCGGATCGGGTAGGTGGTGAAGAAGGCCAGGATGCTGTCGAAGAACGCCTGCGGCTTGTCCAGGGTGATCTCCAGCGTGTAATCGTCCACCGCGCGCACGCCCACGGTGGAGGGATCGTCGGTCTCACCCAGGTTGTAGGCCTCGGCGCCGGAGATGTACCACATCACGTAGGAGTACTCCGCCGCCGTCTCTGGGTTCAGGAGCCGCAGGATCCCGTCCACGTAGTGCTGGGCCAGCACCGGCTCGCCATCCGACCAGGTGGCGTCCTGGCGCAGGTGGATGGTGTAGACCGTGCCGTCCTCCGACACCTCGTAGGACTCGGCGCCCGCCGGCTCGATGGTGCCGTCGCCCTTATAGCGGTAGAGCGGCTCCATCAGCTGGTTCAGCACCATGTGGGAGGTGGTGTCGGTGGCCAGGTTGACGTCCAGCGTCGGCGGCTCGGTGCCCAGGCGGACCCGCAGGGTGTCTCGGCCCTCAGGCAGCCGCCACTTCATGAAGTGAGGCGCGCCGAAGGGCGGGAACTCGTACTCGATGTCCGGGTTCACCAGACCGGTGCGGTCGTAGTGGAAGATGGGGACGACCGCCGCGTAGTCGGTGACCAGGATCTGCTCCGCCTGCTGCCACAGCGCCTCGCGGGCCGCCGCATCGGTCTCCACCAACGCCTGGTCCACCAGGTCACGGAAGGTCTGGTCATCCCAGAAGGTGTACTGGAACGGCGAGTCGGGGTGGAAGACCTCGTTGACGATGTTGTTGGCGTCGGCGTAGTCCATCACCCAGCCCATCCGGTAGGCGTTGTAGGTGCACTGCGCCCCAAGCCCTTCCTCTTCCTCCGGCGTCACCGGAACGGGGACGGTCACCTCGACCTCCTTGATCTCCGGAGGAACGGTCACCACCACCGTCTGGACCTGAGGCTGGCACGCGGTGATCAGCATCGCAGCGAGCACCACGACACCCGCCAGAAGGTACCACGTCCGGGTTTTCATTTTCTCCTCCTTACTCCTCTAAGATTTACTGTCTGACAGACTCTTCGTACGATCCGTCGTTTGCCTCACCGAGGCCATCCTGCTCCGCCCGATAACCATCACCTCCTTTCCGTAGGCTGAAGGCGATATGCTCTTGATGCACAATCCGCTCACACGCGGTGACAGGCCACCCAGTGGCCCGGCTTCACTTCCCGGAACTCCGGCTCCTCCTCGAAGCACACGTCCATCGCCACCGGGCACCGGGTGTTGAAGTTGCAGCCTTTCGGCGGATTCGCCGGACTGGGGATGTCTCCCTCCAGGATGATCCGCTGCCGTTTCTCCTCGACCTCGGGATCGGGCACCGGCACCGCGCTCATCAGCGCCTGGGTGTAGGGGTGCAGCGGGTTGAGGTAGATCTCGTCCCGATCGGTCAACTCCACGATCTTGCCCAGGTACATCACCGCCATCCGGTCGCTGATGTGCCGGACCATGCTCAGGTCGTGGGCGATGAAGAGGTAGGTCAACCCCAACCGCTCCTGCAGGTCCTCCAGCAGGTTGACCACCTGGGCCTGGATCGAGACGTCCAGAGAAGAGATCGGCTCATCGCAGACGATGAAGTCGGGGTTCAATGCCAGCGCGCGGGCGATGCCGATCCGCTGCCGCTGACCGCCGGAGAACTCGTGGGGGTACCGGTTGACGAAGTAAGGGTTGAGGCCGACCAGCCGGAGCAACTCCTGGACCCGCTCCGTCTTCTCCCTGCCGTGGGCCACGCCATGCACCTCCAGCGGCTCGGCGATGATCGACCCCACCGTCATCCGCGGGTTGAGCGAGGCGTAGGGGTCCTGGAAGATCATCTGCATCCGCCGCCGCATCCGGCGCATCTCCTCTCCCTTCAGCCGGAAGAGGTCCACGCCGTCAAAGAGGACCTGCCCGTCGGTCGGCTCGTAGAGACGGAGGATCGTCCGGCCCACGGTCGTCTTCCCACTGCCGGTCTCCCCAACCAGACCCAACGTCTCTCCCTTGTAAATGTCGAACGAGACGTCGTCCACCGCTTTAATGTCGCCAACGTGGCGTTGGATGATGAGGCCTCGGGTGATCGGGAAGTACTTCTTCAGGTGGCGGACCTGAATCAGGGGCACTCTCTCGGCGACCATTACTTTTCCCTCCCAGCGATGTACTCCCACCGCCAACAGGCCACGAGGTGCTGGTCCGCCCCGTCCGCCTCCTCCAGCGGTGGCATGGCTTCCAGGCACTTGTCAATCGCGTAGACGCATCGCGCCGCGAACGGGCAGCCCGGCGGCAGGTCGATCAGGTCCGGCGGTAGACCCGGGATCGAGATCAGTTTCGTTCCCGGCGGCTCGTCCAGGCGCGGCAGCGACCCCAGAAGCCCCTGGGTGTATGGATGGCGAGGACGCTTGTAGATGTCCCACACGTTTCCTCGTTCCACAATGTAGCCAGCGTACATCACGTTGACTTTCTTGGCCAACCCCGCCACCACGCCCAGGTCGTGGGTGATCCACATCACTGCCATGCCCAACTGCTCCTGCAACCGTTTCACCAGCTCGACGATCTGAGCCTGGATGGTCACATCCAGCGCCGTCGTCGGCTCATCGGCGATGAGCAGTTTCGGGTTGCAGGAGAGAGCCATCGCGATCATCGCCCGCTGGCGCATCCCGCCCGAGAACTGGTGCGGGTAGTCGTCCAACCGCTGGCGGGCCTCGGGGATACCGACCATCGTCAGCAACTCAGCAGCTCGCTCCCGCGCCTGGTGGTCGTCCATCCCCTGGTGTAATTTCAACGCTTCCATGATCTGGAAGCCGACGGTGTAGACCGGGTTGAGCGAGGTCATCGGGTCCTGGAAGACCATCGCGATCTCCGCACCGCGGACCTTGTGCATCTCGCTCTCGCTGACCTTCAACAGGTCGCGCCCGTTGAACCAGATCTCTCCATCCTCAATCCGACCGGGGGGGCTGGGGATCAGCCGCATGATGGAGAGCGCGTGGACCGACTTGCCACACCCACTCTCGCCAACCACCCCCAACGTGTCACCCTCATCCATCGAGTAGGAAATGCCGTTGACCGCGTGCACGACCCCGTCGTCGGTGTAGAAGCGGACGGTCAGGTTCTTGATTTCCATCAAAGTTCCCATATAGCGCTCCTCGTAGCGTGATCCCGTTTTCTCGTACCCGCCCTGGACGGATGCCGACGACTCCCGGTTACCATCCGAAGCGGAGGGTCATCAACGTCACAACATCGGGGAACAGGAACAACCCCAGCCCGAATCTCGCCAGGAGGAGTTCTTCCCGCCCGATCGAAGGCCCTTCAGAGCGCAGCGCGAAAAGAGCCGAGGCCCATTCCATCGCCCCCCGAGGCCGCGGGCGAGACCCACACCTCATCGCCTCCCGACGGATCCGCCGCCAAACGCGGGAGGAGGGCTTGACCCCGGCGAACTGGGCCTGCAACGCTTCTCTCACCATCCGATCGAGCAGGTCTGGGGAGGGCAGATCACGTGAACTCATACACAACTCCACCGACAGGGAGCCTTCCCTCAAGGGCCTCCTTCAGAAATCGCCGAGCGTAGTGAAGCCTGGACTTCACCGTCCCTTCCGGAATGCCCAGAATCTCCGCGATCTCTTTCAGGCTCAACTCCTCCAAGTAGAACAACACCACGACGACCCGATGACCGAGGGGCAATTGCGCAACGGCCTGTTGGATCGCCTCCTGGGTCTCCCTCTGCTCCACCCACTGCTCCGGCAAAAAATGGAGAGAGGCGACCAACCCCTCCAACACTCCGTCCAACGCCCTCTCCTGCTGCCGTTGCTGCTTTTTGACCCATGTGTAACTCAGATTGACCGCCACCCGGTAGAGCCAGGGGTGCAACGGGACGTCGGTCCGAATCCGGTGGGCATGGGTAAACAACCGGAGGAAACTCTCCTGCAGAACGTCCTCCGCCGCTCCCCGGTCCCGGGTGATCGCCAGCGCTGTCCGATAGACGCTGGCCTTGTATTTCTCGTACAGTTCGCCCAGCGCGTCAACGTCCCCTTCGCGCAGGCGAAGAATCAGAGGGCCGTCGGGGTGATGGATCACCATACATGCCCCTTTATATATACCCCTCCCGAGCGGGAAGGTTCACCTCTTCTTCTCCTCCCGCAGCCGCGCCAGAAATTCCCGATCTTCTGGCGTCAACTGCGCCTTCTCCAAAAGGTCGGGACGACGCTCCCAGGTCCGCCGTAACGCCTGCTCCCTACGCCACCGGGCGATGGCCGCGTGATCCCCCGATCGAAGCACCTCCGGCACCTCCCAGCCCCGAAAGACAGCGGGGCGGGTGTAGTGGGGATACTCCAAGAGCCCCCGGGCGTGGGAATCCTCAAAAACCGCCCCAGGATCCCCCAGCACCCCTGGAAGGAGCCGGGTGACCGCGTCGATGATCACCATCGCCGCCAGTTCGCCGCCACTGAGCACGTAATCCCCGATCGAGATCTCGTCGGTGACCAGATGCTCCCGCACCCGCTCGTCCACCCCCTCATACCGACCGCAGATAAGCACCAGGCGGGGGTGGCGGGCCAGTTCCATCGCCACTTCCTGGGTGAAGAGCCGCCCCTGGGGGGTTAGAAGGATCACCGGCACGCCCTCCTCGCCGCCCAGGATGGACTCCACAGCGGCGAAGATCGGCTCCGGCTTCATCACCATCCCCCCGCCCCCTCCGTAAGGGGTATCGTCGGTGGTGCGGTGGCGGTCCGTGGCGTAGTCTCGTAAGTTGTGAAGGTAAATCGAAACAATACCCCGCTCCCGGGCCCGCTTGATGATGCTTTCCTCAAGAGGGCCTGTGAACATCCCCGGGAACAGGGTCACCACATCGAATCGCATTGCCACGCGGGGATATTCTAGCACAATAGCCCAGGCAAGGCAAGCAAGAGCACCGGGATGAGACAGGAGTTCGGACACGCCTGACCCATCCCGCCGTAAGCAGGCGGGGCTGGCGGGAAATCGACCTGGCACCACCCCTTCAGGTCGGTGGCAGGCCCGCCGAGAAGGAGTCCCACACCCGATGTCCGAACTCCCGTCCAGAGGTCAGAGAGCAGTCTTGTAGGTCGCAACGCCTTCCAGCAGCCTTTCGGAGAACTTTTTTGACTTTCGCCCCCCTCGATGCTATACTCCTAGCCGCTGGGCGGCGCGAGGCTCCCATCAAGCGGAGGAGGGAATGGAGCAAGATCCGACGGCCTGGGATTACCTCTTCGTCAGCGATCTCCACCTCTCCCTGGGCTACAATCCGGAGCGCCGGGCCTACCATCCCCGGGAGGACTTCTTCTTCGACGAAACCTTTTTCCGCTGGCTCCGCTGGGCCGACGAAACGTGTGCCCCCGGACGCCGGTGGGAGTTGGTCCTTATCGGCGACGTATTCGACTTCCTCCCGGTGGACGAGACGGTCCAGGCCGCCTATATCCAAGAGCAAGACCGCCGTCGCCGAGCAGGGGCCCTGGACACACCGGAGCAGGTCGTTCGGTACTGGCTCCACCGGTTCGGTGGGCCGCCTCCTGAGGACCCCGTGTCCCTACGCGTCCAGCGGCTCCTCTTCGAAGAGGACATGCTGGCGGGGCGGGTCCACCTGGCCCCCCTCCCCCCCGACGAGGTGGCACCATTGGCGGTCGAACAGCCCTCCGTTCCCGAGTGGGCGGTCCGTCTCTTCGAGGCCCATTACCCTGAGCGCACGCCCCGCGTCGGAAAGGAGCGGCTCGCCCTCCAGCCAGGCCCCCCACGTCCCCTGACCGGCCTGGGGGTCGCTCCGGCGGAGCGTCCTCTCCCTGCCGAGCCCCGCCACGACGAACCGTTCGAACGCCGGTACGGCTTCCTCCCCACGCCGGAGCGAAGTGCGGACCGGATGGAGTCCATCTATCAAGGCCATCCCCTCTTCTTCCGGGCCCTGGCCTGGTTCGTCGGCCGAGGTCACCGGGTGGTCTTCCTCCGAGGGAACCACGATCTGGAACTCTTCTGGCCTCTGGTGCAGGCGCGGATCCGGGAGTACCTCGCTCGAGAGTATCCGGCTGCCTTTGGCCTAAGAGGGAATGTGCCGCTGCCCAAAGGGTTTTTGGACCGGATCCGCTTCCAGCCCGGCTGGTTTTACTACCGCCGAGGGGTCTTCTACACCGAGCACGGGAACCAGTATGAACCGCTCAACGCTTGCACCAACCCCATCCGTCCCCTCCTTCCCAACGACGAAGGGTACCTGAACCCGCCGGTGGGCAGCCTGGGCGTGATCTGCTTCCACAACCACCTGGAGGACCGATTCCCGGAGTGGGAGAACCGAGGGGCGCACGGGGTGGTCCTTCTGGAGTTGCTCCGCCGCTATCCGGTGGAGATGCTGGGGCTCCTGCTCCGGCACGCTGGCGACTTCCTGCGGATGGCTCGACGGCTCTGGCGGGCAGGCCAGGCTGGGGACCCCGGCCCCACAGAGAAGGATCTTGCCCGGTACGCGGAGGAGGTCGGCCTGGAACCGGAGACGGTGCGGGTGATCCATCAGGAGGGAGCGACCCCGCTCCTGGCCCGCAGGTTCCTGGCCTGGTTCCTCTTCAGCCCGACGGGGCACCTCCTGAAGGGGCTGCTTCTGGTCCTTCTGGGTGGGCTGACCCTTGGCCTCCTTGGCACGTGGTACCTGCTGATCGCCCCACTGATGGCCTCACTGGTCCCCGCCGGATTCCTGCTCGCTACGGTCGGGCCGGCGGTCCAACTGCTGGTCAAACTGCTCCTCTGGCTCCTCCCTCCCCTCCTCTACCGAGCCGTTCGCCGCAGGGTGGCCAGCCGGGGGGAAGGACCGTTCCTGTGGGAGGCTGCCCAACGGCTTCATACCCACCTGAGGGAGATCGATCCCGACCTCCGGTTCTACGTCTTCGGCCACGATCATCAGCCCAACGTCCGACTGGTGGAGCGACGGGAGGACGGCCGACACGTCTATTACCTGAACACCGGCTCTTGGACCCCCCGCTTCGCCGAAGGAGAGCGGAGGTTGCGGACGCTGGGCGCGGAGGTGGAGTTCACTTTTCTTCGACTGGTTAAGCAAGGAGACGACTACGAGGCTGACCTCCTCCGTTGGAACGACGAGGCGGGTCGGCCAGAGCGGGAAGTGCTGATTGGTAAGACCAACCCAAAGTGACCACGAGGAGGAAAAGGATGGCCATCAAGTTCCCGTCCGACGAGTGGATCAAGGAGCTGAGCCGGTTGCTGAACGAGAGCGAGGCGTATGAACGGTCGGCGAAGGACTGGGAAGGGGACTTCATCTTCATCGTCGAACCGGACGAGGCGTACCCGGAGACCGCCTACCTGTTCCTCGGCCTCTACCACGGCAAGAGCCCGGACGCGGCGATGGTCGCCAGCCCCGACGAGCGGGAAGCGGAGTTCGTCATCAGCGCCCCCTTCAGCACCTGGCGCCAGGTCATCGAGGGGAAACTGGACCCCATCCAGGGGATGATGACCCGCAAGTTGAAACTGAAGGGCAATATGATGAAGATTATGCGGTACCCTAAGGCCGCGAAAGAGATCGTCTCCTGCTGCGCCAAGATCCCGACCGATTTTGGGGACTGAACGGCTTGAGGAAGCGAGGAGACAGGGAAGCGGGGGGCAGAACAGATGTGGTACTTCGTCTCTCCTCAGGTGGTGTTTGGCGAGGGGGCGCTGGACGCGCTGGACGAGATCCAGGGCGAGCGCGCCCTCATCGTAACGGATGCCACCCTGGTCGAATTGGGACTGGTGGAGCGGGTGGTCTCCCACCTGAAGCGGGCCGGGATCGAAGCGCACATCTTCGCCGAGGTGGAGCCGGATCCCAGCGTGCCGACGGTGAAGAAGGGAGCCGAGGTCGCCCGCGAGGTGGAGCCGGATTGGATCGTCGGGCTGGGCGGGGGATCGGCGATGGACGCGGCCAAGGCGGTCTGGATCCTCTACGAGCGGCCCGACCTGGAGCCGGCGGAGATCAACCCCTTCGTCCCGCTGGGCCTGCGCCAGAAGGCCCGCCTCATCACGGTCCCCACCACCAGCGGGACCGGCGCGGAGGTCACCTGGGCCATCGTCCTCACCGACCCGGTCGAGCAACGGAAGATGGGGCTGGGCAACCGGGAGAACGTGGCCGACATCGCTGTGGTCGATCCGGTGATGGCAGCCGGGATGCCGCCCCGTCTGACCGCCGACACGGGGCTGGACGCGCTGACCCACGCCGTTGAGGGGTTCACCTGCACCTGGCACACCGACCTGACCGACGGGCTGTGCCTCCAGGCGGCCCGGATCGTCTTCCAGTACCTCCCCCGGGCCGTGGAGGACGGGTCGGATATGGAGGCGCGGGAGCGGATGCACAACGCGGCCACCTGTGCCGGGCTGGGGTTCGGCAACAGTATGGCCTCCATCGCCCACGCGATGGGCCACGTGCTGGGCGCTGTCTTCCACGTCCCCCACGGCCGCGCGGTGGGGCTCTTCCTCCCCTACACCGTCGAGTTCGTCGCCCGGGAGGCCCCCGACCGGTTCGCCGAACTGGCCCGGCTGCTCGGCCTGACCGACGGAGAGGGCGAACCCGCCGCCCGCGCCCTGGCCCAGGGCCTGCGCGACCTCATCCGACGGATCGGCAACCCCCTCTCCCTCGCCGAGGCCGGCATCGACCGGGAGTCGTTCGACGGTCAACTGGACAAACTGGTGGACGATGCCTTCAACGACACCCAGATGGTCACCGTCGCCCGTTCCCCCTCCTATGACGAACTGCGCCAGTTGTTCATTTGCGCCTACGAGGGGCGGGTAGTGAACTTCTGAGGAGGGGTAAAAAAAGAATCCTGGGGCACCAAATAGAGAGAAAGATTCATCAGAGGATCAGCGTCGCAGAGGTGAACAATGCAGATAGCGTATTACGATGAATCTGGCGACGATGGCTTCCCCAGATATTCTTCCCAGTTCTTCGTATTATCCGCAGTTTACGTGCATTACTTAAACTGGAAGGACTGTTTGGAGGCAATCAGGGACTTCCGCAGGGGGCTCAAGGAGTCTTTCGGGTTGCCCGTACGAATGGAGATGCACACAAAGCATTTCCTCCTCAACAAAAACCCGTACCGCGAATTAGGGATAGAGGACAGTCACCGGAAACACATCGTTGGCCTCTTTTGTGATCTGATCGGAAACCTGGATGTAAGGATCATCAATGTGGTTATTGTGAAACCAAGAATACGCAAGCCAGACTATGACGTGCTTGACACGGCACTCACTTATTCAATTCAGCGCGTGGAGAATGACCTTAACCCCGCAGCGAACCCTGAGGCAAAGTCCATGATCATCACCGATCCTGGTAGAGTGGGTAAGATGCGCAAGACCTCGCGGAGAATCCAGAGGATCAACTTTATACCTTCGAAGTTCTCCCCATCGAGGTATCGGAGGGAAATTCAATCGTTAATAGAAGATCCTTTACCAAAGGACTCCAAAGAATCTTACTTCATCCAGATGGCCGATGTCGTGTCGTTCGTGATCTACTTATACAGCGTTACCGTCACGGGAATAGGCGCCTATCCCAGGCGATTGCGCGCGCTCGTGAGGCCCAAAGAGGTTGAGGGATGGATGGATCGATTGAAGCCAAGCCTGAATCTGCAAGCCTCGCGTAGCGATCCCTATGGCGTGGTATTCCACCCCAAAAACTAAAGCGGCCCTTCGGGCCGCTTTAAACCACCACCTACGGCGCATTCGCGCTTTCGGTGGTTCGTTTATGATTATAACATATCTCGGAGTGAAGTCAATAAGTTCTTCTTGAGGGTTTTCTTATTCATCCAGACAAAAATGTGCCAATAGGAGGAACCTTCGTGATGAACGGCTATATGGGTCGGTTGCTCCGGGTCGATCTGACCGAACGGCGGATGTGGGACGAGCCGTTGAACGAGGAATGGGCACGGAAGTACGTCGGCGGGAGCGGGCTGGCGGCGCGCATCCTCTACGAGATGGTGGACGGCGACACCGACCCGCTGGGGCCGGAGAACCCTCTGGTCCTGATGACCGGCCCGCTGGTCGGCACGCCGATGCCCTCGGCGGGGCGGCTCTCCGTCTGCGCCCTCTCGCCGCTCACATCCATCTGGGGCGAATCGAACACCGGCGGCTTCGTCGGCCCGGAACTTCGCTTCGCTGGGTACGACGGGGTCGTCATCACCGGCCAGGCCGACCACCCCGTCTGGCTCTCCATCGTCGAGGGCCGGGCCGAACTCCACGACGCGGCCGACCTGTGGGGGCTGGACGCCTACGAGACCCAGGAGCGGGTGCGGGCGGCCTTGAACGAGCCGAAGGCCCGCGTCCTCTGCATCGGCCCGGCGGGGGAGCACGGGGTCAGGTTCGCCGCCGTGATGAACGACCACGGCCGGGCCGCCGGTCGGACCGGGATGGGGGCGGTGATGGGGGCCAAGAACCTCAAGGCGATAGCCCTGCGCGGCACGGCGAAGGTCCCCGTAGCCGACCCCGACGGTCTCAAAGCGGTGGTGCGGGAGATCAACGCCAACGTCGACGAGGATATGGCGGCGATGGCGCTGCGGCTGGCCGGGACCGCCGGGTACGTCGATATGGCGCTGATGTACGGCGACCTCCCCATCCGGTACTACCAGCAAGGGGAATGGGAGCCGGCCAGCAACCTCTCCGGCGTCCTCCTGGCCGACCGGTACCTGACGCAGAGCACCGCCTGCTACCGCTGCCCCATCGCCTGCGGCCGGGAGACCCGCGCCCCGTCCTACGGACTGGAGAAGGCGGACGGCCCCGAGTACGAGACCCTGGGCGCGCTGGGGAGCCTGCTGATGATCGACGACCTGGAGGCGGTGATCTACGCGGGCCACCTGTGCAACCTGTACGGGCTGGACACCATCAGCACCGGCTGCACCATCGGGCTGGCCTGTGAGATGTTCGAGCGGGGGGTCCTTACCTCAGCCGACACCGACGGCATCGAGATCCGCTACGGCGATGCAGCGGTGATCCACCGCCTCATCGAGATGATCGCCCGCCGGGAGGGGTTCGGCGACCTGCTGGCGGAGGGGAGCGCGGCGCTGGCGGAGAGGTTCGGCGTGCCGGAACTGGCGGTCGTGGTCAACCGGCTGGAGGTACCGATGCACGACCCCCGCGCCTTCGTCGGGATGGCGGTGACCTATGCCCTCTCGCCCCGCGGGGCGTGCCATATGCAGGGCGATATGTACGGGGTGGACACCGGACAGGGGCCGCCGGTGGAACTGGGGATCATCCCCGGGGATCGGTTCGACGACTCCGAGGAGAAGGGCCGCATCGCCGCCCGACAGCAGGCGTGGCGCAACCTCTACAACGGAATGATCCTCTGCCAGTTCCAGAACCCTGGCGTGGAACGAGTGCTGCGGGCGCTCAACGCGGTCACCGGATGGGGCCTGGAGCCGGAGGACCTGCTGCGGCTGGGCAAGAGGATCGTCACCCTGAAACGACGGCTGAACCTCCGCCGGGGCCTCACCCGCGAGAACGACCGGCTGCCCGACCTGCTGATGCGACCGCTGGCGGAGGGAGGGACCGAGGGCACCGTCCCGGACGTGGACCGGCTCCTCGCCGGGGCCTACGCCGAGTTCGGGTGGGATCCGGAGACCGGAGAGCCGGTGGATTGAGAACTTAGCGGCGGGACCTACGCAGTTTCACCACAGGGCCCAGAGTTCCTTAGCACAATAGTGCGTTCCTCCGTGCCCTCTGTGTCCCTGTGGTTGGTCTTACGCCGCTACCGGCCGTAGGTGCCCATCAGTTCCGCCTGGCCCAGCATGTGGCCCTCCATCGCCTGCAGGACGTCCCCTTTGGTGGCCCCGCTGGGGAGGTCGAGGGTCGTATCCAGGGCGTAGAGGCGGAAGAAGTAACGGTGCGTGCCGCCGGGCGGGCAGGGTCCGCCGTACCCCAACCGCCGCCAACTGTTCTTTCCGTGGCGGCCGCCCTGGGGCGGGTCGGCGTCGGGAGGGACCCCCTCGGGGAGGGAGCGGACGTCGGCCGGGATGTCGAACAGCACCCAGTGGTCCCAGGTCCCCATCGGCGCGTCCGGGTCGTCCATAATGAGCGCGAAGCTGACCGTGCCCTCCGGCGGATCGGTCCACTCCAGCGGCGGAGAGACGTCCTCCCCGTCGCAGGTGTAGCGACGGGGGATCGGATCACCGTAGGCAAACGCTGGGCTCGTCAACTCGAAGGCCATCGCTTCCCCTCCTTCCTCAGTCGGCTGCGCCTCCTCGGGGGGCTGAACCTCCTCGGTCGGCTGCACCTCTTCGGGGGTCGGTGCCGCCTCGGTGGGTTGCACCGCCTCGGTCGGCAGTGCTACCTCGGTGGTTGGGCTCGCCTCCGGAGGCTGCCCAGGCCCCGCGCAGCCGGTGACGAACAGCAGGATGAGTCCTGTCCAGACAACGGCTTGCCAGGCCCAAGTCCTCATCGTACCCCCCCATTTCTCACCACGGAGACACAGAGGGTCCACTGCGTCCTCCGCGCCTCTGTGGTTGATCTCACCAGAACCGCTCGAACCGCTCCCGCTTCGCCTTGCAGATGGGGCAGACGGCGGGAGGCTGTTCGCGGGCACAGAGGTAGCCGCAGACGCGGCACCGCCAGACCGGAAGGGGCGGTTCGGCGCCGGGGTGTGCAGGGGCGCGGGTGGGCTTATCTTGAGGACGTTGCCCCTTCGGCGGGCGGCGCTCTGGCACTGGCTGGACCTCCCGCTCGCCGCGCAGTACCTCGTCGGAGACGTAGAGGGCACAGTAGCAGGCCCCCCACTCGATCAGGTCGGCGTCCCGGTAGTCGCAGGGACAGATGATGTCCAGATCCTCCTCCCTGACCCCGGTCGCCAGCCGGCAGGGGCAGGCCCAGTAGCCGTACCGTTTTTCGTTGACCAACAGCCCCTCGATCAGTTCGAAGACGAACTCGCGGTCGGGGTTGAGATGATAACCTGCGGCCTCCGCCTCCCGGTGCAACCGCTCGTAAAGCGCCTCCACTTCCCCCCGCGATACCGCGATCCCCTCGCTCATAGCCCCAGCGCCTCCTTGATCTCACCCGGTCGGTAGCCGATCACCGCCCGCTCGCCATTGATGACGAGGGTCGGAAATGAAGTCGCGGGATTCCACCGGCCCACCTGCTCCAGCGCCTTCTCTCGCTCCTCACCCTGGACCAGGTCGACGTACACGAAGTCGAACGCCACGTCCAGTTCCTCCAGGAGCCTGCGCGTCCTTCTGCACCAGCCGCAGGTGGAGAGACCGTAGAACATCACGTGATGCTCGTCGTTCGAACCGGGCACACTCCCTCGGGGTTCCATTCGACCTCCTACTGCTTCGCCCCGCATTCGGGGCAGAACTTGGCCGTGGCGGGGACCTTGGCACCGCAGTTGGGACAATGCTTTTCGGTCCGTAGCGGCTTCCCGCATTCGGCGCAGAACTTGCCGCCGGGGACCGCCGCGCCGCAGTGGGGGCAGGTCACGGTGATGGTCTCCTTGAGGCGTGCGGCGTCCACGAAGTCGATCTCCTCGGCCTTCTCCCGGGCGTCGGCCACGGCGGTCTCCGCCTGGATCGCGGAGAGTTCCTCCTCCAGCGCGGGGGCGCAGTCCTTGCACATCCCCCGTCGCCCGTTCCAGCAGTCGTCGTCCACCCACTGGCCGCACCGACGACACTTGCGGAAATGGGGCCGTGCCTCCTCGACGGCGCGGGTGAACGCCGCGTCGTGCGCCTTCTCCCAGGCCACCGAGTGGACCGTGTCGGCGACCTCCGCCGCCCGGCCGAAGAGACCGCCCAGGATACCGCTCGCCGCGTCCAGCGCCTCAGAGATCGTCCCCGTCGCCAATGGCTCGAAGCGGGTCCGGTAACCGTTGCCACACCGATCGCAGTAGAACTCGAACTGGAAACCCCGCTCCGTGCTGAGGTCATCGTAGTTGCGAGTGAACTCGATCAGCCCCATCGGTCACCCCCTACGACTTCTGGCCCACCTGAGGGTCGATGTTGCCGGGCCCGCCGCACTCGGGGGTGTAACAGGTCACGTCGATGAAGGCACACTTTTCGTTACAACTGGGGCACTGCTCGGGGGGACCGACCGCCTGGAGCGTATAGCCGCAATTGGAGCACTTCCACCAGGTCTGGATTTCTTCGGACATCGCACCTTTCTCCTTGGTCGTCACGCGTCATCCGTCAAACGTCATACGTCATGCGTCACACGTCATTCTACACCGCCCCGTAGATCGGGATGCGCGCCCCGTTGATCGACCCGGCATCGTCGGAGCAGAGGAACCGCATCGTGGCGGCGATCTGCTCCGGTGGAACCCACCTGGTGGGATCGGCCTTGGGCATCATCCTTCGGTTGGCGGGGGTGTCGATGATGCTGGGGAGGATGACGTTGGCCGTGACGCCGGTCCCTTTCACCTCGGCAGCGATGACCTCGACGAGGGTGATCAGCCCCATCTTGGAGACGGCGTAGGCGGCCTGTTTGGCGCGGGGGGCGACCGCCGTCTTGGAGGCGACGTGGACGATGCGGCCCCACCCGGCCTCGAGCATCGGGGGCAGGACGGCGCGGGAGAGGAGGAAGGCCGAGCGCAGGTTCAGCGCGATCATCCGATCCCACTCCTCCAGGGGGGTCTCCTGCACCGGCTTCCCGCCGCTCCAGCCGCCGACGGTGTTCAAGAGCGCGTCGAGGCGACCCCAGCGGTCCAGCACCGCCGCCACCAGCCGCTCGACCCCCTCCTCCTGCGTCACGTCAGCGGCCACGGGGAACACCCGGTCGCCCGGGAGGCTCACCTCTTCGACCAGCGGCTTCAACCGCTCTGGCGACCGGCCCACAAGGACCAACCGGGCACCCGTCCAGGCGAATTCCCGCACCACGGCGGAGCCCAGCCCGCCCGTCGCGCCGGTGATAACGACCACCCGGCCCGGAAGGCTGTCCCCCGCCCTCTGCTCTGTCATGGTTACCTTCCCCGCATCTGTGCGACGTCGGGCGTCAAGCGTCAGGCGTCACACGTCCAAAAAAAACGACCCGCACCCTATCGCTGGATGCGGATCGTCCAAACGTCCCCCTCCTCCTCGATCCCCAGGAGTTTTAGTCCCAGGGCTCGTACCGCCATCGGGATCTCCTCCTTGGAGGCCTCGTGGGTGCCGATGACGACCACCACGTCGCCCGGCCTGGCCTCTCGCAACGCCTTTCGGGTCTCCACCAGGGGGATCGGGCAGTTCTTCCCGCACACATCCACACGGATCTCCCGCCCTGCACACTCGGGATCCCGCACATCCACCTCGATCTCCGACATCCCGTCCTCCTTACTCCGTAAACTCCACGATCACCTCTTTCACATCCCATCGGGGCTCCAGTTTGTCGACGATGTCCTCCCGGATGGCCGCGGCGAACTGGTGATCCTCCGGCAGGTCGAGCACCACGCGGACGACGCCGTCCTTGACCTCGACATCCTTGACCAGGTTGCTGCGGACGATGTCCAGCCCGACCACCGGATTGACCACCCGCTTGAGCCGCTTTTTGACCAGTTCCACCGTGGTCGGTTTGCGCTCTTTGACCAGGCCGTGTTTCTCTTCGTAGTTTTCGATCGCCGCCCGCAGGCCGTCGATGGCGAGGACGGAGCAGTGGACCTTGATGGGCGGGAGGCCGCCAAGTGCTTCCGACGCGTCCTTCCAGGTCAGTTTCTTGGCCTCCTCAATGGTCTTGCCTTTGGCCAACTCGGTGATGATGGAGCCGGTGGCGATGTTGGAGGCGCATCCGTAGGACTCGAACTTGATGTCGGTGATCACGTGGGTCTCGGGGTCGACCTTGAGGTAAACAGCGACCATATCCCCGCAGGCGGGGCTCCCCTCGACCCCCTTGGCGTCGGCGTCCTCGATCCGCCCCACGTTGCGGGGGTTGCGGAAGTGCTCCATCACGATGGCGCTGTACGGCAGTGGCATACCTTACCTCCTCACGAGACACGGAACACGAAATTCCGTCGCGTGTTACGCGTTGCGTATTATTCCTTTCCCAGCGGACTGATCCTTCTCAACTCCGCCACTACTTCTTTGATCGCTTCCACCACCGCATCCACGTCCTCCTCCTTGTTATAGCGGCCGAAGGTGAAGCGGACGGAGCCGTGGGCCCGTTCGTGGTTGCCGCCGATGCCCAGGATGACGTGGCTGGCCTCCAGCGACCGGCTGAAGCAGGCCGATCCGGTGCTGACAGCGAAGCCGCGCATATCCAGGTGGAGAAGGAGGGACTCCCCCTCGACGAAGCGGAAGGAGACGTTGGCGTTATGTGGGAGACGGTGGATCGGATGACCGTTCAGGACGGTATGCGGAACCTCGTTGAGCAGCCGATCCAGGAGCCGATCCCGCATCGCCCGTAGCCGGGCCGTCTCCTCCGGCGTGATCAACTCCACCGCCTTGGCGAACCCCACCGCGCCGGGGATGTTCTCCACCCCCGGCCGCAGGTCGAACTCCTGGTACCCCCCGTCCATCCACTTGCGGATGGGGGTCCCTTTCCGCACATACAGCCCGCCGATCCCCTTAGGGCCGTGGATCGTGTGGGCGGAGACGGTGATCAGGTCCACCGGCACCTCCCGCACGTCCAGCGGGACGCGAGGGAAAGTGTGGGTGGCGTCGGTATGAAAGAGGGTCCCTTTCTCCTTGCAGATCTCGGCGATGGCCCTCACATCCTGCAAGGTGCCGATCTCCTGGTTGGCCGCCTGGATGGAGACCAGGATCGTCTCGTCGGTGATGGACTCCTGCAGATGGTCCAGATCGACGCGGCCCGTCTCGTCCACCCGCACGGTGGTCACCCGGAACCCCCGCCGCTCCAGGGCGCGGGCACTGTGGAGGACGGGGAAGTCCTCAATGGGACTGATGATGATGTGGCGACCCTTTTTCTCCCCCAGCGCCAGCGCCACCCCTTTGATCGCCAGGTTGCTGGACTCGGTGCTGCCGGAGGTGAAGACGAACTCCTCCGGATTGGCTCCCAGCCTAGCGGCGATCTGCTGGCGGGCCGTATCCAGCGCGTCCCGCGCCTCAATGCCCAGGGAGTAGCCGAACTGGGAGGTGGCGACGGCGTAGAGGTCGAAAAAGTACGGCTTCATCGCTTCGAGCACGCGCTCGTCCAACCGCGTCGCAGCGGCGTTGTCCAGATACACAGTGGTCTCAAACACGGCTCCCTCCCCGTAACTCTACGATCGTTAGCGTTAATTGTACCACATCCCTCAAATAAAGTCAACGATCTTCTTTAATATTATCCGTGAAGACCCTCTTTACCGTCTCGTCCCCATGGAAAAACCCTTCCAAGAGAGGGATGAGAGCAGCGGCCTATGCGGCGAGGAGGATCTCCCTAACCTGTCTGGCGTAGGCAGCGCTCTCGGCGTCGTCGGTGAGAAACTCGATTTCCTCCGGGTAGGTGACCCCAAGCCCCAGGGTGACGGCACGCGCGATCTGTTCCTGTTCGAAGATCGGTCCCTGTTCCACCTCCGGCGTCGTACCGAACAGGCGAAGGATCGCTACGCCCACCGCATCCAGCGCAACCCGATCGGTTCCCGCCAGCACCACCTCGGCCGCGACCCGCTCTCCTCGGGCTGGCCCTCCACTGACGAACGCCTCCACCCCGTCCATCACCACCAGCGCGGGCTGGTAGGCGACGTTGGTCTCGGCGATCATTTTTCGCTGGTGCGGCGACCCATGCAGCTCCTGCATATAGTTGTAGCCGTCCGGTCCATACTTGGCCACCATCCCCACCGAGTTCTTCAGAGACATCGTAAAATGCCCGCCGTACCGATGCGTCTTCAGGCAACAGGTTTGCACCACAACGTCCGCCTCCAGGATGGGTCGGGCGAAGAGGAAACCCCGTGACCAATGGCTGTCGGTCGGCTGGACCGGCACCCAATCATCTGCCTGCAGATCGTCCAGGACGACGGCCTCGAACTCCAACTCCGCCGCCAGATCGAACACCCCCTTCCGCTCCATCACCCGACGCGTGTCCCCCATCCCGCTTCGGTCGGCCACGGTGATGGATCGCGCGCCCATCTCCCACAGAGCCTCGACCAGTGTGCGGAGGACTTCGTTGTGGGTGGACCCGGGAGCCGGGTCGGCGCTGTTGAAGTTCGGCTTCAACAGTACGGCCTTCCCCTCCGCCGGATTGATGCCGAGCAACGCCAGCGCGCGGCGCACGCCCTCCGCCCGGTCCGTCGTCTTCACGAAGGCGACCTGCACGCCGGTCGGCCGGACCGTCGGCTCGGACTTCGGGGTTGCTGCAGGAGTCGGACTCGGAGGGGCGGGCGTCGCCGAGGCATGTGACGGCGGGGGGAGTGTGGTCGGGCTCGCCGGTACCGTCGCCAATCCGGTCTCCGGAACCACCTGCCGGCACGCCGCCAAATAGGGTACCAACCATCCCCAACCAGCCAGCATCGCCAGGCGGCCCAGGAAGGATCGGCGACTCATCAGCGAACCTGCTTCTCGGTGCATATAGGCATCTCCTCGACCTCAGTATACTCCCAACGCCCGCTTCCAACAAGTGGACGACGGCCGAAGAGAATCCGTAACAGATTCGTGGGTCGTAACGCCCCCGGCGGCCAAAAGCTGCGGCTGCGCGTCCTTCGGTAGCTCTTACCCCTTTTGGGGACAGGGGAAGCCTGACGAAAGCCCGGCTTTGACGCTCGGGAGAAAACTCCGTATCCTCTCCGTGGTGAAAAATGATGGATGTCCGAACCCGTGTCCGAAGATCAGGACCCGATCACCTTGTCAAAAAGGCCAAATCCGTTATAATAGGACCGCGCCGGGGCGTAGCGCAGTTCGGTTAGCGCGCACGGTTCGGGTCCGTGAGGTCAGCGGTTCAAATCCGCTCGCCCCGACCAAAAACGCGCACGGCTCGTGAGGTTCCCGAGCCGTGCGCGTTTTACTGAACGAAGGTGCGCTATACCAGTGTCACGGGCGCTGAACCTCCCCCGCACCCTGGCAGCGCCGACGCTCGCTCCCCGTTCCCCCGGGCCTATTTTTTGCCGGACCGCTTCTTCAGCAACGCCTGGGCGTGCCGGGCATAGACGGATCCAGGGAGGGCCTCAATAGCCGCCCGCAGGTGCCGGACGGACCGTTGGGTATCCCCCTGGCTGCGGTAGGCCACTCCCAGGTTGTAGTGAACGGCCGCGGCCTGCTTGGGAGAGAGGCGCGGGGATGCCAGCACCCCCTCCAGCAGGGAGATAGCCTCCTCAAGCCGCCCTTCCAGGATCAGGGCTGCTCCCTGGTTCATCGCGATGACCTTCCGCCCGGGCACGTCCGGCCCCAGCCGCGACGCCAGATCGTAGATCTGCTCCGCCGCCCGGAACCGACCCGAACGGGCGAAAAGGTTGGCCAGGTCCACCAACAGCCGCGATCGCATCGTGATGAGGTAGAGGAGCAACACAAAGATGATCGGATCGATGCGCAGAAGACCTAGAAAGGAGAGCCCAGCCCCTACGACCGTGAGAACGACCGCCTCGATGACGAACTGAAAGGAGAAGTCCTCCCGCCGGATGAGCGCCAGCAGGCGGAAGATCAAAGCGTACGCCAGGCCGACCAGCAGCAGTAGTAACTCGTGCCTCATCACTCCACCGTTGAAAACGCCCGGCCCCTCCCGCCTCGACCGGGAGGCGCCGGGCAACCCCTCATCCGATCCCCAGCGCGATCAGGCGAACAGCCGCTCCGCCGTCCGCTCCAGCATCTCCACGCCCTGCACCTCGGTCTCGAAGAGCGGAACCAACGCTCGCACGTCGGGGAAGAGTTTCCAGATCTGCTCCATATACTCCTTCTGCATCTCCATCCGGTTGCGGACGAACTCGGGCGGGTTCTCCCCCACCACCTCCGGCTCCAGCACCATGTTCACTACCACTCCGCCGACGGGAATGCCGAACTCGTTGAACCAGTTGATGAAACGGCGGATCACGGCGATGGGAAGGGCTTCCGGCAAGGTGACGAAGAAGAAAGCCGTCTTCTCCACATCGGTCAGCAACTCTTTGGCATGCTGCATCCGGTCCCGAAACCGAAGGAGATAATCCATCAAGGGATCCTTCTCCTGCTTCTTCCTACTGTAGGAGAGGAGTTCCCGCAGGCTCATTGCCTCCTTCCGGCTCTGGACCATCTTGTTGACCCACATCGAATAGACGCTGGACATACCGAGCAGCCGGCGGGCGTTGGCGGTGGGGGCGGTGTCGAAGACGTAGACCTCGTAGGCGTCCTCGAACATGATGTCGATCATGTTCTCGAACATCGCCGACTCCTCGAAGGCGGGGTTCATCGTGGCCGACTCGACGAACTCGTCCGCCTTCGTCTTGATGTCGGCATACTTCAGGAACCACTCGATCTTCTCCCGGATCTCCTTCTTCGACCGCTCGATGGTATCCCGGGTGTCGATCTCGTAGGCCCAGAGGTTCGGAACCCCTTCCACCGGGGTCTCCTTGCCGAAGACATCCTGCCCCAGCAGGCCGGTGAGGGAGTGGACCGGGTTGGTGGAGGCCAGGAGGGTCCGTTTCCCCTGGCGGGCGAACCACAGAGCGGCCGCCCCGGCCATCACCGTCTTGCCCACGCCTCCCTTCCCGCCGAAGAAGGTGTACTTCAGACCCGGATGCTCCTCCACGAACTGGCGCATCGATTTCTCGATCATGCCGCACCTCCGAACATCGCCTCCGCCATCCGTTCGATCATCCCCAGCCCGGTCACATCCCGCTCAAACTCAGGGATGCGGGCCAGCACCTGGTCGCCGAAGAGCCGGTCGATCTCGGCCAGGTACTTCTTCTGCATCTCAATGCGGTGGCGAAGGTACTCCGGAATGTCCTGCTGCTCCAGTTCCGCCGGAAGCACCCGGTTGACGATGTAGCCAGAGATGGGGACCTGGTACTTGGCGAACAGATCGGCCGCCTTCAGGGTGTCCACCAGGACCATCTCCTCGGGAACCAGGACGAAGAAGAAGGCGGTCTTTTCCTTATCTGTCAGAATGCTGGAGGAGGTGCTGATCCGGTAGCGGATGTCCTGCAACTCGGCCAGGATCTTGTCCTCCTCCAGTTCGTCCTCACGCTGCAGGAGGGCAGCTACCTGAGCGTACTCCTGCATCTCCTCCCGCAGTTTGGTGATCTTCTCGATCCACTGGTCGTAGACGCTGGCCATGCTCAGGTAGTAGAGCGCGTGACCCAGCGGGACCAGATCGTAGATATAATAGTCGTACTCACCACTGAGGACGATGTCCACCACCTGATCGAAGATCGCGCTCTCCTCCATCGCGGGCTCGGCAGCGGCGGCCTGGATGTAGTCCTCGATCTCATCAGGGACCTTCTCCAGGCCGTACATATCCAGGATCTTCTGACGGATCTCCTCCTGATACTCCCGGATCCGCCGGTCGGCATCCACCTCCTGGGCAAAGAGGTTGGGCATGATCTCCACTGGCCCTTTGCCGAAGATGTCCCGCTGGAAGATGTCGGAGAGGGACGCCTGAGGGTCCACGGAGAAGACCAACACTTTGTAGCCCTGCTGGGCGAGCCAGTAGCCGGTGGCCGCTGAGAAGGTCGTCTTACCCAGCCCGCCCTTGCCGCCGAACATGATGTAGCGCCGCTCGGGGTTCTCTTGGAAAATCCGTGCTAGGGACAACTTGGCCTCCTTTCAAGACGCAAGGCTCACGATGCAAGATGCAAGTAGAAGATGCACGTCCCCCCTTCTCCTACCGCTCTTGCCTCCTCCCTCTTGCCTCCTTCACGCCAACGCGTCGGTCAGGTCCCGCTCACGCAGCATCCGCCGCTTCCACGTGCTGATCTGCGGGACGACGTACGGGAGCAACCGGAGGGAGTAATAGGGTGGAAGAATGGGAATGCCCAGAAGGTCCCCCATCGTGATCAGGATGAACAGGTGCTCCATGCTCCCGCGGGTCTTCAGGGCAAAGCGGGCCATGTCGTGCCCGGCCATGCCATACAGGACGCTCTTCACCGCGTCGAACATGCTCCTCAGTTTACCTTTTGACGCTTTCTCCGCCACGCTGACCTCCTTGACTAGTTTCTAGCCCAGTTCCTGGTCGAACAGTTCGGTCAGGTCCCGCTCGCGCAACATGCTTCGACGCCAGGCCTCGAACCGAGGCACGGCGTAGGGCAAAAGCCGCAGGGCATAGTATGGAGGAAGGATAGGGATCCCCAGCAGTTCGCCGAACACGATCAGCGTGAAGAGTCGGTCCACCTCCCCCCGCGCCTTGTCGAACTCCCGCACCCATTCGTAGATGGTCATCCCGTACAGGATGTCCCGCAGGGCACGTCTGACCTGCCGGAGGCGAGGGAGGAGGCTCTGCATCGTTCCCCACGCTTTTCCCACTACCTGACCGTTCCGACCTCGTCGAGGGCTCGATTCAACGCCTCCTTATCCCAGCCGACGACTCGGTGACGCCCTTCCACGATAAAAGTGGGATAACGCCGAACGCGATACCGGATGGACTTCCACAACCCTTCCGGCGATTGGGGATCGACTACCCGAACCTGCAGTCGGGAACCCCATTGATGGACCAAGCCGTCGATCCACGAAAGCAGCCGATGGAACTCCTCCAGGAACTCGGCCGGATACTCTTCGACCATCTCCCGACGCACCACTGCCCCGATCGCCGCGTCCATCAGTTGCTCACAATGCATACAGTGACGGAAGGTGGTCGGAATATGGGCAATGACCTCAAGGCGGATCGTCCGCGCCGGGTCATTGGCGGTCGCCATTGGGCTCCCCTGCGGGCGTGGGGCGGATCGGACCYCGCCCCWCGCATCCCGCACCTCCAGCACCGGTACCGGCTCCACCCGGCGGCCCCCGTTGGCGAAGGCCGCGTAGGCTCCGGTCAACTCCAGGAGCCGCACCTCCCCGCCCCCCAGCGTCAGCGCCAGTCCGTGCTCCCCGCCAAAACTGGAAAGCCCCATGTCGCGGGCCAGCGCGACCATCTGGTCTACCCCTACCTCCTGGAGGACCCGCACGGCGGGCACGTTGTAGGAGCAGGCCAGCGCCTCCCGTGCCGAGACCGGGCCGTGGAAGCGGCGGTCGTAGTTCTCGGGGACGTAGGGGCGGCCCTCCCGGGTGGGGAAGACGGTCCGCACGTCCAGCAGCACCGAGGCCGGGGTGAGGGGATGGTCGCGGTGGGGATCGAAAGCGGCGGCGTAGGTCACCGGCTTGATAGCCGATCCCGGCTGGCGGAGGGCCAGCGCCGCGTTGACCGCCCCGTCGATGGTGGGGTCGAAGTAGTCGGGGCTGCCGACCATCGCCAGGATCTCCCCCGTGCGGGGGTCCAGCGCCACCAGCGCCGCGTTGTTGACGTCGTGCAGGGGGCTCCCCTCCTCGACCCGGGCCAGCCGGTCCAGGTGGCGGCGGATCGCCGTTTCGGCGGTGTGTTGCAGGTCCAGGTCCAGGGTCGTGGTGACGACGAGCCCCTGGGTGTAGAGGGCCTCCAGGCCGAACCGATCCTCCAGCCACCCGCGGACGAACATCACGAAGTGGGGAGCCTCGATGGGGAAGGGGGTGCTGGCGAAGTGGAGCCGTTCCTGGGCTGCCAGCCGGGCCTGTTCCTCGGTGATGTACCCCTGGTCGACCATCAGATCGAGTACCACCCGCTGCCGTTCCCGCGCCGCCTCGGGGTCGGTCAGCGGATCGTAGGCAGCGGGGGCCTGGGGGAGGCCGGCCAGCAGCGCGCACTCCGCCAGGTCCAACTCCGTCGCCCCCTTGCCGAAGTAGGTCCGCGCTGCCGCCTCGATGCCGTAGGCCAGGTTGCCGTAGTAGACCTCGTTCAGGTAGAGGGCCAGCACCTCGTCTTTGGAATAGGTGCGGGCGATGCGCCAGGCGAGGATCGTCTCGCGGAGCTTGCGGACCAGGGTGCGCTCCGCCCGTTCCTGGGGGGCGAGGAGGAGGTTGCGGGCCAACTGCTGGGTGATGGTCGATCCACCGGCCAACACCTCGCCGCCCCGCAGGTTGATCCAGACCGCCCGGAGGATGCCGATCGGGTCCACCCCCGGGTTGGTGTAGAAACTGGCGTCCTCCGTGGCGATGGTGGCCTGGCGGCAGTGAAGGGGGATCGCTTCCAACGGGATCGGCGTGTGGCGGCCGGCGTGGGGGTCGGCGATCTCGTACAGGAGCCTGCCGTGCCGGTCGAGGATGCGGGTGGAGACGGTGGTCTGACGGGCGTAGAGGGTGTCCGGCGAAGGGAGGTCGGCCAGGAGGGTCCGATCGGCCCACCATCCCCCAAGCACCGCCGCCGACAGCAGGGCTACGGCGAGAAGAACGATTCCCTGCCTCTGAAATCTATGTCCCCTTCCCATCAACCCCATTGTACGGCGGGTGCGGGAAACCGGCAAGGTGCTGTGACCTGGGGTTTGGACAATCGTTCGGACATAGCGGGAGACTCCGCCGTCCGGCGACTAGAAACCGCTGGCTCCCGAGCAGCAAAGCCCGGCCTTCGCCGGGCTTCCCCTGTCGAAGAGGGGAGGCGGGAGCCGCCGAAGGGCGGCTTCGCCTCCTTGTAGCCGCGGCTTTCGGCCGCCGGGAAGGGGGTGTCCGAACTCTTGTCCGAAGGTCAGGCTGTGACGGGTAGAGACACAGAGGGCGCGGAGAGTTTTTAAATCTGAAGAGATAGACTCTGTATCTCTGCGGTGGGCGGACGGCGTAGGGTTTCCGTATGGAAAGCGTAGGTTTTCCGTCAAGACAGACTGGGGGGAAGTGGTATAATTATGGTCGAGGCGTCGGGGGCGGTATCTCTTCTTCTCCTCCTTTGGTGAGAGCCGGGGTTAAGATTGGGCGGCACAACCCCGGCTCTCCGCACGTTCTCGGCGGGCCTAGCACCGGCCTGAAGAAGCTGGTGCCAGGCCGATTCCCCGCCAGCCCCGCCTGTTTACGGCGGGGCGGGTAGGCCGATTTCCCGCCCGCCCCGCCCGTTTACGGCGGGGCGGATCAGGTGTGTCCGAACTTCTGTCCAAACCTCGGTTCCCCATTCGTTGTCTAACCTCCCTCCTTGTGGTATCATCTTCCCTGTATGGAAAGGAACCCCACTACAAGAGGGATCGCCGAACGCTTGCTGGCCTGGTTCGCTGCGCACGCCAGGGACCTCCCCTGGCGGCGTGATCGGACCCCCTATCGGGTGTGGGTTGCGGAGGTGATGCTCCAGCAGACGCGGGTGGAGACCGTCATCCCGTATTACGACCGCTTCTTGCAGCGCTTCCCCACGGTGGAGGCGCTGGTGGAGGCCTCCCTGGAGGAGGTGCTGAAGGTCTGGGAAGGATTGGGATACTACGCCCGCGCCCGCAACCTGCACGCCGCCGCTCGGCGGGTGGTGGTGGAGTACGGGGGACAGTTGCCGCCTGCCTACGAGGCGCTGCGGGAACTTCCGGGGATGGGGCCTTACATCGCCGGGGCTGTCGCCTCCATCGCCTTCGGACGGCCGGTGGTGGCGTTGGACGGCAACGGTCGGCGGGTGCTGGCCCGCCTTTTCGCTGTAGAAGGGGATCCCCGCCGGACCGCTGTCCGGCGGCGGCTGGAGGCCCTCGCCCGCTCCTTGCTCCCGTCCGATCGGCCTGGCCCCTTCAACGAAGCGCTGATGGAGTTGGGGGCCACCGTCTGCCTGCCGCGTGCCCCTCGGTGCGACCGGTGCCCGCTGGCGGGGGATTGCCGGGCGCGTCAGGCTGGCGCGGAGGCGCAGTATCCGACCCGGGCGGCGTCCCGGCCGGTTCCCCATTATCAGGTCGCGGCAGCGGTCCTCCTGCGAGAGGACGGCCGGGTGCTGGTCGCCCGGCGGCGGGAGGAAGACTTCCTGGGCGGGCTGTGGGAGTTCCCTGGGGGAAAGCAAGAGGATGGCGAGACGCTGCGGGAGTGCCTGGCCCGGGAGTTGAGGGAGGAACTGGGCATCGGAGTGGAGGTGGGAGAGCGGTTGCTCACCCTGGAGCACGCCTACACCCACTTCCGGATCACCCTGCACGCCTTCCGTTGCGCGCTCCGGGAGGGAGAGCCCCGTTGCCTGGAGTGCGCTGATCTCCGATGGGTGCTCCCCGCCGAGATGGACGCCCTGCCGATGTCCGTCGCCGACCGGCGGATCGCCCAGGCCGTGCAGATGTGGACCCGTGAAGGAGCGATCTCGTGAGTAAGCCGAAACAGACCTCGCTATCCGACCTGCAGCAGGCGCAGGCCGACCGGCCCGCCGTGCTGGCCTTGATCCCGGCCTGGAACGAGGCGGAGCGCATCGGCCCTATCGTCGAGGGGGCACGGGTCCACCTGCCCGTGCTGGTGGTGGACGACGGCTCGGTGGACGAGACCAGCGAGGTAGCCCGTGCTGTGGGCGTTGCCGTGGTGCGTCACGCCCAGAACCAGGGGAAGGGAGCCGCGCTGAAGACCGGCTTCGCCTGGGCCCTGGAGCACGGTTACGACGCCGTCCTCACCCTGGACGCCGACGGTCAGCACGACCCGGCGGAGATCCCGAAGTTCCTGGCGGCGTTCGAGGCGGGGGCAGGGGACCTGATCATCGGGGCGCGGGACTTCTCTCAGATGCCGTGGCCTCGCTGGTGGTCTCAGCCGCTGGGGTGCTGGCTTCTGTCCAAGGCACTGGGGGTACCGATCAAGGATAACCAGAGCGGCTATCGGTTACTCACCCGTCGTCTCCTGGAGCGGATGCGGCTGACCAGCACCGGGTTCGAGATGGAAGTGGAGATGATCGCTGAGGCGGTCCGGCTGGGGTTGCCCATCGCCTGGGTGCCGATCCGCACCATCTACGGCATCGGCAAGCCCAGTAACTTCCATCCTCTGTGGGACTCGGCGCGGTTTCTCCAGATGGTGTGGCGGATCTGGAGGGACCGTCGCCGCGGGTGGTGAGTGCGGAGAGAGGCCCGCGCCCTACGGGAGGTAGGCGCGCGGGTTTTGCTGTATGCCGTTGTAGCGGATCTCGAAGTGGAGGTGCGGGCCGGTGGAGCGACCCGTGTTGCCGGAGGCGGCGATGACCTGACCCCGCTCGACGGCCTGCCCCGCTGTGACGTAGATGTTGCTCAGGTGGGCGTAGTAAGTGGCGAAACCGTTGGCGTGGTCGATCACCACCAGGTAGCCGTACCCTACATCGGTCCATCCAGCGAAACTGATGAAGCCCGCGTCGGCCGCCCGCACCGCTGTACCCTCAGGCACCCCGATGTCGATGGCTCTGTGTCCGTACCAGTACCCCTGGGTGATGTAGCCCAGCACTGGCCACTGGAACAGGCCGGTCCCCCGGGCTCCCTCCGGAACAGGGCCGGTGTAACTGGTGACGACCCGCGGCACGTAAGGCTTTTCGCCGCCAGGGACGATCAGTTTCATCCCAGGTTCGATGGCGAAATCGGGCGGTTCCAGGTCGTTGTACGGGCAGGAGGTGATCGCCTCTACATCCACCTTGTATTTCTCGGCGATGGACTCCAGGGTGTCCCCTTCCTGGACGGTGTGGTAAACGCCGTCGATGGGGAGAATCACCAGTTCCTGGCCGATCCGCAGGAGGTCCGGCGCATCCTCCACCGCTGGGTTGGCCCACATGATCGTGGTCGGCTCCAGCCCGAACCGTTCGGCGATGGACTGGACCGTGTCGCCCAGTTGGACGGTGTAGGTGATGACCTCCAGACGGGGACGCTCGGGAATGGTCGTGTGGGGCTCCGCACGACGGCTCAACGGGGCCCAAAGGTCGGATTGGGATGGCTCGCCGTTGTGGGCCAGAACCTCCGCCAGGGCGGCTTCGGGGGACGGTGTAGCCTCTGGGCGGGCGAAGGTCTCCGGAGCCAAGGGGAGCGATTGGGCGGCGAGTACGGGCCAGTGGACGCTGCCCGCGACGAGGACCAGGTAGGCGATGGCGAAGACGGCGATGTGAGCGACGACGCGACTGAAAATGGGCCTCATCCCCCGCCAGTCCCCGCTCACCCGCCACGTCGTCACTGCAAGCCAGGCGAAGAAACGGGGCAGCGCGACCTCCAGCCGTCTCCGTAACCAGCCCTTCTTTTTGGTCTTAGATTTTCCCGTTGTTCCCTGGGGAACAACGGGACGTTCTTTGTTCCCGTCCAATCTTGACTCCGTTCGCTCCTTTTGCCGTTCCCCGCCCTAGAGGGGCATATTATACACCCGATTGGCCGAAAGGCAAACGGACCGCTACGGAAGGTAATACAATGGATCCTGCGGAATGCCGTTATATCGGATTTCGAAATGCAGGTGCGGACCACTGGAGCGGCCGGTGGAGCCGCCTGCGCCGATGGCGGTCCCCTGGTAGACCGATTGGCCGCAGACGACCCAGATGGCGCTCAGGTGGGCGTAGTAGGTCTGGAAGCCGTTGCCGTGGTCGAGGACGATGAGGTAGCCGTACCCCCAGTCGTTCCAGCCGGCGTAGGCGACGACGCCGTTGTCGGCGGCGTAGACAGGGTCGCCGGTCCGCAGGCCGATGTCGATCCCGGTGTGGGGTGGGTTACGGGGATCGTGGAAGGTCCAGCCGGAGATACGCCGGCCATCGGTGGGCCAGACGAACCAGCCGTATCCTCGCAGTCCGATCGAGGGGAGGGCGCAGACCCCCGCGCCGGCCGCCGCGGCCCCCCGCAGGTTGCTGTATTTAGGTAGTTGCCAGACCAGGAACTCCCGCGTTCCACCGGGGATGACCAGTTTCATCCCCGGCTCCAGAGGTTGTCCCTCTTCCAGGTCGTTCCACTCGTTGTAGATCACCTCTGGGTCCACGTTGTACTTCTCGGCGATAGAGGCCACCGTCTCCCCCGCTTCGACGGTGTGGTAGACCCCGTTGACGGGGAGGATGTTGAGCACCATCCCCGGCCAGAGCAGATGGGGGTTGTCGTGGAGGACGTCGGAGTTGGCCCAGTAGATGGTGTGGGGGGTCAGGCCGAACATCTGGGCGATACCGAAGACGGTGTCGCCCGGCTGGACGGTGTAGGTGATGACCGAGGTGCGGGGCCGATCCGGATAGGTGGTGTGGGGTTGGGCCAGTCGGCGCACTACCATCGGCGGCGCGGGTCGCCAGGCGATCTGTTGAGGGGGAGGGGTGGTAGCATCTCGTGTGGGTGGGGAGAGGACGGTGGTCCCGGCTCCTAACGCTCTCTCCACCGGCTGTGTGCTGCCGAGCAGACATACGGCCAGGACCAGAGTGAGGATACTGACGTGGGCCGTCACGCGGGCGAAGAGCGGGCGGTAGACCTGCCAATCTATCCGCACCTGCCCGTTCAGGAGGCCGATCCAATTGAGAATCCCTGTCAAGAACCGTTCCCTCCGGAAGGGAGAGCGGCCCTTCCCTGATCGCGGGAGTTGAGATTCTGTTCTTTCCATAGTTCGCCCGACCCGACCGCGGAAAGCCTCTCCCACTGGGACGGGTCGCGCTCAGATTATACCACGGCGCAGAGGGGGCTGCAACGTCCTGGTCTTCCGGGGAATCTGTGACTGTTTGGTAGGTGCCCGGCGGCCCGAGTCGTATGTTAGGGACGCAGAGAGTGCAGTGGGGACTCCCTGCCTCGGCGGCGAATTTCAGACCCCGGATCGTTGACGCCGGCGTGCCAAACTGAAACAGACCGGTCTCCCGGGTTGGCGAGCGCTGGTTGAGCATCTCGCAGGAAGGCTTGACACTCTGAGCCAAATCTGTATAATCCGGCGTGAGGCTCCGTGTGTGTTCATCCTGCGGAAGGAGGTGATGTCCGGGAGAGAGGTGCGTTGGCGGAAAAAGCGGAATGTAGTTACCCCTAATCTGTGAGAGGAGGAGAGCACTATGCGACGGCTACGAATTGTCAGTTTGCTGACCGTAGCGTTGATCCTCGTAGGCCTCGTGATCTCGTGCAAGCCCGGCCCGACGCCTGCTGCAGAGGTCGAGCCATTGATCATCGGTACCACCGACTCGGTCACCGACCTCGACCCGGCCAACTCCTACGACTTTCATACCTGGGAGATCCATCACAACACGATGGACACTCTCTTGATCTACAAGCCGGGCACGACCGAGCTGCAGCCGGGTCTGGCGGAGAGTTACGACGTCAGCGAGGATGGTCTGGAGTACACCTTCCATCTGCGCAAGGGCCTCAAGTTCCCCGACGGCACCGATTTCAACGCCGATGCGGTCGTCTGGTCCATCAACCGCGTGATGCGGCTGGAGGGCGACCCCAACTGGTTGGTCACCTCCTTTGTCGACCGCGTGGAGAAGGTGGACGATTACACGGTGAAGTTCGTCCTCAAGGACGCGGTGGGCTTCTTCCCGTACCTGGTAGCGACCCAGCCCTATTCGCCCATCAGCCCCAACTGCTACCCCGAGGACGAGTTTGATCCGGACTCCACCTGCGGCGGCATCGGTCGCTACGTCATCAAGCGGTGGGAGCGGGACGTGGAGATGGAGTTGGTCGCCAACCCCGACTACTACGGCGACCCGCCGGCCTATCCGCACATCATCGTCCGCTACTTCGCCGACTCCACCGCGATGCGGCTTGCCCTGGAGTCCGGAGAGATCGACGTGGCCTGGAAGACCCTCACGCCGTCCGACTACAAGGACTTTGCGGATAACCCGGACTACAAACTCTACGAGGGTGCTGGTCCCTATATCCGCTACATCTGTTTCAACACCTCCAAAGAGCCGTTCGACAACCCGCTGGTCCGTCAGGCCATCTCCCTGGCCATCGACCGGGATGCGATCTCCAACGTCGTCTTCCAGGGCACGCACCAGAATCTCTACAGCATGGTCCCGATGGGGATGTTCTCCCACATCGACGCCTTCCCCGAGCGGGACGTCGAGCGGGCGAAGGCGCTCCTGGCTGAGGCCGGCTTCACCGAGGACAACCCGCTGGTGATGGACCTGTGGTGGACTCCCGACCACTATGGCCCCACCGAGGGCGACGTGGCCGCGACCCTGAAGCAGGCCCTGGAGGAGACCGGAGTCATCCAGGTCAACCTCCAGTCCGCCGAGTGGGCCACCTACACCGACTACTTCGGTCCGGGCACCATGCCGGTCTTCCTGCTGGGGTGGTACCCCGACTACCTGGATCCGGATAACTACACCTCCCCCTTCGCCGAGTGCGGCGCGTCGGACGACCTGGGTATCTTCTACTGCAACGAGGAGATGGACAACCTGCTCAAGCAGGCCCGGTACTCCACCGACACGGCGGAGCGGGAGAATCTGTATAAGCAGATCCAAGAACTGTGGACCACCGAGGTGCCCACCATCCCCTTCACTCAGGGGAAGTTGCTGGTGGTGACCAAGAAGAACGTCGGTGGGGTGGTCCTCGACCCGACCCTCTTCCTGCACTACTTCACGCTGACCAAGGAGTAGGGCGGGCGCGGTCGGGCTTAGGCAGTAAGTAAAGTAGGTGCCTGGCACGGCCACCGTGCCAGGCACCTATTGACAAATGGGGAGGGATGATGCGCTCACTCCGTGCATATATCATCACCCGCTTCCTCTTGACCATCCCGATGGTCCTTATCCTTCTCATCCTTGTCTTTATCCTCCTGCGGGTCATGCCGGGCGATCCCATCAAGGCGGCGATGCGGCCCGGCGTGCCGAAGGAGTATCTGGATCAGATCCGTCACGCCCAGGGGCTGGACCGTCCTATGGTGCTCAACCTGCGGGGAAGTTGGGCCACGGTCGTCGAACCCGTGGTCGTCCTTTATGAAGAGCATACCCCCGAAAGTCCCCCGGTGATGCTGGCGTTGGAGGGGGATCGACTCTCGATCACCGACCGGTATCGGGAGGGGGGAGAGGACTGGATCCGTGTCGCCGTTGAGGAGGGGACGTCGGTCTGGGTGGAGCAAGAGAAACTCCGCTGGTTGCGGCAGGTGGAGTTCCACTTCACCATCCTGGAAGAGGGATCCCCTCCCGGAAACGTCCCCGGCGAGTGGGTTCGGGTCGAGTTCAAGAAAGGCGGTGTCGAGGGATGGGCCCCCGCTGATCAGTTCGATATCGCGGTGAACCCCTTCGACAGTCAGTTCTTCAACTATCTATGGGGGCTGATCACCCGCTTCGACCTCGGCAAGTCCATTACCTTGCGGGGCCGTCCTGTCGCTGCCGATCTGGCCCTCAAGTTCCCCGCCACGTTGGAGCTAAGCATCTTCGGGATGCTGATCGCCGGATTGGTGGGGGTGTTCACCGGGGCCTACGCTGCCTACAAGCGGCGCAGCGCCGCCGACTATGCACTGCGGATCTACAGCATCGTCGCCTACGCCGTCCCCATCTTCTGGCTGGGGTTGATGTTTCAGTTGATCTTCGGCGTGGCCCTGGGGTGGCTCCCCGTCGCCGATCGGGTGAGTACCCAGTTGCGACCTGATACCATCGTCCAGGTCTATAACCTCCAAGAGGTGCTCACCGGCCCCACGGGGGAGAAGTTGATCAAGATTATCGAGTTCTTCTCCAATTTCTATATCCTGAACTGCATCGTCACCGGTCAGTGGGAGAGTCTGCTGGACGTGTTGAGGCACCTGATCCTGCCTTCGTTGACGTTAGGGTTGTACCTCTCCGGTATCTTCACCCGCCTCACGCGGGCCAACATGCTGGATGTGCTTCAGCAGGACTTCGTGATGGCGGCCCGGGCGCGGGGGATCAAGGAGCGGGTCGTCGTCTATAAGCACGCTCTTCAGAACGCCTTCATCCCGATCCTGACGATGTTCGGCCTCCAGTTTGCCCTGCTCCTCGCCGGGGCGGTGCTCACCGAGACCACCTTCAACTGGCCGGGGATGGGGCTGTTTCTGGTGGAGCGGATCACGGCGCGGGACTTCCCCGCCATCCAGGGCACTGTGGTCTTCTTTGCCCTGTTGGTCGCCGGGGTCAGCCTGATCGTGGACATCATCTACGCCCGTGTCGATCCACGGGTGCGGTACTGAGCGCTGGCGGTTGGCAGTGGCCGGGGGGAGGAGTGAGATGAAACGGATATGGGTTGCTGTGGTCTGTCTTTTGTGGTTGGCCTGGCTGGCGGCGGCCTGTCTTCCTGCCGCTGGAGGCGTGGCGGAGCCTTCTCCCGCTCTCCGTCCCACGAACACGCCCTACCCACGCCCGACGCCGCGGATTCCCAACCGGGTATATTACACCAAACGGTGCTGGCCCGCCTGCCATCTTGACCCGAGTTACGTGCACGAGTCGACCACGATCACGACCGACGAGTTCGAAGAAGCGCTGGGGCCCGGGTGGGTCTGGCTCAATGAGGATCCGACCCACTGGTCGCTGGAGGAGGGTGGGGTGCTGCGCATTCTCACCCAGCCAGCCGATCCGGGTCGGCTGGAGGAGGTGCCGAACGTCCTGCGGCGGCCTGCTCCAGAGGGCCACTTCGACGCTATCGTCGAGGTGACCTTCAACCCCACCGCCGAGGGACAGGCGGCCGTGCTTTTCATCCAGACCGAGGAAGGAGATACCATCTTCCTCGTCCGGGGCTATTGTGACGAGGCCCCTGTGTGCGTGGGCAGCGGGGTCTATTTCAGCACTACGCTGCCCGACTGTCCCCCCGCTGGCCTGCCCTTCGAGGAGGATACGGCCACGCTGATGTTGCGGCGGTCGGGTAACTCCTACATCGGCTATGTGCTGAGCGACGGCGAGTGGGTTGAGGTGGGACGCTGTTACGAGTTGCTGACCCCGATCCACGTCGGCCTCACCGCCGTCAACGGTGGCGATGGTCGGGATGTTGCTGAGATCCCGGTCGATTTCGATTCCTTCACCCTGGTTGAACGCCACTAAGGAGGAGTAGTTTTATGGCATCCATCTCCGAAGCCCAACCCAGCCCTTTGATCCGCCTCTGGGAGAGTCGGAAGTGGTACGGGGCCGAGTGGTATATGACGGCGGTGGGGGCGTTCATCGTCCTCTTTGTCGTCGGGATGACCATTGCTTCGTTCCTGACGCCGAATCTGGCCCCCTACGATCCGGAGATGCGGGTGGCCGATCCGTTTCTCCCGCCCTCCCCGGGTCACATCTTCGGCACGGATCAACTGGGGCGGGATATTTTCAGCCGGATCATCTACGGGGCGCAGATCGTGATGCAGGTGGCGCTCCTCTCGGCCACCTTTTCCCTGGCCGTGGGGGTGCCGCTGGGGCTGCTCTCCGGCTTTCTGGGAGGGCGGCTGGACCAGGTCCTCTCGCTCATTATGGACAGCATCTACTCCTTCCCCGGCCTGATCCTGGCCATCGCCCTGGCGGCCCTCCTCGGGTCGGGCGTGCTGAACATCTCCATCGCCATCGCCGTCGTCTACGTCCCCATCTTCTTCCGCCTGGTCCGGGGCCAGGTGCTCTCCATCAAACAGGAACTCTACGTCGAGGCGGCCCGGAGCATCGGCGCGCCCGGGCGGGTCATCCTCTGGAAATACATCTTCCCTAACGTCATCCCCTCGGTGGTGGTCGTCTTCTCCCTTAACATTGCCGACGCCATCATCACCGAGGCCGGCCTGGCCTTCATTGGCCTGGGGGTCGATCCCTCCAAGCCGGACTGGGGATACGACATTTACCGCGGTCGATCGGAACTGGTCGGTGGCCGATGGTGGCTGGTTACGTTCCCCGGCCTGGCCATCGCCACCGTCGCGTTGGGCTTCAGCCTCTTCGGCGAGGGGCTGAGCGAGATCTTGAATCCTCGGTTGAGGGAAGTATGAAAGAGCCACTGGTACGGATCCGCGATCTGGTAGTCACCTACAAGACCCGGGCCGGAGAGGTTCGGGCGGTGGACGGGGTGAGCCTGGACATTTATCCCAGCGAGGTTCTGGGGCTGGTCGGCGAGTCGGGCTGTGGGAAGTCCACGCTGGGCACGGCCCTCCTCCGGCTGGTGCGACATCCGGGCCGCATCGTCGGCGGCGAGATCTGGTTCGATGGGCGGAACCTGCTGGCGCTGAGTGAAGAAGAGATGCGCCGCTTGCGGGGGGCCCACATCTCGATGATCTTCCAAGACCCGATGACCTCCCTCAACCCGCTCCAGCGGATCAGCGACCACGTCGTCGAGACGATCCGCACCCACAAACCGGAGGTCAGCGAGGAGGAGGCGCGGAAGCAGGCGGCCGAGTTGATCGACCGGCTGGGCATCATGGCCGAGCGCCTGGACGATTATCCCCACCAGTTGAGCGGCGGGATGCGCCAGCGGGTGATGATCGGCCTGGCGTTGGCCCTCCGGGCCGACCTGATCATCGCCGACGAGCCGACGACCTCGCTGGACGTCATCGTCGAGGCGCAGTTCCTAGACCTGCTGAAGGAACTGCAGGAGGAGTTCGGCCTGACCATCTTGCTCATCACTCACAACATCGGCGTCGTGGCCCAACTGGCGGATCGGGTGGCGGTGATGTACGCGGCCAAACTGGTGGAACTGGCCGACGTGGAGCCGCTGTTCGAGAAACCGCTCCATCCTTACACACAGGCTCTCCTGGCCTCCGTCCCCAACATCCGGCTCGAAGGGGACACGTTGAAGATCATGCACGGCTCTCCACCCGACCTGATCCACCCACCGCCGGGGTGCCGGTTCCATCCACGTTGTCCCCAGGCCTTCGATCGGTGCGCTCGGGAGGAACCGCCGCTGAAGGAGATTAGGCCGCGCCGATGGGTCGCTTGCTGGCTGTACGACACCGAACACCAAACGCAGAACCCGGAATCCGGAACCCAAGACCCGTGATGTGTGATGCGTGATTAACCCCACGAGGATGACGAAAATGTCGAACGCGAATCTGGTCGAGGTACGTGGCCTGAGAAAGTGGTTCCCCGTCCAGCGGAGTTTCATCGAACGGCTGGTTACCCGCCAACGGGAGTTCGTCCGCGCGGTGGACGGGGTGGACTTCGAGATCCGGCAGGGAGAGGTCTTCGGACTGGCCGGAGAGAGCGGCAGCGGGAAGACGACGACTGGTCGGCTGATCCTTCGGCTGACGGAGCCGACCGAGGGACAGATCCTCTTCCAGGGGGTGGACCTGGCCTCGCTAGGGGAGGAGGAGATGCGGCAGATGCGCCGGCATATGCAGGCGATCTTCCAGGATCCCTATGCCTCCCTCAACCCCCGGATGAAGATCGGAGACGCCATCGGCCACAGCCTGGAGATCTTCGGGATCGCCAAGGGGGAGGAGAAGCGGGAGCGGGTGTTGGAGATGATGGAACGGGTTGGGTTGACCCCTCCCTCGATTCTCTATGAGAAGTATCCCCACCAGTTGAGCGGTGGGCAGCGGCAGCGGGCCGTCATCGCCCGCGCCCTTATCCTGCAGCCGGACCTGGTGGTGGCCGATGAGCCCATTGCGATGGCCGACGTCTCGGTCCGGGCGCTGCTCCTGGAACTGATGCGGGAACTGAAAGAGGAGTTCAACCTCACCTACCTCTTCATCACCCACGATCTAGCGACGGCCAAGTACATCTGCAACCGGATCGCTGTGATGTACCTGGGCAAGATTGTGGAGATGGGACCCCTTCGGAAGGTGTATCAGGCTCCTCTTCACCCTTACACCCAGGCGTTGCTGGCGGCAGTACCGGTGCCGGATCCCAAGTTCAGGCGGACGCAGCCGATGCCGAAGGGGGAGATCCCCAGCCCCATCAATCCACCCCCGGGCTGTCGCTTCCATCCCCGCTGCCCCGTCGCCGAGCCCATCTGCTCGCAGGAAGAGCCTGCGCTCGTAGAAGTCGAGCCGGATCACCACGTTGCCTGCCACTTGGTGAAAAGATGATCATTGAACTGGTATCGATCCTGGTGCTTACGTTCTCCCTGACCCTGATCGTCCTGGGTCTGATCACCCTCTGGCTGGAGCGACGGCCGGGGCGGTGGCAGGGGATGGTGACGACGCTGGTGGGCCTGCTCATCGGAGCAGCATACGCCTTCCTGGGCAGCCGGTTCTCGATCGCGCTCTTCGGTCGGCTGATTGTGCAGGTCGACCTGCCTGCGTTGATGTTGACGGCAGTCACCTACACGGTGGGCGTTCTCGGAGGCGCGCTCATCGCCCTGGCCCTCTTCCTCTGGGTCACCGGCCGGTATCGGGCCTGGGAGATCCGCCGCCGCGTGCTGGCGACCGTCCTTCTGGCGGTGTTGGTGACGATCCTGTTGACCTTCCTGGCTATCTGGCTCAGCCGGGTTCCTGGATGAGGGACGATCGGTGATCACCGTGGCCGAAGCGCGGAGATACTACGAAGGAGTGGGGAGCGACCACGATTTCGACCACGTCCTGCGGGTGCTGGCCCTGGCGGAGCGGATCGCGCGGGCTGAGGGGGGCGACCTGGAGGTGGTGCGGGCGGCCGCGCTGCTGCACGATCTGGGCCGCGCCGAAGAGGCGATCACCGGGCGGGACCACGCTGAGGTCGGTGCGGAGCGGGCGCGGGAGATCCTGGCAGGCCATCCTCCCGAAAAGGTCGATGCCGTGGTCCACGCCATCGCTGCCCACCGGTTCCGCGCGGGACCGGCCCCAGAGAGCCCCGAGGCGCGGGCGCTCTTCGACGCCGACAAACTGGACGCCATCGGAGCTGTCGGTGTCGCGCGGGCCTTCGCCTACGCCGGGGTGCGGGGCCAACGGCTCTGGGCTCCGCTAGAGGTCGCTCGCGCCGAGGGGGAGCGAGCCGAACATTACACTCCCGTCCACGAGTTCGTCGTCAAACTCTCTCGCCTGAAGGACGTCTTGACGACGGAGACAGGGCGGGCTATCGCCGCGGAGCGACACGCCTTCATGGTCACTTTCTTCCAGCAACTCGAAGCGGAGGTCAAAGGGGTGAGATGACCGAGCGTCGAATGCGCACCATCCTTAAGGCGGTCACTTGGCGAGCGACGGCGACGTTGATCACCGCCGGTCTGGTATACGCCTTCACCGGCAGGTTGAGTCTGGCCGCGCAGGTGGGTATTCTGGAGATGTTGCTCAAGATCCTGGCTTACTACCTGCACGAGCGGGTATGGGGGCGCGTGTCGTGGGGACGGCCTAAGCACCCGCTGGAAGACCTGCCGGTCACCCGGGAACTGACCCCGGAGGACCGGGCGATCCTGGAGCAGCACTTGCGGGAACTGGGTTACCTATGAGTACAGGCTTCTATAGAGGGACCGACAGATGAACCGGCGGAGGTCCCGCCTCATCCGAGACATCCTTCTAGAGACGTTCCTCTACGGTCTCTTCGTCGTTGCCTACACAGCCGTCGTCCTGCGCTGGTTGGACGGATGGCTCACCCGTCTTTTCCACAGCGATCTCATCGCCTACGCTGCGGTCGGCCTGGTGTTGATCGTAGCGCAGGGAGTGGTCCTCGATCTCCTCACCTCGTTCCTCCTCGAACGGCTTGGGCTGGGTCGGCCTCAGTAGGGGGTGGGGGATGACCTTTCCCATCTCCGGCGTGACGGTGGACCCGTTTGTTTTGGCCGGTATCGGGTTTGCGGTCGGTGTGCTGGGTGGATTTTTCGGGGTCGGCGGAGGGTTTATCGCTGGCCCCCTGATGTTCTGGGCGGGGGTGCCGATGCACTTCGTCGTCGGGACCGACCTGGCCCATATGACCGGCAAGTCCATCGTCGCCGCCCGCCGCCACCGCGCGTTGGGGCACGTGGACATTAAACTGGGCCTGGTGATGGTGGGAGGGACGGTGCTGGGCGTCGAGGGAGGGGCTCGGATAGTGGAGATGTTGAAGAGGATCGAAGCGGTGGAGACGGTTATCGGGGTGGCCTACATCGTTGTACTAGTGATCATCGGTACTTTCACCGCCTGGGAGAGCCTACATGCCCTCCGGGTGGTCCGCCGAGACCGGCTGGATGCGCGGGAGGCGTTGGCCTTTGACGGTATCGCCCGGCGGGTGCGCCGCCTGAACCTGCCGCCGATGGTCTCTTTCCCTGCATCGGGCATCGCCACCGTCTCCCTCTGGGCGGTGTTAGGGGTAGGGTTCATCACCGGCCTGCTGACCGGCGTGCTGGGGGTAGGCGGTGGGTTCGTGCGGATGCCCCTTCTGATCTACGTGTTGGGCGTCCCTACCCACGTGGCGGTGGGAACGGACCTGTTCGAGATCGTTATCTCCGCCGGGTTCGGCACGGTGACCCACGCCTTGAAGGGGAACGTGGATATTCTGATGGCGCTGGTGATGCAGACCGGCGCGGCGTTGGGGGCCCAGTTGGGAGCGACCTCCACCCGTTTCTTCGCCGGGCCTCGCATCCGGCTGCTGTTCTCGGTCCTACCGTTCATTGGAGCGGCTTTGGTGGCGGCCCGGTTGTGGTGAGGTGTTTGGATGAGGATTTTGCTCTGTGTCGCCGGGATGCCGTGTGCGGAAAAGACGGTCGCCCTCACGGGGGAGATCGCAAGGGCGACCGGGGCCTCCGTCACGATGCTCCACGTCCTTCGGCGCGGGGTACCGCGGGAGTGCGGTCAGCAGGTTTTGGAGGCTGCGCGGGAGGTCATCCCCGATCTGGAGGTGACCACCCGCCTTCGGCGGGGCGACCCGGCGGGGCGGATCCTGGCGGAGATACGGGAGGATGCCTATGATCTGGTGGCGGTCGGCGCGAACCGGCGTCCCGACCTGGCGCGTCGGCTGCTCGGCTCGGTGAGCACGCAGATCGTCGCCCGTGCCCCCATCTCAGTCCTCATCGGCAGGCCGAAGCGGCGGGGCGTGAAGCGCGTGTTGATCTGCACTGGCGGGTTGGACATCGCCGAGCCGGTCATCCAAGTCGGTGCGTGGCTGGCGGAGGCGACCGGGGCTCGGGCGACTCTTCTCCACGTCCTCGGCCCGGTTCCGGAGATGTACGCGGGGCTGGAGGAGTTTCAGGAGACGTTGCCCGAACTGCTGCGGACCGACACCCCGATCGCCCGACATCTGCGCAACGGGGCGGGAATTCTCACCCAGCACCGGCTGAAGGCGGAGTTGAGGATCCGTCAAGGCGTCGCTGCCGAGGAGATCCTGCTTGAGGCCCGTGAAGGCGACTACGACCTCGTGGTCGTTGGTGCTTCCGAGACGGCAGGGCGGCTTCGGAGGTGGCTCCTGGGCGACGTCACCCGACAGGTAGCCGATGCTGCCCCCTGTTCCGTCCTCGTCGTCAAGGGACGGCTTTTCGCCACTACCCCAGGAGCGGCGGGACGCGGGCATTCAGCCGGTGCAGCCGAGCCTGGAGCAACGTCAGGGCGGAGATCAGAGGATTGAGGGGGACCATCCGCACCGGCGTCACCCCTGCCAGTCGGGCCTGATAACGGGTGTTGAGCATCAGGTCGTTGTGGGAGGGCACGGTGTAGATCCGCCGGTCGGGGTAGTGGGTCCGTAGCCTCTCCTCCAGTTCCCCCACTGCGCACGGCCCCACCACCAGGATGTCCCCCGGCAGATCCTCCAGGTCCTCCGGCGCGAACCCCTTGCCGAATATCAACGTCCATCCGCCCCGGCCGTTGTAGTCGTTAGTCAGCATCTCCAGGATGCACTCCGAGTTTCCTTTGCACCCCTCCACACACGCGCGCTCCCGTCCCTGGACGATGCGCACCTCGGGGTGGAACCGGCCTAACAGGGTGTACGGCAGGCGATAGGTGAACCGCTCCAGCGGGACCCCTTTCACCTGGATGCGGCTCAGATCGCCCTCGCCCAGCCCCCACTCGGCGCACAGCCGCAGGTGTTCCACCTCCTCCAGCGCGTAGCCCAGGACCCGGGCCCCCACCACGTCCACCGCCAGCGTGTCGGCACCGCCGATCAGGATATCCATCTGGACCAGGCACTCGTCCAGCAGGGCGGTGGGGGGGAAGTGGCCGTGGGCCGTGGCGGTCAGCCCCTCGATGATGCAGAAGTCGGGCCGAGTGAGCCGGTAAAGGGCGGCCAGGCGGCGGTGGAGGGTGTCCTGCGTGTGGCGGTCGATCCGGTCGCCGTCGATCGGGAAGGCTTGCTGATTCTTTACTCCCAGCGTCACCGTCGCCATCGAGTGGGTCTTCAACTTGGGCAGACTCAGGTAGAGGTTGTCCCTCCGGTGGACGATCTCCTCGTACAGTAGGCGGGAGATGCGGACAGGGGTCTCTTCTCCTTCAAGGATCACCTCTGCCGTAGGCCCCTCGTCCAGATAGATCGGCTTCGCCCCGTAGCGGCGGCAGATCCGGTCGTACCCTGTGACCTTGAAGACCAGCCGGGTGAAGTTACCGCCGGTGCAGGATTCCATCACCGCCAATCGCCGATATCCGTGGTCGCGCAGATAGGCCAGCAGGGCGTCCAACACGCGAGGGTCGGTGTGGGTGTGGGGGGTGAAGTGGATGCCGTTGGGCTTAATATACAGCGTGCCGCCCCGGTCCGGCAGAGCTTTCCGCACCCCGCCGAAGGGGGCGAAGATCTCCTCCAGGGCCTCCTGCAGCCCGTGCGCTGTGTCCGCGATCACGACGGTCGTCATCTCCTCTCTCCTCTTCCCTTTCGCAGTGAAGTATATCCGAATGGGAACGAGGGGCAAAATGGCGGATCGGTGGGTTGGGAGGTCAGCTTTGTAGGTGGTAACGCCCCCGGCGGCTGAAAGCCGCGGCTACGCGTGGCGAAGTTGCCCTTTGGCGGACCTTACCTCTTGGGGGGAACAGGGGAAGCCCGGCGAAGGCCAGGCTTTGCCATTGGGTAGCCTGCGACCTGAGTCGCCAGGCATTTGCCAAATTGTCACAGATTCCCGGCTTCACTTGTTGTTGACAGGCCCTGATCCCTGATGTATCATCCCTCCTGTGGGGCCGATATCCCTCCTGGAGGGGGTGCGCGGATGAGAAATGACCTGATCGAGCGTCTTATGCGGCTGGGTTTCTCGGAATACGAGGCCAAAGCCTACATCGGGTTGCTGCGAAAGAACCCGATCACCGGGTACGAATTGTCGAAGCTCACCGGTGTGCCCCGGTCGATGATCTACGAGGTGCTGGGGAAACTGACGGCGCGAGGCGCGGCGATGACGTTGCGTCAGGAGGGGGCGACCAAGTATGCGCCGGTACCGCCGGAGAGCCTCCTCGACCACCTTCGCCACGAGCACGAGTCGCTGGTCACGTCGCTGAAAGAGGACCTGGCGGCGATCACCACCGGTTCCGATCTGGACTACGTCTGGAACATCGAAGGCCAGGAGAACATCCTGGCGCGGGCCCGGGAGATGATTACGCGGGCTACAGATTCGATTTATCTTTCCATCCTACCGGATACCCTTTCGGACCTCCGCCCGGCTCTGGAGGCGGCCGTCGAACGAGGAGTGCGGGTCGTCATCTACACGACGGGCGACCTGGACCTGCCGGGCGGTCGAGTGGTGGTGACACCCCTGTCCGAAGAAGCGCTCGGCCAGGCAGGAGGGCTGGGCCTGATCCTGGTGGTAGATGGAGCGGAAGTGCTCATCGGCGAGTGGATCTCCCCAACCCAAGCCCGCGCTTCGTGGACGCGAAGCCCTCTCTTCGTCTTCATCGCCGAGCACCACCTCCGGACCGACCTCTACCTTCCCCAGATCCTGACGATCTTGGGGGAGCGGGCGCGGGAGGTCATCCAGGAGGAGGATTGGGAGGTGTTCGCCCGGGCGATGGAGAGCCACATCGACGGGTAGAACACCTGCCCGCCACGAACGGTCATCCCGTCTCCTCTCCCCCCTGAGAGGGACGAGGCCGCAGACTATTAGGATCCACGCTCAAACCTCAAGAGTACAGCGCTTGACAACGGGAACCTCTTGCGTATAATGGAGTAGTAGTTAGTGCACTAACTACGCAAGAGGGGCGCAGGCGCCAGAGCAGGTGCGGGAGAGGACGCGGATGTCCGTCAGCAACCCGGAATTGGGAGCCGGCATTGTGAAGCGGTTCGTGCAGATCCTCCTCACCGTCGTTTTCCGGGCGAAGGAGTATGCTCAGCGGGTACGCTATCGACTGCTGTCGGGAGTGTGGTGAAGCGCCCAGCGTAAGCCAGGAAACGTGACGCGTGATACACCGCGCATCACGTTTCACTCACCGAGGTGCCCCGTGCTTCTCAAGAACCTGTTTCGCCGCAAGGGACGTACGATTCTGACCCTCGCAGGCGTCTCCATCGGCGTGGCTGCCATCGTCGCGCTGGGGGCGATGGCCGAGGGGATCCGCACTGGCTACACGGAGATGGCCCGCGGCAGCCAGGCCGACCTGGTGGTGACCCAGAAGGGCGCGCTGGACATCACGCTGGGGGGTGTGGAGGAGGCGGTTGCCGAACAACTCCGAGCCTGGCCCGAAGTGGCTGGCGTGGACGGCATGCTGATGGCCAACGTCCAGGCCGAGGACGCTCCTTACTTCTTCCTCTTCGGCTACGATCCCCAGGGGTTCGCCGTCGAGCACTTCCGCATCGTCGAAGGGTGCTCCCTGGCAGAGGCCCGGCGTATGCGGGGCAAGCCCCTCATCCTGGGCCGCAGTGCAGCACAAAGCCTGGGTAAGTCCGTCGGCGACGCCCTCCGTGTCACTGGCGGCGTCTTCCGTATCGTCGGCATCTACGAGACGGGGGATGCTTTCGAGGACGGCGGTGCGGTCATCCCGCTGGAGGAGGCCCAGTCGCTCCTCCTGCAGCCCAACCGGGTCTCCCTGCTCTACATCCGGCTGCGCGCTCCCAGTGACGAGCCCCGGTTCCACGCCCGGCTGGAGCGGCATTTCCCCGACCTGACCATCTCCACCACCACGGAGTTCGCCGACCAGCAACAGGTCGTCAAGATTTTAGAAGGGTTCGCCCTGAGCATCGCCGGGCTGGCGGTGGTCATCGGCGGGGTAGGGATGACCAACACCCTCTTTATGTCCGTCTTCGAGCGGACACGAGAGATCGGCCTCCTGCGCGCGGTGGGATGGAAGCGGAGCCAGGTGCTCCGTCTCATCCTGGGAGAATCGCTCCTCCTCTCCGGGTTGGGTGGACTGATGGGCGTTCTCCTGGGGATCGCAGCGATCTTCTTCCTGCGCGGCTCCCTCGGCTTTTTGGGTGCGTTGGGGGCTGGCTTCTCCTCTCAAATCTTCCTCCGCGCCCTGCTCACGGCGGGCGCACTGGGTGTCGTGGGGGGAGCCTATCCGGCATGGTGGGCCAGCCGGCTGGTGCCCTTGGAGGCGCTTCGGTACGAGGGCGGCGGCAGGGTGCGGATCCCCCAGTTTCTCCCCGGGCTTGCGGCGCGGAACGTCTGGCGGCGACGCACCCGCACAGCGCTGACTGTGCTGGGCGTGAGCATCGGTATCGCTGCCATCGTCGCCCTGGGCGGCATCACCCAGGGGATGGCTGAGTCGCTCACTGAGGTCCTGACCGGCAGCCAGGCCGAACTGATGGCCATCGAGGCGGACGTCTCCGATACCAGTTACAGCGCGATCGACGAGCGGATCGGGGCCCGCATCGCCGCCCTGCCCGATGTGGAGGCGGTCTCCGGCGTCGTCTTCACCGCCGTCAGCACCGAAGAGACGCCGATGTTGCTCATCTTCGGCTACCATCCCCAGGAGTTCGCCATCCGACGCCTCCGCATCGTCGAAGGGGAGCCGCTGCGGGCGCGCCGCCAGGTCCTCCTCGGGCGGCGGGCGGCGGAGAACCTGGGCCTCCAGGTAGGGGACACGCTTCGCATACTGGACAGCCGTTTCCGTGTCGTCGGCATCTACGAGACGGGGGTGGGCTACGAGGAGAGCGGGGTCGTCGTCAGCCTGCGGGAGGCCCAGGCGCTGGCTGGAAAGCCCCATCAGGTGACCTGGTACCTCGTCAAACTGCGCGATCCGGAGCAGGCGGAATCGGTGCGGGATGAATTGAACGAGCGGTTCCCGGAGATCGCCGTCTCCCTTACCTCCGAGTTCATTGAGAACATGCCCGATATGCAGACGAACCGGGAGATGGTCGGGCAGATCTCCTTCCTGGCGACATTCGTCGGCGGCCTGGGGATGCTGAACACGATGCTGATGAGCGTGCTGGAACGGACCCGTGAGATCGGCGTCCTGCGAGCGCTGGGCTGGCGCAGGCGGCAGGTGCTGGGGATGATCCTGCGGGAATCGCTGGCGCTGGGCGCACTGGGTGGCGTTTGCGGCATCCTCATGGGGATCGGGATGGCCTGGATGACGATGCAGATCCCGGCGATCAAGGGGATGCTGACCCCCCGGTACCCGCTTGGCCTGTTCGCCCAGGCCCTCCTGGTCGCGCTGGTGACCGGCGCGCTGGGTGGCCTCTATCCGGCTTGGCGGGCGACGAAGATGCGACCCGCAGAAGCACTGCGCTATGAGTGACGAATGATGCGTGGCAGTTGACTTTCGACGCTTGACTTCTGGCAAAAGAGATGTATACTCTTACTTGACTGACTGGTCAGTCGAGATGAAGTAAGGCAGGGAAGAATGACACATCGATCGGGTGGGCAGGAGGAGCGGCGCGCGCAGATCATCGAGGCGGCCCTGAGTTGCTTCGCCCGCAGGGGGTACGCCAACACCACGATGGACGACATCGCCGCCGAGGCGGGGGTGAGCAAAGGGACGCTTTACTGGTACTTTGAGGGCAAAGACGACCTCCTGATGGCGACCCTCACGTCGGTGTTCGAGGGGATCGGGGAGGAAGCGATGGTCGCCGTGGCTTCCTGCGAGACAGCGGCTGACAAGCTCCGTACCCTCGCCTCGGCGATGATCCGAATCAGCCGCGAGGCCCCCTGGTTCTTCAACCTCTTCATCGAGTTCTGGGCCCAGAGCCCCCGACGTGAGGAAGCGGGACAGGCGTGGGCGGAGATCCTCGCCCGATACGCTCACGCCATCGGCGAGATCGTGGAGGGAGGTGTCGAGCGAGGAGAGTTCCGCCCAGTGGACGGATACTCCCTGGCCTGGGCCCTGCTGGCGGCCTACGACGGCCTCTCCGCCTACATCTCCATCTGCCCCGACCTGGACGCGGAGCAGGTCAGCGAGACGTTCATCGAGACGGTGGTGCAGGGGCTACGGGGAGAGGCGATGGACGCCAGGGGGAGGTGACCCCTACTCCACACAGAAACTGCTGAAACTCCGTGTCCTCTGTGTCTCTGTGGTGTACTGCCAATGAAACCTTGGAGGTGGCGAAGATGACGAAGAGAGCGGTCGTCGGGCTGTTGGTGCTGATGTTCCTCCTGGCGGGGTGTACTCGTGGCGCGGAGGGGACGCCAACGCCGGAGATAGAGATGGACTACATCCCCGTCGTATCCGTCACCGGCGAGGTAGTCCCCGCGGTGTGGGCGACGGTGAGCGCGCAGACGGGGGGCACGGTGATGGCGGTGCTCGTGGAGCCGGGGGATGAGGTGGAGGAGGGCGACGTGCTGGTCCGGCTCGACCCCACCGACGCTCGACTGGCGGTCCAGCAGGCCGAGGCCGCGCTGGCCGCCGCCCGAGCCCAGTTGGACGGGTTGAGGGCCGGCGCCCGTCCGGAGGAGGTGGAAGAAGCGAAGGCCGCAGTGGCCATCGCCCAGGCGGCGCTCCAGCGACTGCTCAACCCCGATCCCGTGCAGGTTGCTGCTGCGCAGGCCGAACTGGCCCAGGCGGAGGCAGCGCTTCGCATCGCTCAGGCGGCGTACGATCGGGTCAGGTGGGATCCGGGCGTTGGTGCCCGGCCCGAGGCCCTGCAACTGGAGCAAGCGACCGGCGCCTATAACGTCGCCAAGGCCCGTCTCGACGCCCTGCTGAATCCGCCGTCCGCCGATGTGGCGGCGGCCCGCGCCCAACTCCAGCAGGCCCAGGCCCGGCTGGCCCTGGTGGAGGCGGGCGCGCGACCGGAGGCGATCGCCGCTGCCGAGGCGGAGGTGGCCCGCGCCGAGGCCGCGCTGGAACAGGCCAGAGTCACCCTGGCTCGCTGCGAGATCCGCGCCCCCTTCGCCGGGACCGTCGGCCTGGTGCACGTGCGCACCGGCGAACTGCTTGCGCCGGGCCAGCCCGTGGTCACCCTGGGCGACCTGACCACCCTGCGGGTGGAGACCACCGACCTGGACGAGGTGGACGTGGCGCAGGTCGCCGTGGGCCAGGAGGCCGTCGTCACCTTCGACGCCCTCCCAGAGCGCACGTTCACCGGCCGCGTCGCTCGCATCTACCCGATGGCCGAACCTGGCGCCGCGGGGGTTCGCTACACGGTGATCATCGAACTGGAGGAACTGGATCCGGCCATCCGCTGGGGGATGACGGCGTTTGTGGATATTGGGGTGAGGGAGTGACGTCTGACAAACGACGTTTGACGAATGACGTCTGACGAATGACGTTTGACGAACGACGTTCGACCGTCTTCCGTCGTGCGTCATACGTCAAGCGTCAAGCGTCAAACGTCAAACTTCAAGCGTCAAGCGTCAGACGGCTGGAGGGGAACTGTGTTCCTGAAGAGCCTGACCCGTCGTAAGGTTCGTACATTGCTCACTCTCTTCGGCGTCGCTATCGCCGTTGCTGCCATCGTCTCTCTGGGCGCGCTGGCCGAAGGGTTAACCATCGGCTACGAAGCGCTCGGGACGGGAAGCGGTGCCGACCTGCTGGTGGCCGACGCCGACGCGGTGGACATCGTCTTCAGCGCGGTCGATGAAGAGGTCGGAGAGCGGCTTGCCAGCCTGTCAGGGGTCAGGGAGATCGATCGGATGGCGTACACTTTTGCCGCCACCGAAGATGTCCCCTATTTCATCGTCTTCGGCTACGACCCCGGCGGTTTCGCCATTCGCCGCTTCCGCATCGTTGAGGGAGAGCCGCTTTCGGACCGGAGCACGCGGCACGGCGGGCGGCCGCTGTTGTTGGGCAAGGCTGCCGCCGACGACCTGGACAAACAGGTTGGGGACACCATCCGTCTCTACGAGACCACGTTCCGTATCGTCGGCATCTACGAGACCGGCACCCCTTTCGAGGACGGGGCGGCGGTGGTGATGGTGGAGGACGCACAACGGCTGTCCGGCCACCCTCGCCAGGTCAACGCCTTCCTCATCAAACTCCGGGACCCGGGCGAACTCGACCGCGTGCGGGAGCGCATCGAACGGCTCTTCCCCGATCTGACGGTCACCCGCTCCTCCGACTTCGCCGAAAACCAGGAGATGTTGGCCTATACCCGCGCCTTTTCCTGGGCCATCTCCTTCCTCGCCGTCCTCATCGGCGGTGTGGGGGTGATGAACACGATGCTGATGAGCGTCTTCGAACGGACGCGGGAGTTCGGCACCCTTAGGGCGATCGGCTGGGGCCGGGCACGGGTCCTGGGACTGGTGCTGGGGGAGTCGACGATGTTGAACGGGGTGGGCGGCGTGCTCGGGGTGGTCTTGGGAGTTGTCGCCTTCAAGGCGGTCTCCCGTAGTCCTGCGGTGAGTGGCTTCCTGCCGGATACACTCCCCCCGGCCCTCGTCGTCCAGGGGATGGGTGTGGCCCTGGCGGTGGGGTTGATCAGCGGCATCTATCCGGCGTGGTGGGCCTCGCGCCTGCCGCCAGCGGAGGCGATGCGGTACGAGGGAAGTACCGGTAGCCGGGCCCCGCGCGTTCGTGTTGGAACGGTCACGCTCCGCAACCTTCTGCGCCAGCCCACCCGCTCCGTCCTGACGATGCTTGGTATCGGCATCGCCATCACCGCGATGGTCGGCCTGGGCGCGCTGGCCGACGGGTTGATCGCCGAGATGGAGGAGTTCGCCGGAGGAGCAGGCGTCCACCTCGTCGGGATGCAGGCCGACGCCTCGATCGACCTCAGCACGATCGACGAGCGGATCATCCATCGCATCGGGACCCTCCCCGGCGTGGAACACGCCGAGGGCTTCCTCACCGGTTACGCTGCCGTGGGCGATCTGCCCTTCTTCGTCGTCTTCGGGTACCCTCCGCGGGGGTATGGCATCCGCGACTTCACCATCGTCGAGGGCGAGCCCCTCACCGCCAACGGGCAGATCATCCTTGGGCGGGTGGCGGCCGAGAACCTGAACAAGGAGATCGGCGATACAATCCGCCTCTTCGACCGGCCCTTCCGCATCGTCGGCATCTACGAGACGGGCGTGCCCATCCAGGACGGAGGCGGCGTCATCAGCCTGCGGGACGCCCAGAACCTCTTCGGGCAGCCCCACAAGGTCAGTTTCTTCGGCGTCCGTCTGAAGGACCCGGAACAGGCCCAGGCGGTGAAGGAGCTGATCGAAAGCCGGTTCCCCGAAGTGATGGTCACGGAGAGCACGAAGTTCGCCGAGAACGTGACCGACCTTCAGTTGACCAAGGCCGGCTCCTGGGCCGTCGCCTTCCTGGCGCTGGTGATCGGAGGTGCCGGGATGATGAACACGATGGGAATGAGCATCTACGAGCGGACGCGAGAGATCGGCGTCCTACGGGCGCTGGGCTGGCGCAAGGGGCGGGTTCTGGGGATGATCCTGCGAGAGTCGCTGATGCTGAGCCTGCTTGGCAGCGCGGGCGGGCTGCTCGCAGCGCTGGTGCTCATCCTCCTGATGAATCAAAACCCCTCCGTCGCCGGTTTCGTCAAGTTCCGCTTCTCGCCCGATCTGCTGGTTCAGACCCTGGTCACCGCCCTCGTACTCGGGGCCCTCGGTGGTATCTACCCTGCCTGGCGGGCATCGCGGTTGCAGCCGGTGGAGGCGCTGCGGTACGAATGAGGGAGTAAGAGGCAAGAAGCAGAGTGCAGGGGGCAAGGTACAAGTTTCAGATCTCTGTGCCCTGTACCTGAGTAACCCAAACTGTGGGAGAACGGGGATGTTGATGGGAGACAACGTGATCGTCGAGACGCGCGATTTGGTCAAGGTGTACGGCGACGGCGCACAGGTGCGGGCGCTCAACGGGGTCAATATGCGGGTGACCCAGGGGGAGTTCATCTCTGTGATGGGCCCGTCCGGCTCCGGCAAGTCCACCCTGCTCAACATGATCGGTGCGCTGGACCGTCCTACCAGTGGGCAGGTGCTGGTGGGCGGTCAGGACCTGGCGGAGGTGCGGGACCTGGACACCTTTCGCGCCCGGACCGTCGGTTTCGTCTTTCAGTTGCACAACCTCATCCCCACGCTGACCGCCCGGGAGAACGTCGAGGTGCCGATGATGGGGCAGCCGGTGGGGCGGGCCGAGCGCCGCCGTCGGGCGGAGGAACTGCTGGCGCTGGTTGGGCTGGCCGATCGGATGGATCACCTGCCCAGCCAACTCTCCGGCGGGGAGCGACAGCGGGTCGCCATCGCCCGGGCGCTGGCCAACCAGCCCGCCCTCGTCCTGGCCGACGAGCCCACTGGCGATCTGGATTCCCAGAGCGGGACGGAGATCATCCAATTGATGCGTCGCCTGAACCGGGAGTTGGGCACCACCTTCATCATCGTCACCCACGACCCGGCCGTCGCCCGCCAGACGGACCGGGTGCTGGTGATGCGGGACGGGCGGATCGTGCGCGAACACCAGGTCGGCAGCCCCTTCGAGGAGGACCTGAAAGCGTTTCGGGATTCGGGACTGGGGCAGGCGATCCTCGCCGGGGACGACGTGGCGCGGGACCTCCTGACCCCCGATGAGTACGAGATCCTGCTGCGGCTGCTACGACGGATCGCGTGATCGCCGCAGAGGTGCAGAGGACACAGAGTTCTCCTTGAAGAATTCAGAGGTCCGCTGCGCTCCCCGTGCCTCTGCGGTGAACTACGGAACTCTTACCCGGTCCGGCAGGACCACCCGGCCGTCGGGAAGGAGGTTCCCCACCGCGTCCCGTGCCTCCAGCCGTTCCCCCGTCTCCGGATCGTACCACCCCACAGCCAGGTCGTATGTGCCCGGAGGCACGCCTTCCAGGGAGACCTCCACCTGATCGGACACCACCTCTCCGGCGACCCACACCCCCGTAGGATAGGTGTAGCCGCGCGGCATCGCGTCCACCTGCGCCACCGGGCGGGCGGTCGCCGGATCGGCCACGTGGACGAAGAATTTATAGTCCCGATCGGGCGTGGTCAGCGCCCGCCAGTGGAGCGTCAGCCGGAGCGTCGTTCCCTCCCGCTCCAGGTCGTACCCCGCCAGTTCGATCATCCCGCCGAAGGTGGCTCCGACCTCCCTCCCCATCGGCGGCAGTTCCCACACCCGCTCCCGCCCCTCTACCTCCACCGCCTGCGGGTGGGTGTAGGTGCCCAGGGATCGACCGGCGGCATTCCGCAAGGTGAGGGTGAGGGTGTAGGAACCAGGAGGCGCGGCCGGTGGGATCGGCAGCGCGGCCTTCCCTGCTATCCATGCCCCGACGGGCCAGTCGGCGGGGTCGGAGCCGGGGGCCAGGGGAAGGGTCGCCGAAAGGACCGTCGGCCCCTCCAGCCGCCACTCCGCCTGGGCAGCCTGGGGCTCGTCCTGGACCAACCACCAGGCCGTCCAGCGAAGCGTCTCCCCCTGCCGCACCCGGTCCGGCACCTCCATCCGGCTCAGGGCCAGTCCCCCGCCCAGCGCGGCCCGGACCGGCGCGTCGGGCCGGAGGGTGGTCTGGGTGAGGGGGACGCTCCGGGTGATCGTCCCCAGTTTCTCCCACGTCGCCATCCGGTAGAGGGTCACCTCCAGCGTGTAGGCACTGCCCGGCGGCGTGCCGTCGGGCAGGGGAAGGACGTACCGATCCGGCAATCGCCGCTCGACGGGCCAGAGGCCGGTGGGGAGGAAGCCGTACCCGGGCTGTGCGTCCAACCGCGCCCACTCGTTGTCCGCCGGATCGACCAGCCGGAGGTTCACCCCCCAGTTGCTCACCAGCGGGCGCGTGGCGGACCACTCCAAGCGCACCTCCAGAAGGTTGGGGGTTGGTTGCGCCGTGTGGACCCGGTGAAGGCGGACCGCCCCACCTGCCCAGGTCGCCAGCGCTTCTCCGGGGGGCGGCTCCGCAGCCCGGACCCACACCGGGCGCAGGTAGATGGTCCCCAGCGTGCGGCCCGAGGGCAATCGGGGGGGCAGCCTCCCCTCCGGCCCCTCCACCTCCACCGCGACCAGGGCCAGCCCCGGCGCGGCCCACTCCGGCACCGGCAGCACCGCCTCGACCCTGGGCTCCAGCGGGACCTGTACCTCCGCCCACCCGTCGGGCAACCGGCGCAGGTGGACGGCCGGGGAGACGAGCCGCACCGTCGCCGTCAGCTCCGCCGTCTCGCCAGCCCACTCCATCGCCAGCCGGAGCGGTTCACTCGGCGACAGCCGGTCGGCGGAGTACTCGTACCCCATCAGCCGCACCGGCCCAAAGTCCAGCCCACCGGGGTTGTGGTGCAGAAGCGGCATCTGCTCGAAGTCCATCGTCAGATCCCCCTCCCCGCGGGCCTCATACCGAGGGGCGAGTAGAGGGAGGCTGCAGAGGACACAGAGCAGGGATACCCACAGAGACGCGGAGAACACAGAGAATCTCTTGGATAGAGGAGAGATACTGAACACTCCGTGCCCTCTGTGCCTCTGTGGCAAAATCAACAGGAGAAGAACGAGAGCGGCGAGGAGGGAGACCCCCTCGGCTCCGGCCCGCAGCGGGGTACGGCCCAGCCAGAGGGTCACGGTGTGCTGCCCGGGCGGGACTGGAACCGTGGCCCATCCGGAGTCGGGGGCCGGATCGACCTCGACGGGCTCCCCGTCCACCGTCGCCCGCCAGCCGGGCCACCAGTACAGGGGGAAGGCGACCTGGGCTCCTCCTTCTCCCACCGTCACCTCCCACACGCGGCGGACCGGCTCGTGGACCGTCTCGCGGGCCGCCAGCAGGGTTCCCTCCAGCGGACGGGCCTCCGGCGGACGGTCCGGATCGAAGAGCGATGGGCCGGTCCAGGGCCGGGGCACCACCTCCCGTGGCAGATACTCGTACCGGATCGTCGACCCCACGTTGCCGGTGAAGAGTTCGTACAACTGCAGCCGCTCGACGGTGAACTCCTCGGCGGAGATGGGGACGTAGTCGGGCCGTAGATCGCCCAGACCGGCGACGGCCAGGGAGACGGCCAACGCCACCGCTATTAGCCAGGGGAATGCAGTAGTTCCCCCACAGAGGCGCAGAGGACGCGGAGGTTCTTCGTCATCCTCTGCGCCTTTGCGGTGACCGGTAGCCAGTGTGCCGACCGTGAGCGCGGCGAAGAGGGACTGGATGGAGAGGAACCGCCAGGGAAACTGGACCATCGGGAGGAGCGGCAGGTAGTCCCAGAGGGGGCGGGAGAGCGGCGTGATCATCCACGTGCTGAGGGCCAATCCCGCCAGACCGACCCCTTCGATCCAGCGCACCCGGCGGTGGCAGCCCCACCGCGCCAGCAGAACGACCACGCCGAGAGCGGTCAACGTTGCCTGCACCAACCCCATTGCGAAGGGGGTCCTCCCCTCGCCGATCTCGTAGTCGAACCGGAGCGACCGCTGGATCAGGTCGGTTCCGCGGAAATGTTCACCGTAGAAGAAGTAGCCCGTCGTCTGGGCGGTCAACTGGACCCGGTCGGTCTCCAGCAGTGCCGGGACCCAGAAACCGGCGGCGAGGGCGAGGCCCAGGCCGAAGGCGGTCACTCCAAGGGCGAGAAGGCGGCGTCGATCCTTTGACGTGCGCCCGACCTGCGCAAGGAGGTAGAGGAAAGCGAAGGGGGAGAAGATTAGGGCGGAGATGTTGTGGGTGAGGATCAGGCCTCCGTAGGCCAGAGCGGGGAAGACCATCCGGCGCGCCCTCGGCTTCTCGGCCAGGTAGTCCAGCCCCCATAGGAGGAGCGGGTAGAAGGCGAAAGCGGCGAACTCGGAGAGGGAGTCCCCCCGGACGTAGAGGTTGACCAGGTGGAAGGGGGCGACGGCGTAGGCGGCGCCGACCAGCCAGGCGGCGGCTCGTCCTTCGAAGTGGCGCCGCGCCCACCCGTAGGCGGCGAGGGGAGCGGCGACGGAGAAGACGGTCTGTGCCAGTTTGACCGCCCCCAGGAGATCGATCCCGATCACATGGAGGATGGCTGCCAAGTAGTAGGGGAGCGCAGCGTAGTAGTTGAAGAAGGGGTAGCCCAGCCCGTAGGCCGCGTCCGGCATCCATCGGGCGGGGAAGTGACCGGCCCGAAGGTCGGCCGCCAGTTGGTGTACGCGCAGCAGGAGGAAGGGGCTGTCGCCGCCGCCCCGGGTGTTCAGAAGGCCCGCTCCCCAGAGGGGCAGAGCGACGATCAGGCCGAGAAGGAAAAGCGTCGCCGGGGGCAGGACCTGCCGGCCCCAGGCGACGCTTCGCGTCTTCATCCCATCCTCCGTTGATTCACCACAGAGACACAGGAGGAAAGAGAAAACTCCGTGCCCTCTGTGCCTCCGTGGTCATACTCATCACCGACGTCGGCGGGAGAGGGCGAAGAGCACGGCCAACGCCACAGCGATCGCGAGGAGTAGGATCCCGCTGACCCGCGCCCCCCATTGAAGGGCTTGCTGGAGGAAAGAGGGAGAGGTAGCAGGCTCCTCGGTAGGTGTTTCAGTGGGTTCCTGAGCGGTGGGCGTCTCTGTTCCCTCATCGGAGGTCTCGCTCCGTTGGGCCCCCATCGCCACGTCCACCGAGACCGGTCCTGGCAGGGCCACCATCGCTGTGGACGGGCCGCTGGCGGCGTACCCGGAGGGTGGTTCCATTGCCACAGTGTAGGTCCCCGCCGCCAGGCCGGCGAAGCAGTAAGGCTCGCTCAGCCCGTCGGTGGTGTACTGTCCCACCAGGCCCACGGCGTCGCTGAGGGAGAAGACGGCGTTGGGCAGTAGTTCCTCTGTTCCCTTCTGCCAGAGGCCGTCCCCGTCTCGGTCGTGGAAGGCGACCACGCAGATGGAGCCAGTCGCGGTGGTGGGAGAAGCGGCTGGCGTGGGAGAGACCGGAGTGGGGGAGGGGGTGGGTGTCACCGACGGTATGGCGATGACCAGTTCCTGGCCCACGCGGATCAGGTTGTTGGGACCGATGGACCCCGCGTTCAGTTCCCTGATCTGGTCTACCGTCACCCCGTACTGGGCAGCGATGCTGGAGAGGGTGTCGCCGGCCTGGACGATGTGGACGATGGCCCCGTCCGGCCGCGGCGTCGGTGTAGGCAGTGGAGTGGGGGAGGGCCCAGGCGTGGCGGTGGGCGGAGGAGGCGGAGGGGTGCTGGTCGGTGGCGTGACCACTACCAGGCTGGCGTCGTCGATGTACACGTCGTTGTTGATTCGAGGGATCCGATCCTGCCAGTCGGCGCGGGTGTGGATGAAGACGGTGACCGTGTCCGATTCGGCCGTCGCCTCCACCTCGAAGAGCGTCCATTGATCATAGGCCTCACGCTCCGGCGAGCGTACGACCGTCGGAGCGGCCCAGTTGGTGCCGCCGGTGGGGTCGATGCCGACCCAGATGTGCATCGGGGCCGGGTTATAGGACCGGTCGCCGGCCGGGCAGACGTTCCACTTCTCCGAGGACTCAGGCATGCAGGACCAGGTTTGGATCCAGACGCTGAAACGGAGGCGAGTTCCTGGCTGAATGCCGCTGACCTGCTGATACAGCCCAGCCTCGTGTTGCCGGTTGTAGGAGAAGTACTTCTGGGAGAACTGGCCCGAGCGTACCCGGTTGGGGTACTCGTATGCAGCGGTCCCTCGGAACTCCGGCCGCCCCCAAGCGCACTTGGGGTCGCCCTGACAGTAATCCGGCGGAGGAGCGACATACGGGGGTGGATCGTCCAGCCAGAAGGCCCGCCAGCCAGGAGCGACCTGCACCTCCGGGATGCCGTCCTGGAACGGCCAGGCCTGGCCTGCTTGCCCTTCCTCAAAGTCTCCGTTCCGGAGCAGGTTGGGCCCTTCCTGAGCGTAGACCTGCCCCGTGCTGGTTGTCCCCAGGTATAAACTGAGTATGCTGACCAGGATCAACCCGACCAGCCAGACTCGCTTTCTCATCATTGGCTACCCTTTCTCCTGCGAGAGTCTCGAAATCACTTTGATCAGTATCACCACGGAGACATGAGGGCACAAAGTTTCTAAGGCTCGAGAGCTCTCTGTGTCTCTGTGGTGTTCCAAGCAGATCGCTCGCTTAGCGGCGGCGGCGGGAGAGGACGAACAGGACGGCCATCGCGACCGCGACCGCCAACAGCAAGATGCCGCCCACCCGGGCCACCCAGCGCAGTGCCTGGGATCCGATCAGACCGCCCCCTTCAGCACCGCCGGGTACACTTACCGGTGGGGTCTGGGTCAACGGGGCCTCCCCCCGCAGCGCACCGAAGGCCACGTCCAGCCGGGTCGAAGCGCTGAGGACCAGCGCGATCGTGGAGGGCCCGCTAGCCACGTACCCGGGTGGAGGCTGCATCGTCGCCTGGTAATTACCCGGCGCCAGCCCGGTGAAGCAGTGGGGCTCGTTCAGGCCATCGGTGGTGTACTGTCCTAGCAGGCCGCTGGCGTCCTCTAGGAAGAAGACAGCGTTGGGCAGAAGTTCCTCGGTCTCCGGTTGGCGGATAGTGTCGCCGTTGCGGTCGTGGAAGGCAAGGACACACACCGAGCCGGTTTCTGGGGTGGAGGTGGCCTCTGGCGTTGGCGAGGCCGGGGGTAGCGTGGGGGCCGCTGGCTGAGTGACCTGGATAGTCACCCAGAGTTCGCTGCCCGGGATGCGGGTGCCACCGGTCTGCAACACCCAGTTGCCGGTGTAGGTGCCCGGCGTCGACGGAGCGGTCAGGTTGACGCTGATCTCCTTCACCTCGCCGGGTGCCACCCGCCCGATCGGCATCTGATCCGGCCCGCCCATCTTTTCCCCACCGACGAAGACCATAACGGTGTCGTCCGGCCAGGCTTCGGTGCCGCTGTTGCGCACCCGCCATGTCTTGGTGAACGACGCGCCGCCCTCAAAGGAGGTGCCGTCCGGGACCGTTTCGTCGACGAAGGCGGCCTGGAAGCGCACGGGGACGGGCGTGTTGGTCGGGGCGGGGGTGGGGGCCGCGGGCGGTGCGACCACGACCAGTTCCGCATCGTCGAACCACACATCGTTGTGGGCCAGAGGTGTCTGATGGCTCAAGTTGGCGGAGACGAAAACGGTCACTTTGCCGCTGGCCCCGGCGGTGGCCTCCACGGAGACCTGCACCCACTGGTCGTTCACGTTCACCGGCGCCGACCAGACGATGCCGGAGTCGTACCATACCCCGTTGCCCTCTGGGTCAATTCCCACCTGGAAGTTGGGGTTCCATCCCCCGAATGACGGGGCAGGCAGGCCGTCGTTGCTGATGTGGGAGCGCGCCCACACGCTGAAGCGCAGCCGCGTCCCCGGGGTCACGTTGACCGTCTGCATCACCCCGGCGTGCCAGGGCACGTACTGAGCGCCGATAGCCTGGGACGACGGGCCACTCCGAAGCAGGCCATACCCGTTGGGGTCCCGCTCTACCCACCAGCTAGGTTGACACGGGAGCCAATCGGGTTCCTTCTTACACTGATCCCCTGCGTCCTCGTGCCAGGGGTACCAGTTCGGAGCCGTGCTCCCCTCCCAGGCATCGAAGCCCGGGTTGGCGAGGAGGTTCTGCCGCATCGGAGCGGCCTGCGCCCACGTCGGCACCATCGCGAAGAGCAACGCGAAGGCGAGGATTCCACCCAGAACCAGTCGTTTTCGATTCTCCATTCTCACCCTCTCCTGGGAATCTGACTGTGCAATAAGCCCACACGCTACGGGGACGGGACCGGCACCGTCACCTGGTCGCCCAGCACCTGTCCCTCCACGTCTACGACGGGTAGCCGCTCGAGCGTGGACCGCAGGTACAGCCCGACGACCACGCGCGGCGTCCCCTGCCATTCGTCTGGCGGGGTCAGTCGGTGGATGTCCACCACCTGGTCGCCCGCCCGCCACCACGTCATCGGAAAGCGGCCGCCCGCCGGGTCGCCGTCGCCCTGATCGACCAGCGACTCCCCGTCCCACAAGTGGATAAAGACGGTGTAGTCCGCCTGCGGCGGCGTCTCCGTCGTCCACACCAACTCCACCCGCCAGGTCTTTCCTTCAGGGACCACACGGGCATCCAACAGCGCGATCCCTCCTTCGAACCGGGCCAGCGGTTCCGCCTGACCCTCTTCCACCGGCTCGGCGGCGAAGGCCACGTAGGCCACGAAGGGCTGGGGATCCAGGTCCCCCTTCGCTTCAGGACCGTCCCACACCTGGATGCGGGCAGGCGTGGGAAGCAGGTCTAGCCGCTCCCGGTAGTCCTCGTGCGGCCAGAGGATCAGGAGGACGGACTCAGCATCCGGTGGCATTTCCTCTGGCTGGGTCGTCACCCTGTCGACGGAGGGGATCAGGAAGGGGATCGACGCCCATTCCACCCACATCCGTTGCTCGACGAAGGCCCAGCGGCCCGGAGTGGGCTCCCCCCTCCGCGCGGTCCATCCTTCCCCGTCCCACCCGCTGCCCAAGAATCGGTTGACGTCCGCCGCCAGCCGGGTAGCCGCCTCCTCGAAGAAGTAATGGACCTCCGGCAGAGCCGGATAGCGGACGAAGTAGTCCCGTCCGGTGGCCACCAGGCCGATCGTCAAGGCGACTAGGACGACCAGCAACCCCGTTCCTCCCCGGCCCGCCCGCTCGAGTCGCTCCCACGCCCAGGCCAACCCCAGGGCGGGGAGGACTGTCGCCAGGGGCAGGACCCCGACGGCCCGCAGGAAGTGGGGCGCGTCCTCCGCCAGCCAGGTCGGCACCAGCATCAGGCCGACCCAGGTCAGCAGGAAGGCCGGAGCAAGGCGTCGCCGGGCCCGGACCGCGGCCCAGATCGTCCCTGTGACCATCGCCAAGCCCAGCACCGGGTCGAAGACCGGTCGGCCGGGGAGATTGTGGCGGGGGATCCTGTCCCCACGGACGAAGAACATCCCCAGCGTGCGGACCAGGTGGCGAAGGATCGTCCCCGGCAGGTCTCCCTTGTTGATCGCCGGGTTAAAGACGGAGACCGACCCGGGCCGCCCCATCACCACTTCCCAGTGGCCGACAGTGTAGCCGAGCAGGGGGGCCAGCGCGATGGCCGCACCGAGGCCGAACCAGGCAGCGCCTGGCCACAGTCGGTGGGCTTTCCCCTGCGCGACCAGCAGCCCGGCCCAGAGGAGCAGGACGAGCGGGGTAAGTCGAACAGGGAGGTAGGTGTAGAACCCGAAACCGTAGACGAGGCCAGCCAGGAGCCACCGCCCGCGCCCTCCACGCCGCCATGCCCAGGTCCCGACCAGCAGCGCCAGCGCGGTCCATAGAGGCATCGTCACCGCTCGGAAGGCCACCCGGCTGAGGTGGACGTGCCAGAGGGTCACCGCCAGGACCGCGCCGGAGAGCCACCCCACCCGCTTCCCGAACCAGGAACGGGCCAGGAGGACCGTTGCAGGAATTGTCAATGTACCGACGACGGCCGCCGCCAGGCGAAGCGCCGCTGGCGCGCGGCCGAGCAAAGCAAGGGGGAGTGCAGAGAGGTAGATGTAGAGGGGTTCACGACCGTGATTGGCCGGGAAATAGATCGACCCGCGGCCCGCGAGGACCTCCAGGCCGTCCAGGCCGTTGTACGCCTCATCATGATAGAGCCCCGGCGGGATTTGACCGAGGGCCACGAATCGGAGCACCATCGCCAGGACGGTGATCCCCAGGAGTAATCCGCCCTCGATCCATCTCTCGCGCCGCCGGCGCTTCGTCTCCCCACTGCCTCCCCGACTTGCCAACGGGTTGAAATTATAGCACAATGCAAGGGCTTGTCAACGACCAGGGATATTTGAGAAAACACCACAGAGACGCCGGGAGCACAGAGGAAGTTTTCGTAGAGAGTCTCTGGGTCCTCTGTGTCTCCGCGGTGAGATCCACCGGAGGGGACAGGTTGCGCATCCTGATGGTCTCAAAAGCCTGCCTGGTGGGCATCTACCAGCGGAAACTGGAGGAGATCGCCCGGCACGAGGGCGTGGAACTGCGGGTGGTGGTCCCCCCATACTGGCGGGACGAGCGGGGCGTGCTCCCGCTGGAGCGGGTCCACACTCAAGGGTACGACCTGGTCGTCGAGCGGATGGCGCTCAACGGCCATTTCCACCTCCACTTCTACCCCCGTTTGTCCCGGCATCTCCGCGACTTCCAGCCCGACCTGGTCCATCTGGACGAGGAGCCGTACAATCTGGCGACCTTTCACGGGATGGTGCTGGCCCGGCGGGCCGGGGCGCGGACCCTCTGGTTCAGTTGGCAGAACCTGCTGCGGCGTTATCCTCCGCCCTTCTCCCTCTTCGAACGGTATTGCCTCCGCTATGCCGACGGCGCCATCGCTGGCAGCCACACCGCGGCGGAGGTCTGGCGGGCGAAGGGGTACGAGGGTCCCCTGGCGGTCATCCCTCAGTTCGGGGTGGATCCCCAGCGCTTTTCCCCCTCGCCTCGGCAGGAGGAGCGACCTTTCACAGTGGGCTTCGCCGGGCGGCTCGTGGAGGAGAAGGGGGTGGACCTCCTGCTGCGGGCGGCGGCAGGTCTGCCGGGGGCGCAGGTGGCGATCCTGGGGAGCGGCCCCCTCCGGTCCCGCCTGGAGCGGATGGCGGAGGAACTGGGCCTGGACGATCGGGTGGCCTTCCTGGGCACGCTTCCCTCTCCTGAGATGCCGGTGTTCTATCACCAACTGGACGTCCTGGTCCTCCCCTCCCGCTCCCGTCCCAACTGGGTGGAGCAGTTTGGACGGGTGCTGGTGGAGGCGATGGCTTGTGGCGTGCCGGTGGTGGGGGCGGAGAGCGGCGAGATCCCCCACGTCGTCGGGGAGGCGGGGCTTGTCTTCCCGGAGGACGACTGGGAGGCGCTGCGGGACCTTCTGGTCCGATTGATGGACGATGCCGACCTGCGGGCGGAGATGGCCCGCCGAGGGCGGGAGCGGGTGCTGGCCCATTACACCCAGACCCGGGTGGCGGAGGAGACGGTGAGGTTCTATCGGCGGGTGTTGCGGTTGCCGGATCTACAAGATGTGGTATAATCTCTGACTGCTTGTTTGAGAACACGGGTTGAGGTAGAAAACGATGAACCTGGTGGAATCTCTGGAACGACAGTTGGAGCCCAACCCCAACATCCCCGACCTTCGGCCGGGGGACACGGTTCGGGTTCATGCCCGCATCATTGAGGGAGATCGGGAGCGCGTGCAGGTTTTTCAGGGCACCGTCATCCGCATTCGGCGGGGTGGGGCGGGGGCTAGTTTTACCGTGCGCCGCATCGCCTCCCACGGCATCGGCGTTGAGCGCACTTTCCCCTTTTATTCCCCCCGCATCGAGAAAGTCGAGGTCACCCGCCGAGCCAAGGTGCGTCGGGCGAAGCTGTACTACCTCCGCGAGCGTCGCGGCAAGGCAGCCCGGCTGAAGGAGAAGCGGTAGGAAGCCGATCGCTTCTTTCCCCATTTCTCGACCTCCTGGTTGGACGACCGTAGGGCGAGTGTGCACTCGCCCTACGGTCATAAAAGGGCCAGAAGCATGCAGATCGCTATGGTCGGTCCCTTCGGGCTGCGGCCTCGGGGGACGATGTCCGTCCGTGCTCTCCCGATGGCCCGCGCGTTGGCGCGCAGGGGGCACCGGGTTGTCCTTCTTCTCCCCCCCTGGCAGAATCCCGAGGACGCAGGTCGGTGCTGGGAAGAGGACGGTGTGCTCGTGGAGAACATCGTCCTCCCCTCTCTCCCTTCCCCGCTTTTCCACCTGGTCGTTGCCCTTCGACTGGCCCGCCGCGCGCTGACCGTGCGGCCGGACGTGATCCATCTGTTTAAGCCCAAGGCCTACAGCGGGTTGGCCCACCGGTTATTGGCCCACCGGTTACCCCGCCGTTTCCGCCTGGTGGTGGATACGGACGATTGGGAAGGGCCTGGCGGCTGGAACGATCTGGCTCCTTACACCCCGGCGCAGCGGCTCTTCTTCGCTCGCCAGGAGCGCTGGGGGTTGACCCATGCCGACGCTGTCACCGTTGCCAGCCGGACCCTGGAGAGTCTGGTCTGGGCGATGGGCGTCTCCCCGATGCATGTCTTCTACGTCCCCAACGGCATCCCCGATCCCGACCTTCGCGCCGTTCCCTCTTCGGAGCCGGTCATCCTCCTCTACACTCGCTTCTTTGAGTTCCCGGTGGAGCGGGTCGTTGAACTGTTGCGACGGGTGCGCGCGCGGATCCCTTCAGCCCGGCTGCTGGTTGTAGGAAAGGGGTTGTTCGGTGAGGAAGACGACCTTCTCCGAGAGAGCCGGAGGGCGGGGCTGGGCGATGCAGTGGAGTACGTCGGCTGGGTGGAGCCGCATCGGCTCGGTGCGGTCTTCTCCCGCGCGGCCTTGGCCATCTACCCCTTCGACGACACGCTGGTCAACCGGGCAAAGTGCCCGGTCAAGTTGCTGGACCTGCTGGCGGCGGGGATGCCGGTGGTGGCGGAGGCGGTCGGCGAGGTCCGGGAGGCGATCCGGCACGGGGAGACCGGCTGGTTGGTAGAACCAGGGGACGTCGAGAGGCTTGCCGGGGCGGTCGTGCGACTGCTGGAGGAGGCCTCGCTCCGCCAGCGGCTTGGGGAGGCTGCCGCTCGCGAGGTGCGTCTCCAGCGATCGTGGGATCGCCTGGTGGAGGTCGTCGAACAGGCCTACCGAGGCGTCGGATGAGGGACCGTCTCCTCCGCTGGATGCCGTCTCTGGCCTGGATGGGGGTGATCTACGCCCTCTCCGCCCAACCGACCCTTCCCAGCCTCCCGGAGCCGTGGCTGGACGTCCTGATCAAGAAGTCGGCCCACGCGCTGGCTTACGGTCTGCTGGCGTGGCTGTACCTGTGGGCGCTGCGGGGGAATGGGCCTGCTTCGGACCGGTTGTGTGCCCTCAGCCTGGCCCTGGCGGTGGTCTACGGCGCGACGGACGAGTACCACCAATCGTTCGTACCGGGGCGCACGCCGCGGCTGCTCGATGTGTTGGTCGACGGGGTGGGGGCTACGCTGACGATGGCGCTGGAGCGGTGGCGGGCTCGGGCTCGTCCTCCGGCACCTCGATGAAGATCGGGCCGAACAGCCCCTCCTGCCAGACCCGCACCCGGTCCTGCTTCACCAACTCCAGTACGGCCAGCAGTGTGATGATTACCTCGACCCGGCTGGCGGCCTCGGAGAGGATCTCCTGGAAGCGAATCCGCCGCCGGTGGGCCAGTCGCTCTTCTATGAGAGCGATCTGATCGGCTACAGTAACCGGTGGGGGAGGGATCACCTCGTCGGCGGGAGGGGCAGGTAATGCCTCTAGCGCTTCCTGGGCCGCGGACAAAAGCCCTTCCAGCGTCACCCCTTCCAGATCGAACCAGGCAGGGGCCGGACCGGTGGTCGCCAGGCGGACGTAGGCGGAGAGGCCTGCCTTCTCCCGTTCCCCCAGTTCCTTTGCGACCTCCTTGAACCGCCGATACATCTCCAGTTGTCGGATCAGATCGGCGGCAACGTCCTCCGCATCCAGATCCTCCCCGGAGGGGGGGCGGGGGAGGAGAACGCGGCTCTTGATCAGCACCAGTTTAGCCGCCACCACGAGGAAGGCGGTGAGGTCGGCCAGGTTCCGCCGCCCCATCTCCTCGATGACCGCCAGGTACTGGTCGGTGACCTGGGCCAGCGAGATGGCCGTGATGTCCAGTTCATCCCGCTCGATCAACTGGAGCAGGAGGTCGAGCGGACCTTCGAAGGCCGGCAGCCGGATCGGATACGTCGAGAGGAGCATACGTCTCCGATCGCGAAGGTGACCGGCGCTGCGCGCCCCTCCTGAACGCCCATCCGGGAGGGGTGCGAAGAGCCGGTCACCTCCGCGGTCAGATCGCCAGGAGGGCCAGGCCGATCATAACCACCATCATCGCAGCCGCGATGATGGCGATCCGTCTCAGATCGGCGATCACGTATCGGTACTCGTCCCGCAGGTCCGATGGCGCGCCGTCGGACGCCTGCTGATCGGGGGCTATCGTCACCCTGGGGGTCGGCTGGACCAACTGGGCCTCGCTCAGCCGGGGCCCCCGCGTCCGCTTGCGTGATTTCTTTCTCTTCTTACTCTTAGCCATTGTACCTCCATAAGTGGATTAGGGCTGCAGTTCCGCGATCACCACGATCCGGTGGGTGTCCACCCCATACGGGTAGCAGGAGATCAGGGTGAGGACCGGAGTGCTGGTCGGATACATCACGCTCACGTCGGTGGGCTCGATGATGCGCTTCTGGGTGACCACGTACCGGTAGACCTGGCTGGCGGTGTACACCTCCACGATGTCCCCCAGTTCGACCTCGGGGAGGTCACGGAAGATCTCGCCGTAGATGTCGTTGTGGGCGGAGATGATGCAGTTACCGCGCTCGCCAGGGTTCGCCGAGCCGATGTGGTGCCCGGCTCCTCGCTTCAGGCTTTCCCAGTCGTCCCCTTCTACCACCGGTGCATCCACTCCGATGGAGGGGATGCGGATCCGGATCGGTTGCTCCGGGCCTGGCGTGGGCACGGGCAACGGCGTGATCTGGGCTACCAGATCCCGAAGATGGGGCGGGATGGGCTCCGGCTCCGATCGGCCCAGTTCGTCCGGCGGGGTGTGGCCGCCGGGGAGCATCACCACCTGGATCAGAGGGGTCGGCGTAGGGGTGGCCAGTTGGGCCTCCCGAACCTCGCGCACCTCCTGGTTCAGTTCCTGCATCGTCTGCCAGGTCCCGATCAGGACGACGATCAGGCTGATCAGGGCACTGACCTCAAGGATGAGCAGGGCCTTGTCCCGCACCCACGCCCAGTTGATCCGGCGTGGCGGGCGCTCTCGCTGCCGGGGAGGCTCCTCGTCCACCGGCCGGGCGCGGAAGCCCGCCGTGGCACCTTCCTCCTGGAACCGAAGATGATCGTCCGGCAGAGGAGGTGGCGTAGCCTCCGGCGACTGCGGGGCCAGGGGGTCCACAGGAGGCATCGGCCCCTTCATCCGCCGGAGTCGCTCCAACCGGGCCTCCGCCTTGCGGATGCGGAGGATCTCCTCCAGTTCCTCTATGGAGAGTTCGTCCACCGACCGTCGGTCTTTCATCTGCAGGACACTTATACCTCACCCGTCCCCGTTGTCAAGTAGGGGATATTTGGGCTTCAGGTGTGATTAGGGATGCTCGCAGAGGTGCTCGTCAGCCTGTGAACGCGGCTCTGCTGAGGCCGCCCAGGGCCGTGCCCAGGATCAGGCCGGCGAGGACGTCGGAGAGGTAGTGGACCCCCAGGGCGACCCGTGCCCAGGCGACGGCCACGGCCCACGCCGCCAGCGTGGCCGTTGCCCACTCGGGTAGCAGGGGGGCCAGCAGAGTGACCATGCATCCGACTCGGGTGGCGTGTCCCGACGGGAAGGACATCCGGTCCAGTTGGTCGTGGTAAAGCCCGGCGAAGGAGGGCCCAGGGCGGCGGCGTCGGAAGATCAACTTGAGGAAGCCGGTGGCGATCGCTCCGACGATGTTGGCGATGAGCACGCCGACCCCCAGATCTTTCAGGGGGGGACCGCCCCACAGATAGGCGGTCCCTCCTGCCACGAGCCATAGAGGGCTGTCTCCGCTGTGGGCGATGAGGAGGGCTAGAAGGTGCCACGGCCCTGGTGGTACGCGGAGCCGGACGGTGAGCCTGTGGTCCAGCGCTACCAGGCGGCTTCGAAGGTCGGCGATGGCCCCCATCGTCTGCACCCTATCCGGGTCTCCTTCGGTGCTCAGCCAGGACCCGTGCCTCCAGTTCTGCCCGGGCGATCTCCAGCTGGAACGGCTTGTCCACGTCCATTCCCACCTCGGGGTAGGGGCAGATCACCGCCCGGCCGCGGACGCCCAGCGCTCGGCTGGCTCGCTGCACTCCCTCCTCCAGGCTCAACCGGCCGAGGAGGAGTTTGATGAGGGGCCAGATCCCGCCGAGCATTCGGGCCTGCCGGATGGGGCTCTTCCGGGCGCTGGCGAGCCGCCGCCACAGTTCCGTGTTCATCGTCGCTGCCCTTGGGCGGACGAGGAAGAGATCCCCACCGGCGAACTCCCCCTCAGTCAGGCGGACGTAGGTCCGGCGGGAGGTAGGGAAGCGGCGCTCCATCACCGACCGCTCCACGATCCCGTAGTACAGGTCGTGGTCGGTCTTCAGGCACTCCTCGATGAAGTGGTCCACCATCGGGGTGGTCAGCAGGGGGATGTCGGCACTGCTGACCAGCACGCCTTCCAGGTCCGGGTTGTGGGTGTAGGCCTCCCGGATGCCCGCCTCGGCGTTGGCGACCATATCTCCCTGGGGTGAGACATGGATGACGGGGGTCGACAGGGGCAGGCGGTGCTCAGGAGGCAGCCCGACGATGTAGACGGAGCCGATATACCGAGAGCCGGACAACGCTTCCACCACGTAGGCCAACATCGGCCGCCCGCCCAGAGGGATCAGCCCCTTGGGACGGCCCAGCGTGTACGGGGCCAGGGGGTCCGACTCCTGGGGGGAGTGCCCGGCCAGGATGACCGCTGCTAGCAGGGGAGTCTTCGTTTCCATCTCTCCACTCTCCCGATTTCGTTTCTACCACAGAGGCGCAGAGGACGCAGAGGATTCTTGGAAGGCACAGAGAATCTCTGCGCCCCCTGCGTCTCTGCGGTTTTCTGTGGCTCAGTTCAATTTCTGGATGGTGGGCTCCAGGCCCAGCCGATCCAGCCATTCCTCCAGTTCCTCTCTGGAGAGGGGGCGACCCTTCCCAGCCAGGGCGACCAGGGCGGCCTCCATCACGTTGGTCCCGAACGACCGCCCCTCCAGCCGGGGGGTGGAGGTCACCAGGTAGCGAACCCCGCGCTCGCGGAAGAGTTCCACGTCCGTTTCCGTCGTCGTGTTGGTGACGATGACCTTCCCGTCCAGCCGTTCGGGCATATGTCGCTTGATGTAGAGGCAGTCCCCGGCGATGACGGTGGCCCATTGGTACCAGGATTCGAACTTGGGGACCGTCTCTTCCTGTTTCTCGCCGGTGGGGTAGAGCCAGTCGAGGGGCAGGTAAGAGAGGATCGGCAGGAGGATGCGGACCAGGATGTGGAAAGCGCGCACGGTGCGCATCGGGATCGGCAGGCCCAGGGCGAAGGCCAAGTCGCCGATGATCATCTCGTAGCCCGCCTCGGCGAAGGAGAGGACCATCCCGTACCGGTCTACCCCGGATGGAATGAGCACCCGCTTGGGCTGGATCTGGTCGCCGATCCGTTCCTCGATGAACTGGGCGACCCGTCGCTCCAGGGTGTGCTTCAGCCCGCCTCCGTCCACCACCGGCGTCCGGTGGACGCCCGCGACCAGTTTCTGTGCGCTGTGGAGGGGGTAGTACCGCCCGGCGACGTGGAACCCCAGGTCGATCCCACCCACACCGAAGGCGTCCACCTTTCCATCCAGTTCGTTGTACAGTTGGATGGCCCGCTGTACGTCCCCGTCGGTGCCGATCCGCTCCAGCGTGATCTCCTCGCCTAGCAGGGTCAGGGTGACCTTCTTATCCCGTGTTGAACTGCCCAGACTGACGCTTACGGCTCGTTTCATCGCACCTCACCTCCCAGTGGGTTAGGACCTCCGGCCGTCGATCCATTTCCAGCCGCCGGGGAGCAGCATCGCCGCAGCGATCGCCTTGATCAGGTCGCCAGGGATGAAGGGCAGCAGCCCCGCGGTCAGCGCCGCGCGGCCACCCACGAAGATGGACAGCCAGGGGAGGCCGAAGCCGTAGAGGACGACGTTCCCGACGAGCATTGCCAGGAGGGTGGTCCACACGTTGCGACTCCACCCCTTTTCGGCCAGCCAGCCGGTGACGAAGGCCGCGGCGACGAAGCCGACGAGGTAGCCGCCGGTGGGCCCCAACAGGTGGCCGATTCCCGCCGTGCCACCGGCGAACACCGGCAGCCCCACGAGCCCTTCGACCAGGTAAAGCAGGACGGACAGGCTGCCCCGGCGGCTGCCCAGCATCGCCCCCGCCAGCAGCACGGCCAGCGTCTGCCCGGTGATCGGGACCGGGCTGAAGGGGAGGGGGATGGCGACCTGGGCTCCCAGGCCGACGAGCAGGCTGCTGCCGATGATCAGGAAGAGGTCGTAGGCCAGAGCGTGCCGCTTCGCGGCCGGTCGGAGTACATCGGCGTACGTCATCTTGTTTTACCTCCACATTGGATTCTATGCCGGGGGCGTCCCCCAGCGGTCACTCAGTCAAGGCAATGGGCAGGTAGATGCGACTGGCGGGGTGGAGGATGACGGCGATGCTGTTCCAGTTGGCCGGGTCCTCGCCCCCCAGCCGCCATATGGCGATGCCGCCCAGCCCGTATTGCTCGACCAGGGGGAGGCGGGCGGCCACGGTCGTGCTGTCGGCGTACCAGACCTCGTGTTGAACCCCGTTCTCGTCGGTGTAGGTGAACCACGATTCCGCCACAGGTCGTCCCCACTCGTCCTCCGCGGCCCACTGCGGCGTCGCTTCTGTATGATCAAGGAGGATCGCTTGCACGCCTTCCCACGTCAGGCTGCTTCCCGTGCCGGTTGCGCTCTCCCAATCCATCCCGTAGAAGTGGACCCCCATATAGACCTTCTGAGAGGTGACGACCGAGGTGGCGAAGGCCATCACCTGTTCCACCCAGAAGAGGGGGGCAATGGGGCCGGGACCGCTGGTGCTCCAGTGGTAGGCGTAGGTCATCACCCGGAGCCGGTCCGCCGCC
>DUEL01000010.1 GCA_011192125.1 Thermoflexia bacterium
CCCCCGCCGCTCTCGGCCGGGCTGTAGAGGACGTCCACCTCCTTTCCGACCGCGTCGGCCACCAGCCGGACCAGTTCGTTGATACTCGTCTCCCGGCCGGAGCCGACGTTGATGATCCGCCGGTCCACGTCCGGCGCGGTGGCCGCCGCCACCAGCGCGTCCACCACGTCGTCCACATAGACGAAGTCGCGGGTCTGCCCGCCGCCGCCGAAGACGACCAGCGAGCCGCCTCGCAGGGCTTGCTGGAGGAAGCGGGGGACGACCGGCGGGTAGGAGGGGGGGAGGTTCTGGCCGGGGCCGTAGGCGTTGAAGATGCGCAGGATGACCGTCTCGATCCCCCAGAGGACGCCGATGGTGCGGACGTAGTACTCGGCGGCCAGTTTGCTGACGGCGTAGGGGGACTGGGGGTTGGGGAGTTGGTCCTCCCGGACCGGCTGGTGGGCCTGCTCCCCATAGACTGCGCCAGAGGAGGTGAAGACGACGCGGTGGACCCCCGCGTCCCGCATCGCCTCCATCACGCTCACCGTCCCGCCGACGTTGACCTCGTTGTACTCGCGGGGGTAGAGGATCGATTCCGCCACCTGGACCCGGGCGGCGAGGTGATAGACGCAATCGACCCCCTGGAGCAGGGTCCACAGTTTGGGCCGGTCCAGGACGCTGCCCCGGGTGAAGAGGACGCGCGGGTCGAGCCGGGAGCGGTCCCCGGCGCTGAGGTCGTCGATGACCCAGACGTCGTGGCCGTCTGCGACCAGCCGGTTGGCGAGCGCTGCGCCGAGGAACCCGGCCCCGCCGGTGACGAGGAACCGCATCGAAGCCTCCTTTTCGTAAGTCCGGGAGGGATTATAACAGCAGCCGGTCCGAGGGGCAAGGGGGGAGTTCTGGGATTTGGAGGAGTTCGGACATTTCTTCCCCGGCGGCTGGAAGCCGCGGCTACGGGTGGCGAAGCCGCCCTTCGGCGGCTTCCTCCCCTTCCACGGGCGGGGGAGAGCCCGGCGAAGGCCGGGCTTTGCCTTTTTGTAGCCTGCGACTTGAGTCGCAGGGCATCCTTCCCGGCGGCTGGAAGCCGCGGCTACGGGTGGCGAAGCCGCCCTTCGGCGGCTCCCTCCTCTTCCCGCAGGCGGGGAAGAGCCCGGCGAAGGCCGGGCTTTGCCTTTTGTAGCCTGCGCCTTGAGTCGCAGGGCATCCCCTTCCCGGCGGCTGGAAGCCGCGGCTACGGGTGGCGAAGCCGCCCTTCGGCGGCTCCCTCCTCTTCCCGCAGGCGGGGGAGAGCCCGGCGAAGGCCGGGCTTGGCCCCCCGTAGGGGCGCAGCGCGCTGCGCCCCTACTTCCTCTGTGCCCTCTGTGTCCCTGTGGTCAATCCCCCTGCTCGCCCAACCCTTCCAGATTGGCCCGCACGATGCGGATGTGGGGATGATCCGGCGGGAGGGACTTCTCTAGAATCCGCAACGCCCGCTCGTAGCAGGACCGCGCCCCCGCCAGGTCCCCCAGACCCTGCAGCACCGAGCCCAGGTTGTTGACGTCGGTGGCAACGTWGGGRTGSTCCGSCCCSARGRCCKYCTCSWCGATCCGCAGCGCCCGCTCRWAACAMYCCCGYGCCCCCGCCAGGTCCCCCAGRYCCTGCAGCACCMMGCCCAGGTTGTTGACRNCGGNTGGCGACSYYGGGATGGTCCGGCCCGAAGRCCGCCTCGTCGATCCGCAGCGCCCGCTCRWAACAMYCCCGCGCSCCSGCCAGGTCCCCCAGGGCCCGCAGCACCGAGCCCAGGTTGTTGACCGTTGCGGCAACGTAGGGATGCTCCGCCCCCAGGGCCTTCTCCACGATCCGCAGCGCCCGCTCGAAGCACTCCCGCGCCCCCGCCAGGTCCCCCAGGTCCCGCAGCACCAAGCCCAGGTTGTTGACGCGGATGGCGACGCTGGGATGGTCCGGCCCGAAGGCCGCCTCGTCGATCCGCAGCGCCCGCTCGTAACACTCCCGCGCGCCGTGGTAGTCGGCCAGGTCGTGCAGGTGGTAGCCCAGGCTGTTCCACAGCCGCCCGGCGGTGGGCGGGTCGGCCTCCTCGGCCCATCCAGCAGCGGCGCGGACGTGGGGGAGGAGAGGGGCAAAGAGGGTATAATTGCCGGTGCGGTCGATCTCATCGTTGGTCCGGGAAGCCCGGTCGGCGAGGGCGGTGAGGAAGGACCTCACCCCCTCCCCCCATCCCCCTCCCCTTCTCCCACCGGGAGAGGGGGAGAGGGTGCCGCCCTCGGCGGCGGGGGTGGGGGTGAGGTTCCGGGCGAACTCGGCCAGCAGGGGGTGGATGGCCGGCCCCTCCTCAAGTTCCTTAAGCAGCCCCAGACCGGTGAGGAGGCTCAGGGCCTCGTCGCACGCCTCCGGGGTGAGCCCCAGCCCCTCCTCGAAGAGGTCCGGCGGGATGGGGACGTTGGGGGCCAGGTGCCCCGCACAGAGAAAGATCTGCTGGGCCACATCATCTTTCACCTGTTCCCAGGAGAGAACGAAGGTCTCGTAGAGGTTCAGGCCGTGATCGGTGGGGCTGCCCAGGTCCGGCCGGAAGTTCCGCATCGAGGGATGGTCCAGCGCCCGCTCCAGCCGGGCCAGGTAGTCGGAGACGGTCAGCCGCCTGATCTTCTCCAGATAGCGACCGGCCAGTTCCAGGGCCAGGGGGAGGTGGCCCAGCCGGTCGGCCAGCGCGTCCAGGTCGGCGTCGGAAGCGCGCTCCGGGGGGAGGTAGTGGCGGAGGAAGGCGCGGCTCTCCTCCGGGGTGAATTCGTCCAGGCGGAGGCAATCTACCCCCAGGGTGGGGGGGCAGTCGGCCCGGCGGGAGGTGATCAGGAGGCGGAGGCCGGAGTGGGCCAGGCGGGCCAGCACCCGGTTGGCCGCCTCCACCGCCTCGAAGTTATCCAGGATAAGGAGGCGGGGTGGATCGGCCCGCCAGACCTCCAGGGTGCGCTCCACCAGTTCCTCGAAGGTCTCGGCGGCCAGCCCCATCCCCCGGCCGTACCCGGCGATCTGCTCCTCCAGCAGGTCGGGGTCGCTCAGATCGAGCCAGTGGACCCCCCGGAAGCGGTAGCCGTACCGGTAGGCGAACTCCACCGCCAGTTGGGTCTTCCCGACGCCGCCCATACCGGAGATGGCCTGGGAGATGAGGGCCCTCACCCCTCCCCCCGGCCCCCTCCCCTTTCCCGCGCACGAGAGAGAGGAGGGAGTGCCGCCGGAGGCGGCGGGGGTGGGGTGAGGGCCGCACAGCCTCTCCGCCAGGTAGCGCAGGTCCTCCTCCCGGCCGGTGAAGATGGCGTTGCGGGGGAAGGGGAGGGAGGAGCCAGGAGGGAGGTCGCCGGGGAGGGTGAGGGAGCGCATCAGGGGCCGGAGCCGGGCCGCGTCCAGCCTCACGATGTTGTGGGCACCGATGAGGATCACGCTGTGAGAGACGTCCCCCAGGACCCACACCTCCCCCCGGATCAGGGCCTCCTGCAGGGAACGGAGGTCCTGCGGGATGGAGCCGCCCTCCAGGAGGGAGAGGATCCGATCCAGTTTGGCCTGCGTCTCGGCGAACCCCTCCCGTTGCTCGGCGAGAATCTGAAGGGCGATCTGGAGCAAGATGGGCAACGTGTATTCCTTCAACGTGCCGACGGCAGCCCGAAGGGCCTCCGCGTACAGCCGCGCCCCTTCCTCAATCTGCTGAGGGGTCAGCACCCGGCCCAGGTCGCGGGCCAGCGCCGCCCGCAGGGCGTCCTCCACGCCGGTCAGGTCCATCGCCCGGGGGAGTTCGGCCAGCGCGGCCTGCACCGAGGGGAGGTCGCCGAAGCGAAGGGTGAGGACCTGGCGGAGCACGTCGTCCGTGCACTGTTTCTGGAAGTACTCCTCGGCGCGACGGGCGGCCTCCAGCAGTTGTCGGGCGGTTGTCTCCTCGTTGAGCCGCCGATCCAGGCGGGCCTGGAGTTCGTCGCCGCCGATCTCGGCCAGGGCCTCACCGGCTACCCCCAGCGCCTCCTCGCCCAGCCAGACCTGGGCCTGGTGCTTGAGGAGGGCGACGAGGAGGCGGAGGAGGTGCTTGGGCAGGTTGGCAGGCATCCGGACGCTCCTTCCCGCGGCTGTGCGCCGCGTCACAACGGAGGTGAGCCAACCAAAGTATATAAGCAAGGACGGGGAAAGGCAAGCGATTTTGGATCGGGGGTCGGGTGTCGGCGCTTGAGTACCGCTACCGACGGCAAGTAACCCTTTCCTCGGGATGGTGTTATTGTTGGCTGAGGCGGTGCAACGGGACACAGATCCGTGTCGACAGGAAGGGGAGACAAATGGCCAAGACCGCGTTGGCGCGCCTGGAGGAGATGGAGGCCAAAGCCCGGGAGGGGGGTGGGCCCGAACGGATAGAAAAGCAACACGCCCGGGGCAAGATGACGGCCCGAGAGCGGTTGGACGCCCTGCTCGATCCGGGCACGTTCGTCGAGTTGGACGCCTTCGCCACCCACCGCGCGACGGAGTTCGGGATGGAGCGGAAACGCCCCCTGGGCGACGGCGTGGTCACCGGCTGGGGGGAGATCGACGGGAGGTTGGTTTACGTGTTCGCCCAGGACTTCACGGTCCTCGGCGGCTCGGTCGGGGAGGCCCACGGGCGGAAGATCTGCAAGGTGCTGGATCTGGCGCTGCAGAACGGCGCGCCGGTGATCGGACTGAACGATTCCGGTGGGGCGCGCATTCAGGAGGGCGTCGACGCGCTGGCCGCCTATGGGGAGGTCTTCTACCGGAACGTCCTCGCCTCCGGCGTGGTCCCGCAGATCTCCGTGATCATGGGGCCGTGCGCCGGGGGCGCGGTCTACTCCCCGGCCCTCACCGACTTCGTCGTGATGGTGGAGGGCACGGCGCGGATGTTCATCACGGGTCCGGACGTCGTGCGCGCCGTCACCCACGAGGAGGTCACCTCCGAGGACCTGGGCGGGGCGGAGGTTCACCACACCACGAGCGGCGTGGCCCACTTCACCGCTGCCGACGATATGGAGGCGCTGGCGCTGGTCCGATCGCTGCTCTCCTACCTCCCCTCCAACAACGCAGAGGACCCGCCGTACATCCCTCCGACAGACCCGCCGGGCAGGACCGATCCCGACCTGGACCATCTGGTCCCTGAGGATCCGAAGCAGGGATACGATATGCGGGAGGTCATCCACCGGGTGGTGGACGAAGGATCCTTCCTGGAGGTCCAAAAGGGCTTTGCGCCCAATCTGATCGTCGGTTTCGCCCGGCTCGGCGGAAGCGTGGTGGGGATCGTCGCCCAGCAGCCGGCGGTGCTGGCCGGGGTGCTAGATATCAACGCGTCGGACAAGGGGACCCGTTTCATCCGTTTCTGCGATTGCTTCAACATCCCCATCATCACTTTTGTCGACACGCCCGGCTTCCTCCCCGGCGTGGCGCAAGAGCACAACGGGATCATCCGCCACGGGGCGAAGATGATCTACGCCTACGCCGAGGCTATTGTGCCGAAGATCTCCGTGATCACCCGCAAGGCTTACGGCGGTGCCTACATCGTGATGAGTTCCAAACACCTGCGAAGCGATATCTGCCTGGCCTGGCCCGACGCGGAGATCGCGGTGATGGGGCCGGAAGGGGCGGTCAAGGTCGTCTTCCGGCGGGATCTGGAGCAGGCGGAAGATCCCAAGGCGACGCAGGAGCGGCTGGTGGAGGAGTACCGCGAACGGTTCGCCAACCCGTATGTGGCCGCCGCACGGGGGTATCTCGACGCGGTGATCCGTCCCTCCCAGACCCGGCCCTTTCTGATCCGAGGGTTGCGGATGCTGCGGGACAAGCGAGTGCGCCGCCCCCCGCGCAAGCACGGGAACATGCCAGTCTGATGGGATGGGCATAGAGATGAAGATTCGTAAGGTGCTGATCGCCAATCGAGGAGAGATCGCGGTCCGGGTGCTGCGTACCTGCCGGGAACTGGGCCTGGAGACGGTGGCCGTCTTCTCAGAGGCGGATCGGGAGTCCCTCCACGTCCGCTACGCCGACGAGGCCTACTGCATCGGCCCACCGCCGGTTCAGGAGAGTTACCTCCGGGGCGATCGGATCATCGAGGTCGCGCGGCGCGCCGGAGCGCAGGCGATCCATCCCGGCTACGGCTTCCTCGCCGAATCCCCCGGTTTCGCCCGGGCGTGCGCCGAGGCTGGCCTGGTCTTCATCGGTCCGCGACCGGAGACGATGGAGCAGGTGGGGGACAAGATCGCCGCGCGGCGGGTGGCGAAGCAGCTCCGTCTTCCCCTTCTCCCTGGCACGGAGGAGGAGCTGGACGACGCGGGGCTGGTCGAGGCCGCCCGGCACATCGGCTATCCAGTGCTGGTCAAGGCGGTGGCGGGAGGGGGAGGGGTCGGGATCCGGGTCGCACGGTCGGAGGAAGAACTGAGAAGTGTCATCCCGCTCGCCCGCAGGGAGGCCCAGGCGGCCTTCGGCGACGACGGGCTCTACCTGGAGCGCCTCGTGGAGCGCGCCCGCCACGTCGAGGTCCAGATCCTGGCCGACGAGCACGGCCACGTGATCCACCTGGGGGAGAGGGAGTGCTCCATCCAGCGTCGCCACCAGAAATTGATAGAGGAAGCACCCTCCCGCGCGCTCAACCCTGCTCTTCGGGAGCGGATCTGTGAGGCCGCCGTGCGGCTGATGAAGGCCGTCGGGTACGTCGGGGCCGGAACGGTCGAGTTCCTGCTCGGCCCCGACGGGGATTTCTACTTCCTGGAGGTCAACCCTCGCCTCCAGGTGGAGCACACCGTCACCGAAGCGATCACGGGCGTGGACATCGTCAAGGAGCAACTGCGGATTGCCGCGGGTCGGGAACTGGGATATACGCAGAGCGACATCCGGCCACGGGGGTGGGCGTTGGAATGCCGCATTCTGGCCGAGGATCCGGCCCACGGATTTACCCCGTCCGTCGGTCGCATCCTCCAACTGCGCGAGCCAGGGGGGCCGGGCATCCGGGTGGACAGCGGCGTCAGCGAGGGGATGGTCGTCACTTCCTATTACGATTCGCTTCTGGCCAAGTTGATCGCCTGGGGAGAGACACGGGGGGTGGCCATCGTGCGGATGCGGAGGGCGTTGGCGGAATACCGGATCGTCGGGCTGACCACCAACCTGGACCTTCACCGGGCGTTGCTGGACAGCCACCGCTTCTTCGGCGGTCAGTTCCACACCCGGTTTCTGGAGGAACACTTCGCACGGTCGGAGCCGGAGGGGGAGCAGTGCCTGGCGGCCGCGCTGACGGCGGTGCTGCTGGACTGGCGAAGGCGGGCAGGGGCGCGAGTGGGACGATCGGAGCCCGCCAGCCGCTGGCGGACTCTGGGACGATGGGAGGCTATGGGAGGGAGAGGCTGGTGAGATACCGTGTCGAGGTCGAAGGACGGGATTTCGAGATCGAAGTGGATCTCGAAGGGCGGATATGGCTGAACGACCGCCCGCTGGACGTGGACATGGAGCAGGTGGACGGGCTGCCGCAATACTCCCTGCTCGTGGACCACCGGTCATACGAGACCGTCGTGGAAGGGGAAAGGGAGGGAGAATGCCGACTGGTCGTGGCAGGCCGCCCTTACCTTGCCCGTTTTCTAGACAGACAGCGCTCGCCTGCACAGGCGGTCTACCGACACCGGGCCGAGGGGGCAGCGCAGGTGCTGGCCCCCCTGCCGGGACTGGTGGTGGAGGTGGGGGTAGAGGAGGGACAGCGGGTGGAGGAGGGGGACCGAGTGGCCGTGTTGGAGTCGATGAAGATGCACCTGGAACTCCGCGCGCCGCGGTCCGGAATCGTGCGGGCAGTCCACATATCCCCGGGAGCGGAGGTGGCCCAGGGGGAGGTATTGGTCATCGTGACGCCCCTCCCACAGTCCGGAGGTACAGGGAACCCAGAGAACAGTTAGGGAAAGAACTCTGCGCTCTCCGCGCCTCTGCCGCTTCGGAAAGAGTGATTGCCCTGGGGGGTGATTTGACCTTTCCACCTTCCTGTGCTATACCTAGCGACGTGGGTTATTGCCGAGGGGAGATTTTTCCCCTCCCATCATCAATTTTCACTAAGGAGGTGTGGTATGGATAGGGAAGAAATATGGGAGGTTGAAGCCGGAGAGGAGAGGCGCCCTGGAATCATCCACATCGTCATCACGGCGTTGCTCATCGGCATCGGCGCCGTCGTGGGCGCGTTCGGCAGTTTTACCCTTCCTCTCGGTTTCGGCGTTAACTTCTTCTGGCCCGCAATCGCGGTCCAGAACATCGGCGGCATCTGGTACGGCGCGTGGGGCATCATCGCCGCGGCCCTCTTCCCCATCATCTCCAACGGCATCGCGGGCACCCCGGTGTACGTCTCCCTTGCCTACATCCCCGCCAACGCCTTCCAGTCCTTCGCGCCCGCGTGGGCCTTCCGGCGCTTCAAGGCGGACCCCCGACTGAAGTCCGGAAGGGACTGGTTGATCTTCCTGGTCTCCATCACCATCGGCAACATCTTCGGCGCTTTCTGGGGGCCGCTGGTCGTCCTCAAGGGCTTCGGGCTACTGACCGCCGAGTCCGTTCCTCTCTTCATCTGGGGATGGTTCGCCGGTAACGAGATCGCGGGCATCGTCTTCGGGGTCATCCTTCTGAAGGCGCTCTCCGGCGTGGTCATCAACACCACCTCCTTCGTCAAGAAGTGGTGGGCGTAGCCCGCGGGTCCGAACGGCCTGCGTGGTAATCAGGAGGCCTCCCGCAGGCTCCGTAGAGCCTGCGGGAGGCTGGCAATTTTAGGCGGGAAACGGGTATGAACAAAACGATTCTGGGATACGTGCCAGAAGAATCTCCTATTTACAGCCTTCACCCGTTCGTCCGGGTTTACTTCCTGATGGTCGTCAGCCTCTGGCCGATGATCATCAGTTCCCCCGAGTGGAACTTCGCACTGATCGTGGTCATGCTCATCCTGCTCGAGTACAGCAGGGTGACCCTATCGACGTTGAAACTCTACGTCCCGGTCTCCATCTCGATGGGTGTCCTCATCCTGCTGTCCTACACGATCCTGGGGGGGCGGCACCCTGAGTTCTATGAGGTCTTCAACCTGCTGGGCGTGCCCATCTATTTCGAGCGTATTGTGGCCGCGGTGGAAGTCTACATGCGAATTCTGCCGATGATCTTCGTCATGGTCTTCTTCCTGAGTACATCCCGGGAACGGGACATCCTGGTCGCGATGCGGTGGGCCAGGGTGCCGTTCACGGTGACCTATCTGGTGGCGATGTCGCTAAGAGCGGTGGGAATGGTGATTGAGGATTTCTCCATCGTGCGGCAGGCAGAGAAAGCCCGTGGGTACGATCCAAAAGGGAAATCGATCCCTTACAAACTGCGCCAGTTCGTGATGTACATCATTCCCCTGATGGGTCTGGCGATCCGGCGGTCGGAGGAGTTCTCCAACGCCCTCGTGGCGAGAGGGTACAGTTTCACAGGCCTTCGCCGGGTCAAACGGCCGGATTACGTCCTGACCAAGTACCATTTCAAGGTGCTCGACGGGGTCATCGTGGCGATCCTCTCCGTGGCGCTGATCGCGCTGGTGTACGCTCGGTACGGGCTCGGCCTGTTCACACTGGAAGGCTCCCTCACGATGAAGTGGCTTCAGCAATGGCTCGTGGGAGGTGCCGGATGAGCGCGGTGATCAAGTTCGAGCACTACTCCTGGAAGTACACGCGGACCAAGGTCCCTGCCCTGCAGGATATCAACCTCGAGATAGAAGAGGGTGCGCTCGTCGGCATCATCGGCCCTAACGACTCCGGAAAGACCACCCTGGCCTATTCGATGAACGGCCTGATCCCCAACCAGTACTACGGGGTCCGCTCCGGAAGCGTTTACGTGATGGGTAAGGAGGTCAAGGAGTACCGCCAGGCCGAGTTGTGCCAGAGAGTGGGGCTCGTCTTCTCCGACCCGGAAGCGCAGTTCACGGCGATGACTGTAGAGGACGAGGTGGTGTTCGGGATGGAGAACCTGGGCCTGAGCATCGAGGAGATCGAGCGACGGCTGGAGTGGGTCGTGCCGCTGACGGACATCGGACCGCTGATGGACAAGCCGCCTTACGAGGTGTCCGGGGGGCAGAAACAGCGGGTGGCCCTCGCCTCGGTGCTGGCGATGCAGCCCCCCATCCTGGTGCTGGATGAGCCCACCTCGATGCTGGACCCCATCGGGCGGAAGAAGGTCTTCGAGGTGTTGAGAAGACTAAAGGAGGAGTACAAGAGCACCATCGTCGTGATCGAACACAGTCTGGAGCACCTCGTGCCGCTGGCGGACCATATGGTCCTGGTTCACAACGGGAAAGTGCTCCTCGCCGACGAGACCGAGCCGTTTTTCGAGAGGATGGACTTTTTGATGGAGCATGATGTCTTTCCTCCCGGCGTGATGGAGTTCTTCTTCCAGTTGAGATTGCTGGGGCACTATCCGAACTCTCTCCCGCTGCCCCGCACCCTTGAGGAGGGCACGGAAAGGCTGAGGGAGATGCTTGTGGGGGGCGAGAATGGCTGATAACAACGTGTACGTAAAAGTGGAAAACCTGACCTACCACTACCCGGACGGCACTGTCGCGCTTACGGACGTGAGCCTGGACATCCATCACGGGGAGTTCATCGCCCTGATCGGGCAGAACGGGTCGGGGAAAACGACCCTCTCCAAGTGTCTCAACGGCCTTTTCAAGCCAACAAAGGGCCGGGTCATCGTGGATGGGCTGGACACACGACACTCCTCCATCACGGATCTGGCCACGAAAGTAGGGTACGTGTTCCAGAACCCGGACCACCAGATCTTCAACAACACCGTCTGGAAGGAGATCGCCTACGGGCCGCGAAATATCCAACTCCCCGAGGACGAGGTCAAGGCGCGGGTCGAGGAATCGGCCCGAGTCGTAGGGCTCGACCCATCTCTTTTCGAGACCCATCCGTTCTTCCTGCCCAAGGGGATTCGGCAGCGGGTCGCGATCGCGTCGATCCTGGCCCTGCGGCCCAAGATGATCATTGTCGACGAACCGACGACCGGGCAGGACGTGAAGCAGTCCCTGGAGATCATGGACTTCCTGAAGATGCTACACGAGGAAAAGGGCCACATCGTCGTGATCATCACCCACGATATGCCGATCGTAGGGCTGTACGCCAAACGGACGATCGTGATGGCGCAGGGACGGATTCTCGCCGACGGATCCACCCGAGAGGTCTTCTCCCATCCAGAGGTGCTGGAGAAGACGTTCGTGGAGCCGCCCCAGATCACCCGGCTGGCTCAGATGAACGCCGATCTGGGTTTCAGCAAGGATGTGATGAGCGTTCCGGAGATGGTCGCCCAATTCCGCCGGATCGCCGGCGAGTAGGTGGCCGTTCGAATCCTGGACTCCGTTCTCCTCACGTTATGAAGGGGCCCCCCGCGTTTTGCGGTGGGGCCCCTCTAAGGGTATAATTCCGCCGTCAACGAGTTCCTTGGAGGAAAGGGTTATGCGGATTCTGATCACCGGTGGGGCCGGTTTCATCGGCTCCCACCTTTGCGACCGCCTCCTGGCTGAGGGCCACGAGGTGATCGCAATGGACAACCTGAGCACCGGCAACGTCGAGAACATCGCCCATCTGGCCGGCCACGAGCGGTTCCACTTCATCAAGCACGACGTGACCAACTACATCTACGTGCCAGGGCCGGTGGACGCGGTGCTTCACCTGGCCAGCCTGCCCAGCCCGGTGGACTACCTCAATTATCCCATCCAGACCCTCAAGGTCGGCGCGCTGGGGACCCACAAGACGCTGGGTCTGGCCCTGGAGAAGGGGGCACGCTATCTCCTGGCCTCCACCTCCGAGGTGTACGGCGACCCTCTGGTCCATCCCCAGCACGAGGACTACTGGGGGAACGTCAACCCGGTCGGTCCGCGGGGGGTCTACGACGAGAGCAAGCGGTTCGCCGAAGCGTTGACGATGGCCTACCACCGGTACCACGGAGTCGATACCCGCATCGCCCGCATCTTCAACACCTACGGCCCTCGGATGCGGGCCGACGACGGGCGTGTGGTCCCCAACTTCATCTGCCAGGCCCTTCGAGGTGAGCCGCTGACGGTGTACGACGACGGCTCCCGTACCCGCAGTTTCTGCTACATCGACGACCTGGTGGAGGGGTTGATCCGTCTGCTGTTCTCCGACGAGACCCGGCCGGTTAACCTGGGGAACCCGCAGGAGATGACCATCTTGGAGTTCGCCCACAAGGTGCTGGAGGTGACCGGCAGTTCCTCCCCCATCACCTTCGTCCATCCCACCGACGAGCGGACCAAGGACGATCCCAAGGTCCGCTGCCCGGACATCACCCGTGCCCGGGAAACGCTGGGCTGGGAGCCGAGGGTGCCGCTAGAGGAAGGGCTCCGGCGGACCGTGGAGTACTTCCGGGGGCGGGTGTGAGCCGTATGGGCCGTCACATCTCACCGCAGAGACGCCGAGGACACAGAGTTCAACCTCTGTTCTTCTCCGCGATCTCTGCGCCTCTGCGGTGTGAGAATCCCGTCTCTCTGAAGTGGAACGGCCCTCTCATCAGTGGATTGGGGATAGCACTGGGGCTGGGAGTGGGCTTCCTGCTGATCCGACTTCCGCCGTTGGAGGCCCTCATCCTGTTCGGCCTGACGGCGTTGACGATTGGCACGCTGGTGGAGCCGTTGGTGGGGTTGGTCGGTGGCCTCTTCCTCGGCCTCCTGCGGGCCTACCTCCAGGCGGAGGTCCCCCAGGTCCCAGCCCAGATCGGCCACCTCTTCGTCCTGCTGGCCGTGGCCTCGTGGGCGGCGAGGGGGCTGCTCCACCGTGACCTTCGGCTCCCCTCTCCCCGTGGCGTCCTCCTCCCCCTGCTGGGCTTTGTGGGCGCGGCGTGGCTCTCTCTCTGGAGCGCAGTCGACCTGGGGTACGGTCTCCCGGAGTTCGCCAAGTGGGTCGAGATCATCTTAGTCCTCTGGATCGTCGCCGAGCGGGCGACACCGCGCCGCCTGCCCTGGCTGGTGGGCGGCATCCTCCTGGTGGGGCTGTTCCAGGCAGGGGTCGGCCTCTACCAGTTCGGGCTGCGCGGTGAGGGACCGGAGCACTTCCTCATCGCCGGGACCGACTTCTACCGGGCCTACGGCACGTTTGAGCAGCCCAATCCCTACGCTGGGTACATCGGGATGACGCTGGCGCTGGCGGCCGGCATGTTTCTGGGGCTGATGGGATGGGAAGGCAGGGGGGGCAGGAAGCCCCTCGTTGTCCTCTTGTCCCTTTGTGGCCTCGCCCCCCTGGCGGCGGCGCTGCTGGCCTCGTGGAGCCGGGGGGCGTGGATCGGCCTCGCGGCGGCGGTGGGCGCGATGGCCTTCGCGTGGCCGCGGCGGACCCGCTGGGGGGTGCTCGCGGTGGCGGTGCTGGCTGGGGGCGCGCTGGCCCTCTACCTGGCGGGGCTCGTCCCCCAGGCCGTCCTCACCCGTCTGACCGACTTCGCCGAGGGGGTGCGGTTGCAGGACGTGCGCGGGGTGGGCATCAACGACGCCAACTACGCCGTCATCGAACGGCTGGCCCACTGGCAGGCGGCGCTGGAGATGTGGCGGTACCACTTCTGGACCGGCGTGGGGCTGGGCGGTTACGAGCCGGCCTATCCACGCTTCGCCCTCATCAACTGGCCCATCGCCCTGGGGCACGCCCATAACATCTACCTGAACCTGCTGGCGGAGACGGGGTTGCTGGGGCTGCTGGCCTACCTGGCCTTCTGGGGGACCGTCTTCTGGCGGACCTGGCGGGCCACGCGCACCGCCACCGGCCTTGCCCGCGGCCTCACCCTGGGCCTTCTGGGGGCCTGGACCCACCTCTCCGTCCACCACCTCTTCGACAACCTCTACGTTAACAACGCTCACCTCCTCGTCGGCCTCCTCCTTGGCCTCCTAATCACCCAATCACCCAGTCACCAAGAACCATGATCCGAGTCAACCGCAAGGAACTCACCCGCTTCATTAAGTTCTCCATCGTCGGCACCGTCGGCGCGGTGGTCGATTTCGGGACGCTGTATCTGCTTCACGTCGTGGTAGGGCTCCCTATCGTCTTGGCCAACACCTGCTCCTTCACCGCCGCGGTGCTGAGCAACTTCATCTGGAACCGGCTCTGGACCTATCCCGATTCCCGCTCCAAGCCGATCCGCACCCAGTTGCTCCAGTTCTTCGTGGTCAACGCGGCGGGGTGGGGGATCAACACCGGCATCCTGGTCCTTCTTCGTTATCCCTTCGTGTCTCTGGTCACCCAGGCAAGCCAGGCCGCAGCCCTCACCCTCGGCCCTGAGACCCTCTACAAGATCGGCTACAACCTCGCCAAAGCGGTCGCCACCGGTGTGGTCCTGTTCTGGAATTTCTTCGTCAACCGGTACTGGACGTTTTCGGACGTGGACTGATGCGGATCGGGATCGACTACACGGCGGCGATGCGGCAGCGGGCGGGCATCGGCCGGTACACCCGCGAACTGGTCGGCGCACTCCTCCGTCTGTCTAGTCCGCACCGCTATATTCTCTTCGCCGCCACCGGAGGGATGGGCAAGGGTGCGCTCGCCTGCCTGCCTGCGGATGCGCCCTGCGCCCTGCGCCCTGTCCCTCTCTCCGACGACTGGCTCGCCCGCCTCTGGCATCGCCTTCGATTGCCGGTCCCCGTCGAGGCGGTGGTCGGATGGGTGGACCTGTTCTACTCTCCCGACTTCGTCCTCCCACCGACGCTGCCCCGCACCCGCACCCTCCTCACCGTCCACGACCTCTCGTTCCTCCACTACCCCGACCACTTCGTCCCGAAGTTGGTCCGCTACCTGGAGCGAGTCGTCCCCCGTTCGGTGGCCCGCGCCGACCGGGTCCTGGCCGACTCAGAGGCCACCCGTGCTGATCTGATCCGGCTTCTGGGCGTGCCGGCGGAGAAGGTGGAGGTGCTTTACAGCGGGGTAGACCCTCGCTTCCGACCGGATCCGGAGCCGGGGGAGCGGGAGCGGCTGGGCGCTCGGCACGGCATCGGCGACCGGCCCTATGTTCTCTCTGTGGGCACCCTCCAGCCGCGCAAGAACTTCGTCCGCCTCATCCGCGCCTTCGCCCGCCTCTCCCCTGCAGCCCTGCGGCTTGCGCCCTCGTTGGTCATCGCCGGAGGCCACGGCTGGCTCTACGAGGAGGTCCTGCAGGAGGCCGAGAGGCATAGGGACCGGGTGCGGCTGCTCGGCTTCGTGGACGACGCGGACCTGCCAGCCTTGTATCGGAACGCTGCCCTGTTTGTCTTCCCCTCCTTCTACGAGGGGTTCGGCCTGCCGGTGCTGGAGGCGATGGCGTGCGGGGTGCCGGTGGTCTGTTCGAACGCCTCCAGCCTGCCGGAGGTGGCTGGGGACGCTGCCCTGCTGGTAGATCCTCGAGACGAGCAAGGACTGGCGACGGCGATGGAGCGCGCGTTAACGGATGAAACGCTGCGAGCGGGGATGAGGACAAAGGGGCTTCGGCAGGCGGCCCGGTTCACCTGGGACCGAGCGGCCCGGCAGTTGCTGTCCGTCTTCGAGGCGGTGTTTTCAAGGGAGAAATGAAAGCACCGCAGAGACACAGAGTTTCTCAAAAAAGAAAGCCCTCTGCGTCCTCTGTGTCTCTGTGGCAAATACCTATGTGCTCCCTATGTTTCTGCGGGGAGCCTGTCAGACGAGTCCCAGCACGGTAGGGAGGTCGGCGGGAGAGGAGAGAATCAGATGGGCGCCGGCCCGCTCCAACTCCTCCCGCTCGCCGAAGCCGCAGAGGACCGCCACCGCCCAGGCCCCCGCGCGGCGGGCAGCGCGGACGTCCACCGTCGTATCCCCCACCATCGCGCATCGTTGCGGCGGCAGGCCCATCGCCCGAGCCGCGTGGAGGATCGGGGCCGGGTGCGGCTTGAGCCGCCAGGTCGATTCGCGGGTGACCACGACCTCGAACAGTGGGGCGAGGTCGAATTGGGCCAGGAACGTCTCCGCCTCCTGGCGGCCGCGCGTGGTCACCACGCCCAGGCGATACCGTCGAGCGAGGGTGCGGAGCGCGTCACCGGCACCAGGCACCAGGCGGAAGTTGGAAGGGGTGCGGACCCCCCGCCAACGGCGGAGGCGGTTGGTCAGGCCGACCAGCGGCGTATCCAACCCCAGGATGTCCAGGAGTGTCATAAAAAGGTTGCCGGGCGTCTCCAGGAACATCACCACCCGTCGGGCCGCTCGGTGGGGATCGCGGAACCCCAGCCGGGCCATCCGGCGGGCCAGGGCCTCCACCGCCTGATCGTCGGAATCTAGCAACGTTCCGTCAAGGTCGAACAGCAAGGCTTCGACGGATAGGGGGTCCATCGTCAACGGACGGGGTGCCACCTGACGTTGGGGGTACGCGCTTCAGAAGGGCCAGCGGAGCAGCCAGAAGAGCCAGCCCAGCAAGCGCAGGATGAACCGCTGTTGCGGGTTGGGGTTTTCCAAGATCTGGAGGCCCTCCCGGTAGGTCTTCAGACCTCCACGGCGGTCCCCTGCCTTCCACATCTGAATGCCCAGGGCGATGAGAGTTTCCCCCTGCCGCTGCCGGTCTCCCAGTTCCTCGAAGATATCGGCCGCCCGGCGCAGATACTCCTGTGCCCGGAGGCGGTCTCCCCTCGTAGCCAGCAGCCCACCCAGGTTGCCGAGGGTCTGGGCCTCGCGGTGGCGATCGCCCAGCCGAGCGAAAGCCCTTTGCGCCTCCTCCAAGGCCGCCCGCGCCTGGTCCCACTGATGGAGCACCCGGTAGGTGACTCCCAGGTTGTTCAGCATCTCGGCCGCCTCTGCCACGTTCCCCTCAGCGGCGAACAACTCCTGGGCTTGCCCAAACCGTTCCGCCGCTTCTTCGTACAACCCTTCCTCGAAGAGGCGCAGCCCCTCCGCTTTCAGAGCCTCGGCGGTCGTCTTCTCTTCCATCGCCCCCTCACGCATCACGTTTGACGTCTGACGTTTGACGCTTGACGCTTGATGTTTGACACTTGACGTTCGACGCTTCCCGTTTCCTGCCCTCAGTACGTGATCTCCAACAACCCCTCTGCGATCGTCCGCAGCGCGCTCGCTGGCATCTCGGCGAGCCGCATGGCCACTTCGAGGTAACTCCGGTTGACCGGCTTGATCACGAACTCCTGTAACTCCTCGGGCAGTTCCAGGAACGCTTTGATCCGCTCCTGCTCCCGTTCCCACTCCCCCAGGAGGCTGTATTCCTCGCTCATAAAATGGGAGAGGGAACGGTTCAGCGCTCTGGCGAGAATCTCCAGTTCTGCAACCGGGATGGGGCGCTCGCCGCGTTCATAAGAGGCGATGCGACGGGGGGAACAGCCCAGAACCTGCGCCAGTTCTTTCAGGGTTTTCCCTTCCTCCTGTCGGGCCTGTCGAAGGAGGGCACCGATGATGCGATGGCGCAGTTGGATCGCCTCCTCCGCCGAGGGGAGACTTTCCTCCGGCAGGAGTTCGGGGTTCGAGTCCAGAAAATGGCTCAGGGGAACCTGCAGGAAATGGGCAAGGATCTCCAGTTCGGGGAGGGAGATCGGCTTGCGACCTTCCTCGTAGGCGGTGATCGTGCCCGTGGAGACCCCCAACGCAGCAGCGCATTCCCGCTTCGTCCTGCCTGCGCGGATGCGGGCGTCCTGTAACAGAACGCCGATGATCCGGTTGCGCAGGAGGATCGCTTCCTGATCGGCCATCTGTCCCCTCCTTGGCCTTCGGCCCATCCCGCTTGACGGTGAAACGTGGTTGGCACGGTTATTATAGCATAAGGGAAGGTTGACCACAAAATCCCCTTGGGGTATACTCCTTTAGGCAAAGACAACGGTTAGGAAGGGGGAGACAAATGGGGAAAGAATTCCCTGGACGGGGGCGGGTGGCGGTGTTACGTACCCGGCCGGAGACGGTCTTGGAGGACTACGTCCGGCTGATGGAACTGGCGGGCTTCCGCGAGGCCCTGCCACGGGACAAGGAGACCATCCTCAAGATCAACATCTCCTGGCAGACCTGGTATCCCGCCTGCTCGACGACGCCGTGGCAACTGGAGGGGGTCATCCAGGCGCTGCTGATGGCAGGGTACCGCGACCTCATCGCCGCCCACAACAACACCGTCGTAGTGGACGCCTACATCGGCGAGCGGAACAACAAGCATCTCTACGTGGTGGAGAAGTACGGCCTTCGCAACGTCCACCTCTACGAGCCCCAGTATCGATGGGTCCGTTACGAACCCCCGCAGCCTTTCCTGGTCTTGGATAAGATCTACCCGGAAGGGGTCTACATTCCGGAGATCCTCATCGGGCGGAACATCATCCAGTTGCCTACGGTGAAGACCCACGTCTTTACCACCATCACCGGCGCGATGAAGAACGCCTTTGGAGGGCTCCTGGGGACCAAGCGGCACTGGACCCACTCGGTCATCCACGAGACGCTGGTGGATCTCTTGATGATCTCCCGGGACATCCACCCTGGGATCTTCGCCGTGATGGACGGGACCTTCGCCGGCGACGGCCCGGGCCCCCGCGCGATGCGGTGGCACGAGAAGGACGTGATCCTCGCCTCCGCTGACTGGGTCGCCATCGACGCCATATCGGCCCACCTGCAGGGGTTCGACCCCCTCTCCATCCCCTTCATCCGCATCGCCCACGAGATGGGGTTGGGGGTGGGCGACCCCGAGCAGATCGAGATCGTCGGCGAGGATCGGGACTGGGTGATGTCCCAGAACTGGCACTTCGTCCAGGAGGACACCTTCGCCAGCAGGGGACAGAAACTGATCTATCACGGACCCCTCAAGCCGTTCGAGAACCTCCTCCTGCGCAGCCCGCTGGTCCCCTGGTCCTATTTCGCCTCCAACTTCTACCACAACGTCTACTGGTACCCCTTCGTCGGCCGCAAACGGGTGGAGGCGGCGTTGCACACCAAGTGGGGCCGTCTCTTCGCCGAGTATGGCGCAGAGGCCGGGGTGAGCGGCGTGGTGATGCCGGGGATGGAGCCGCGGACGGTCTCCGTCGCCGCGGGCATGCTCCTGTTGCTCGCCGGCCTGATCGCTGGAGGATGGTGGCTGCTCCGCCGCAGGTCAACCGACGAGGAATGAACGGCCGACCCCCGGCGAAGGACTACCTGGTCGAACTCCTCGACCGGTATTGGTTCGCCCCGCCCGTGGCCCTCTGGCGAGCGGTGGAACTGCGGACGGCTGCCGAGGAAACGTACTCGCGCCCCCTGCTCGACCTGGGTTGCGGCGATGGCCTCATCGCCGGAGCCCTCTTTGGCCCGGAGGGGGTGGACGTCGGGCTGGACCCCTGGGCCGAGCAGGTGCGGAAGGCAGCCCGATCGGGGGTCTACCGCTGGGTCCAGCAAGCCGACGGTCACCGGATGCCCTACGCCGACGGCTCCTTTGCCACCGTCTTCAGCAACTCGGTCCTGGAGCACATCCCCGATCCCCTTCCCGTCCTCCAGGAGGTGGCGCGGGTTCTCCGGCCCGGCGGCCGATTCATCTTCACCGTCCCCTCCGACGCCTTCCGCCACCTTCTCCACGGCTATCGTGTCCGTTGGGAGCGGGGTGACCCCGAGGGGGCGGAGCGGTATGCGACAAGGGTGGACGTGCGGTTGGCCCACCACCATTACCACACGCCCGACGGGTGGGCCGACCTGTTGGCGAGAGCGGGGATGTCGCTGGAGGGAGCCCGGTACTACATCCCGGAGCCGGTGGAGCGGCTGTGGGACCGGATGAACGGCCGGTACGGGATCGACCGCTGGTCGCCGTGGCGGGCGTTGGCCTCTCCCCGCCTCCGCAGTCTGGGCTACCAACGGCTCCTCCGCCGCTGGGTGGTGGCGCAACTGAGCCGGGCCTGGCGGCCCTACTATGAGATGGATGTTCCCTCCGGCGAGAAGGGCGGCGGCCTGCTGATCGTGGCCCGAAAGGGAAAGACGCCGTGATGGGATCGAACCCGGCCGCAGAGGACGCAAGGGGCGTGGAGACCACCACGATCGGCGGTTCGCACACCTTCAGGGTGGTTTCTGCCCCCGATCCGGGCGTCTGGGACCGGTTCGTCGCCTCCCACCCCCAGGCCCACATCCTCCAGACCTCCCCCTGGGGCGAACTGAAGGCCGCCTTCGGCTGGGAGGTGGAGCGGGTCGTGCTGGCGAGGTGGGTAGAAGAGCCGGCGGCGGACGAGTGGTGCTGGAACATCAACGGGAAGGAGCGGATCGTCGCCGGGGCGCAGATCCTCTACCGAAGGCTCCCCGGCGGCCTGGCCCGCCTGGCTTACGTGCCCCGCGGTCCGCTGGTGGATTGGGAGGATGGGGGGACCGTCGCCGCGTTGATGGACGCGCTGGCGGCGGCGGCCCGCAGGCGAGGGGCCGTCGTCCTCACGGTGGAGCCGGACCTGCCGGATGAGCCGATTTGGCAGGAGCGCCTGGCGGCGTCAGGCTTCGTCCCTTCTCCTTTGGACAGCGTCCAGCCGCGCCGCACTCTGATCGTGGACCTCTCCGGCACGGAGGAGGAGATCCTGGCGCGGATGAAACAGAAGACGCGGTACAACGTCCGACTGGCGGCCCGCAAGGGGGTGACGGTGCGGGAGGGGACGGAGGCGGACCTGCCGACGTTCCACCGGTTGATGGCGATCACCGGTGCCCGGAACCGGTTCGGCGTCCACGCCCCGGCCTACTACGAGCGGGCCTTCCGGCTCTTCGTCCCTCGAGGCTGGGCGCGGCTTCTGCTGGCCGAGGTCGACGGAGAGCCGGTGGCAGCGCTGATGGCCTTTGCCTTGGGAAAGCGGTCCTGGTACTTCTACGGGGCCTCCGGCGACGCCCACCGGGAGAAGATGCCCACCTACCTCCTCCAGTGGGAGGCGATGCGCTGGGCCCGGTCCCTGGGGTGTACCGAGTACGACCTGTGGGGTGTGCCGGATGCCGACCTGGAGCAGTTGGAGGCGGAGTTCACCCATCGCCGGGACGGTTTGTGGGGGGTCTACCGCTTCAAACGGGGCTTCGGCGGGCGTCTGGTACGTACCGTCGGCGCGTGGGACCGCCCCCTGCGTCCCCTTCTCTACCGTCTCTACGCCTTCGCCGCCCGTCACCGCTCCGGAACGTCTCTCTAACCTCGCCCCCTGCCCCCTGCATCCTGCCTCCTGCCTGACCTTCGGACAAGAGTTCGGACACCCCCTTCCCGGCGGCTGAAAGCCGCGGCTACAAGGAGGCGAAGCCGCCCTTCGGCGGCTCCCGCCTCCTCTCTTCGACAGGGGAAGCCCGGCGAAGGCCGGGCTTTGCTGCCCGGGAGCCAGCGACTTCTAGTCGCCGGACGGCGGGGTCTCTCGCTATGTCCGAACTATTGTCCAAACCCCAGTCCTGCCCCTTGCATCTTTCCGCCTTTCGGTGTAGGATACCCTCCCATCCCACTTGCGAGTGTGTCCGATGGACAAACAACCAAGTTCCCGAAAGTGCTTCGTCTGCGGCGTGCAGAATCCCATTGGGCTGAAACTCGCCTTCTATCAGGATCCCGAGGCTGGGCAGGTGCGGGCCACCTTCACCGTGCCCGACGTGTACCAGGGTTACCCTGGCGTCGTTCACGGGGGCATCGTCGCCGCTGTGCTGGACGAGGTCGCCGGCCGAGCGGTGATGCTTCATCGGCCGGGGGAGGAGGGGTTGATGGTGACGCTCCGCCTCACCATCCGCTACCGCCGCCCCACTCCCACCGGGACCCCCCTGACCGCCATCGGGTGGGTCGAACAGATTGGGGGAATCGGCGCACGGGTGGCCGGCCAGATCCGGTTGCCCGACGGGACCGTCACCGCCGAGTGCGAGTCCCTCCTGGGTCCCGCTCCTGAAACCTTCCGCGCGTCGTGGGAGGAGGAGAGAGTTTACTGGAAAGTATACCCGGAGGAGGCGTGATGCTGCCCAACCTGCACACCTATCACCGTCCCGAAAGCCTGGAGGAGGCGCTCCGCCTGATCCGTCAGCCGGGGACGGTTCCTCTGGGCGGCGGGACGCACCTGTTGCCCAGCAAGGATCCCTCCGTCGAGGCTGTGGTGGACCTGAGCCGGTTGGGGCTCTCCTACATCGAAGGCAAGCCGGATCGGGTGAGCATCGGTGCGACGGTCCCGCTTCAGCGGTTGATGGAGAGCGCGGACCTGGTCGATCTCACCCAGGGATGGATTCGGGAGGTGGTGCCGCTGGTAGCCTCGCGCAACCTGCGGGGGCAGGCCACCGTCGGCGGGATGCTGGCCTGCGGGGAGGCCGACCATCCGTTGCTGGTTCTGCTCCTGGCACTGGATGCTTCGCTGACCCTCTGGGCTCCGGAGCGGCGGACGGTCGGTCTGGATAGTTTCCTCGCTTATCGACGCCGCCTCCTCACCGGCGGCGGGCTGATCACGGAGTTGGAGATCCCCCGCCCCGTCGGCGTGGTGGGGCTGGGGTTCGCCCACGTCGGTCGCACCCCGAAGGACCGGCCGATCGTCTGCGCGGCGTCGTTCCTTCGGCTGGAAGGGGGGATCTGTCAGGAGGTCCGACTAGCCCTCGGCGGGGTGGGGGACCGACCGCTTCGGGCCTCACGTGCGGAACAGCACTTAATGGGGAAAGAGCCCTCCGTGGAACAGGTGGAGGAGGTGGCCGCATTGGCGGCCGAGCCGCTCGACCCACCTGCAGACTTCCGGGGGAGCACCGAGTACCGTCGGGCGATGGCCAAGGTGCTCGCCCGCCGGGCCCTGCTGACGGCGAAGGAGCGGGCCGGAGCAGGGTGAACCTACCCCTGCTTCTCCGCCTTCTCGCTTCCCTGTTCCTCTTCTTCCTCCTCGTCCTCCCACCCGATGATCCAGACACAGAGACCCGCCAGGCCGATGGTAGCGACGATCAGCGCCGCCCATTGGCCGGGCTGGAGCCCCACGTCTCGGGCGGACCAGACCAGGATGGCGACCATGCCGACGGCAAGGACGAACCAGGCCGTCAGGCGAGGATGCTGTTGGGCGAACTGAACCAGTCTGGACATCGGTGAAGCCTCCCTCTACAGGGGTCGTTGGACCATGTCCTCACGCAGCGGCTTGAGTACGATCTGCTCGTCGATCGACCGGGCTTCCTGCGCCGCCTCCCGCCATGCCTTAGGAAGGCTGGCTACCTCCACAGGTCGATAGCCGAACGCCTCCCAGTAGGCGATCAGTTCGGGCGGGGCGTTGCGGGGAAGGAAGAGCAGCGCTGCCTCGCACTGGAGTTCCCTCGCCGCTTCCTCCATCGCACCGATCAACGCGCGGCCGACCGTCAACCGCCGCTCGGCGGGCCAGACTAGGAAGTCGGTCACCCGCGCCACCAGGTTCTCGACCAGCCAGCCCAGCAGGCCGGTGACCTCCCCGTCCTGCTCGGCGACGAGGAACCCCACGATGCCGAACCGGTCGCGCACCTCATCCGGGGTGACTGGCTTGCGCCCCGGACGTGCCCGGTTGATGAAGGCCGCGATCCGCTCGGCGTCCGATGGACGGGCGCGGCGTACCTGGATTCCTGGGACCGGCTCCATACCTTATCTTCCCCCTGGCAACTTGGAGGGATTATACCCCGAAACGTTGTTTGTTCCAAGATTAGCCTGGAGCGGTGGATTTCAACCCCGCCTTGTTGACGCCGCGTCGCGCTTCCGTTTCGACGCGGCCACCATCAGCCCTTTGCGCTGGCTGGGCGATGGGGAACGCGCATCTGGAGCGTCAAGGCCAGCGAGAGAAGGGCGATCAGGACCCCGGCGAAGAAGGTGTACTGGGCCCCGACCTGCTCCCAGACTACCCCGCCGATCACCGGCACGACCACCGCTGCGATGTGGTTGATGGTCTGTCCTACAGAGATGTTGGGCGTGATGTCCTCGGGGCTCAGAGCGATCTTCTGGAAGTAGGATTGGAGGGCGATGGAGAAGCCGAAGAGGATGTGGTCGGTGATGAAAAGGACCAGCAGGATCAACAGCGCTGGCGAGGCGGTGAAGGTGGGGAAGAGCACCCAATCACCTAGGACCACGCCGGGCATTGGGAAGGTGGGTGAGGCGAGGCTGCGGACCAGGGGGATCAGGGCGTAGCCCAGGAAGACGCCCACGAGAAGGACGAAGTTGACCGTCAACACCCGCCGCTCGCCGAAGCGGGCTACGATCTTGCCGAAGGCCTGGTGGAAGTAAGTGCCGATCAGGCTGTTGATCAGGAAGAGCAGCGTGATCGTCTGTGGCGTCACGCCGTAACGGCGCACCAGCAGGTACACGGCGAAGGTGGTGAAGATGTGGCGGCGACTGCCCATCAAGAACTGGAGGGCGTAGTATAGTCCGTATCGGCGGCGCAGAGGGGGGCGTCGCTGGGCCCGTCGTGCGCGCACGGGCTGGCGGCCGAAGGGAAGCAACACCAGCCCACCGACCATCACCACCGCTCCGGCCGCGCGGAAGAGGGTGCGGTATCCCCAGGCGTCCAGAGTGGCGAAGATGAAGAGGGCGCCCAGCACGGAGGCCAGCGCGCCCAGGCTGTTCAACCGACCCAGGGTCTTGGGGGCCTCGTCGGTTCCCACCGTCAGCAACACCGCTGAGACGTTGCTGGAGTAGAAGAAATGAAAGCCCACGCTCATCAACAGCGTGGCCCCGATCAGCCCCGCCAGGTTCCCAGCCGCCGCCGTGAGGAAGATGCCGGCCCCCATCACGACCACCGAGAGGCCCGCGATCCGCATTTCGACCAGAATCAGGGCCAGGAGTCCGACGAGGAACCCCATCAGCCCGGGGATCTCACGGATCGCCTGGACGATGCCGATCTGGTCGGCGCGGACCCCCAGTTCCTCCACGGCGAAGTTGTTGAAGATGGACTGCCACAGGCGGAAGCCGAGGGCTAGGAGGAGGTTGTTGAGAGCGATGACCACCAGGGCGGTGCGGACCTTGCGCATCGGGACCTCCTACCAGCGGGTCAGCAGCGCGGCCAGGAGGGCTGCACGCTCGGGGAGGCTGGGGATCAGGACGTACTCGTCGACGCTGTGCGCCCCGTCGCCGACAGGCCCCAGCCCGTCCAGCGTGGGTACACCCAGGGCAGCGGTGAAGTTACCGTCGGAGGCCCCGCCGGAACCCCCGGCGGTCAACGTTATCCCCAGTTCCGCGCCGATCTCCCGGGCCCGTCGGAAGGGTTCCAGCGTCACCGGACCCTCCTCCATCGGCGGTCGGCTCGGTCCGCCCTCGATCATCAACCGGGCGCCCGGCAGCACCGGCCGGAGGCCCTTGATGGTCTCGTCCATCCGCACCGCCTCCGCCTGGGTGCGCACCCGTAGGTCCACCCGGATCTGGGCCTGCTCCGGCACGATGTTGGTCCGGGTCCCGCCCTGCATCCACCCCACGTTGACCGTCGTACCCCGTTCGTAGTCCGTCATTCCCTGTAGCCGCAGGACCTGATGGGCCAGTTCCTCGATGGCGTTGATCCCCTTCTCGTGGTCGGCCCCTGCGTGGGCGGCCCGTCCCAACGCGGTGATCACGTAGCGGCCGGTCCCCTTTCGCCACACCTTCAGGGAGCCGTCGGGCCGGGCCGGCTCGACGCAGAAGACCACCGCCGCGCGGGCAGCCTCCGCCTCGATGAGCGGGCGGGAGGAGCGACTGCCCACCTCCTCGTCGGTGTTGAAAAGGACGGTCACGGGGCGGGAGGGACGCAGACCCAGCTCCCGCAACCCTCTCAACGCTGTGAGGATGACGACCGCGCTGGCCTTGTCGTCGTAGCATCCAGGGCCGAAGGCGCGGTCCCCCTCCACCCGCCAGGGCCGCTCCTTCAGCGTGCCCACCGGCCACACGGTGTCCAAGTGGCACAACAGCAGGAAACCGTTCCCGTCCCCTCCCCAGCGGGCCAGGAGGTGGTCGCCGTACTGCTCCTGCGGTACGAAGGTGACCTCCGCTCCAGCCTCGCGGGCCCGGTCGGCAACGTACCGGCTGATGCGGTCGGCGGCCGCCTTGTCGGTGCTCGGTGATTCCAGTTCGACGAGTCGACGCAGGAGATCGACCATCTCGTCGGTCCGTTCGGCGAAATACGCGCGCAGATCGGTCATTCAGTGAACCTCCTCGACACCATAGAGGCACGGAGGGCACGGTGCGGTTCTCTGTGCCCTCTGTGCCTCTGTAATTGCGACAAGCGGAACCATACCGGTTCCGTCACGGGGTCTCCGCGCTGGGGGGGGACAGTGGGCGGAGGGTGACGTGGAGATAGGCAAAGTCCCCCTGCGGGGGGATCAAGTCGGCCACTTCGACCACCTCGAAGCGCACCCCCCCCAGTTCGACCATCTCTCCCACCTGCGGCGGGGTGTCCCGGTTGACGATCGCGCCGGGGTGCCGCGCACCGACGACTACGTAACTGACCTTGTAGATCATCGGCGGCCTCCCTCTCACTCTCGGGCTACGGTCCTTGGCAGGTTCCGATGGCGCAGTTTGAAGGAGAGGTCGCGGGCGATGTTCCGCATCACCACGTAGCCGATGTGGTGATCCTCCTCGCACAACTGCCAGAAGGCCTCCCGGGGGATGACGAAGAGGACGGTGCCGTCTTCGACGCAACGAACTGTCGCCGAACGGGCCCCTCGGTCGACCAGCGCCATCTCACCGAACACCTGCCCCCGACCCAACTGGACCACCGGCGTCGGCTCCGGCGGGCCGGGGACGTCGGGCACGGCTTCGCCGGAGACCAGGACCTCGACCATCCCGTCTTGGATCACGTACAGTTCGTCGGACGGTTCCCCTTCGGCGATGATGGTCTCTCCAGCCCGGAACGTCCTCACTTCGCCGATGGAGAGGATCTGGAGGATCTTCTCCTCCGGCAGACCCACGAAGATCTCGATCTCCTTCAGTAATTTGGCGACCTCGCTCATACGTGCCCCCTGTTTTTGATTTCACCAGAGAGACACAGAGAGATCTCTACAAGTTTTCCAGAGGGAACCCTGTGTACTCTGTGTCTCTGTAGTTCTCCGCCCGATAAAGCCGGGCCCGCTTTACATACCAGGCAGCGGCCTCCCGTGCCCGTTCCAGGTCCGCCGGTTCCAGCGAACGGACCACCCGGGCCGGTACGCCGAGGGCCAGGGTGCGAGGGGGGATCGTGCTTCCCTCTGGGACCACCGCGCCTGCTCCCACGATGGCTTCCTCTCCGACGACCGCTCCGTTGAGCACGATGGCCCCGATGCCGATCAGCGCTCCGTCCTCGATCGTCGCGCCGTGGATCACCGCCCGGTGGCCTATTGTGACCCCAGCCCCCAGACGGCAAGGGCGGTCCGGATCGGTGTGGATCACCGTCAGGTCCTGCACGTTGGTCTGCGGACCGACGAGGATCGGGGCCTCCTCCGCCCGCAGCACGCAGCCGAACCAGACACTCGCCTCTGCCTCCACCGTCACGTTCCCAACCAGGACGGCGTTAGGAGCGATGAAGGCGGTGGGGTGAACCTGAGGTTGTTTCACGGCTTCTCCTCCCCTCGGTTTTCAGGCGCGTCGGGATTCTAGCACAAACCAAGGGGTAAGAAAAGCGATGGATGGTAGCTCCTCTCCCGCTCTTCGGCCCAAGCGGTTACAAGTTCGTCAAGGTCCAGGGCGATCGCATTTTCCAGAAGGTAAGGGGGGACAGCCGGATTTCACCGCGGAGGCACGGAGAACATAGGGGATGGTAAGGTTGAACTCTGCGCTCTCCGAGCCTCTGCGATTACGGAAAATGCGAATGCCTTGCGTCAAGTCGGAGTTAGGGTTGCCCTTTTAGGGCTTTTGTGGTAGGATATATGGCGCGTGGTGGGTGTGGCCTAAGGGTTAAGGCACCTGGTTGTGGCCCAGGAGATTGTGGGTTCGAGTCCCACCACTCACCCCTGACGGCCGGGGCACACCCGGCTTGTTTTATAGATGCCCCCGTAGCTCAATGGGACAGAGCGCCGGACTTCGAATCCGTAGGTTGCGCGTTCGAGTCGCGCCGGGGGCGCCTGAACGGAGGGAGGAAGGCCAGAGGCCTTCCTCTTCGTCTTCTCCCTGGTCATCTTCCTCACCGACCCGGCCCTGATGCCCGCTTACCATTTGTGGTCACATCATGTATAATGTGGTTACAACCAGGGAGGTGCATCATGGGTGTGACCACAGTAGGTGTACGGGAGTTAAAGGCACGGTTGAGCGCTTACCTACGGCAGGTGAAGGCCGGAGCGACGATCGTCATCACCGAGCGCGGGCGGCCCGTCGGCCGTATCGTGCCGCTGGCTGGCTCGCCGGAGGAACGGATGCGGGCCCTGGTCGAGGCGGGGATGGTCGCCTGGAGCGGGCGGCGGTTACCCCCACTGGCCCCAGTCGCCCGCACCCGCGGTGAGCGGTCGGTGGCTGACCTTCTGTTGGAGGACCGGGAATGATCCTCTATCTGGACGCCAGCGCGCTGGTCAAACGGTACGTGGCCGAGGTGGGCTCGGCCGAGGTGGGCCAGGCCATCGCCGAGGCCAGCACCGTGGGCACGGCGTTGACCACACGGGCGGAGGTCTCTGCTGCGCTGGCCCGCGCAGCACGGGTGGGTGCCCTGACCGAGGAGGAAGCACAGGCGGCGATGAGGGTGTTCCGGGCAGAGTGGCCGGACCTGGTCCGGGTGCAGGTGACGGAGGTCGTGGTCGCCCGAGCCGACGGATTGGCGTGGGAGCACGGGCTGCGATGGTACGACGCCGTCCACCTGGCGGCGGCCTCCCTCTGGCAGGACGCACTGGGGGAGCCGGTCACCTTCTCCACCTTCGACCGGCGGCTGTGGGCCGCGGTCGGGAAGGTAGGGCTCACCCCCCATCCAGCCGACCTTCCCGCCCTACTGGAGGAGTGGAAAGCCAGCCGATGAGTTCTCCCACCCACATCACCACCTCCGGCGGCCTGATCTCCGCCGCCTTCATTGAGAACATCCGCCAGGCCGGCTCCCGCCAACGCGGTGTCGAGCTGGCCTCCTTCGCCCTCCCCTGGGCCGAATGAATGTGCCACGCCAGCCGGTTCCCCTCGCAGGGAGACGAGGCCATTCCACCACTGGAACAATTCTATCGGGACTCCATCGCCACCGGGATCAAGGTGGGAGGGAACCTGCGGGGCCAGGCCCTTCGGCGGCGGCGCCGGCCGTCTTCGTTTCACCCGCTATCGCCCGTTTGCCTCTCCCCCCTCCCCCCGTATAATTTCCTTGAGAGATGAAGAGACGGGATCTAGAACGGCGAGAAGATCTCCGAGAGCGGCTTCGTCGGCTGGGAATGGTGCGAGGGGTAAGAGCGTTGCCCCCCTCCCAGCGACGTCGCGTCTCCCTTGAGAGTGTGGTGCAGGGCCGCTTCCACGAGACCTCCCACGGCCGTTGCTTCCTTGTCGAGGAGCACCTGCCGATCCACCATCACCACGGCGATCTGCCCTTAGGTGCCTTCCTTGATCTGGATCCGAACATCCTCTCCCTGCTCGGGGGCGATCCCTGCCCGGCCGATGTCGATCTGGAGCACGCTCTCTTCCTGGACACGGAGACCACCGGCCTCTCCGCAGGGACTGGCACGATGGCCTTCCTGGTCGGACTGGGTTTCTTCGAGAGGGATCGGTTCCGCGTGGTCCAGATCTTCCTCCGCGATCCCGGCGATGAGCCCGCGATGATCACCTTCCTGGCCGACATCCTGCCCCGGTTCAAGATGCTGGTCACGTTCAACGGCCGTGGGTTCGACGTGCCGATCCTGGAGAACCGGTTTATCCTGGCCCGGCGGCCGTTCCCTCTGGCAGCCGTTCCCCACGTGGACCTATTGCCGCCCTCCCGTCGCCTGTGGCGTTTCCGGCTGACCTCGTGCGCCCTGGGGTCATTAGAGCGAGAGGTGTTGGGGGTGGAACGGGATCAGGCGGACATCCCCAGCGGTGTGATCCCCCGCGTCTATCTGGACTACCTCCGCACTGGGGATGCGCGAGAGATCCCCCGCATCCTCTACCATAACCGGATCGACGTGTTGAGTATGGTGACGCTGGCGGCACGGCTGGGTCGGGCTCTCGCGATGCCGGAGGGATTGGGGGGACCGGACCTCTACGCGCTGGCCCGATGGTACGGCAAGGAAAACACCGAACAGTTCCTCCGCAAGGCCCTGACATCGGGACTCCCTGCCCATCTCCGCCTCCGGGCACTGCGCGATCTGGCCCTGCTTTTGAAACGGGCCGGGCGACGAGGGGAGGCGACAGAGTGGTGGCAGCAGTTAGCGCTGGAGGACCCCTTGGGGATCCTCGCCCCCGTGGAACTGGCAAAGATCTTCGAGTGGCATATCCCTCGTTTTGACCTGGCACTCCGATGGACGAAGGTGGCTCTGGCCCGCGCCCGCCGCTGGCCGCCGGGGCCACGCCGGGAGCGCGCCCTTGAAGCGTTGGAGAGACGACTGTCCAGACTTCAGCGGAAGCGGAGGTACAATCAGTCATAGGGAATAGGAAGAAGAGTCTATTGGCAGGTGGTTTGACAATATGATAAAATGTAAAAGCGATGATGTCGGCCCAGAGGTTTCCACGGCCCTTCCAGCTCTTCTGCTGGTCACTCGCCGGGGGGGCCACCGTGGCACTTCTCAGCGTGAGCCATCAGGTCCCACTTACGGCGATCCCTCTCCTTGCGCTTGTCTTCGTCCCCGCAACCTGGGCCCTCCACTCCCTCTCATTCCGGATCCATAGAGGGATCTACCATTCCTTCGAGGGTCCCATCTGTCTCGCCTGTTCCCTTCTCTTCGGGCCAGCCGCCGCCGCGTGGGTCGCTGCGTTGGGTGCAGCGTTGAACGAGATCGTGATGCGCCGTCGCGGTGCTCCCTTCGTTGCTCGCTCGTGGGGAATGTTCGCCCTGATCTGGCTAGCGGGGGGGTACGCGTACCAGGCGATCGGCGGTGAGGTTCCACTGACCCGGTTGGAAGCCCTCGAACTGGGTAGGGCGTTCTTCCTCGCCTTCGTCGTCGCTGTTCTCAATCGATTGGTGATGACGCTGAGCCACCGCCTCCAGGGCCTACCGGCCCTGGATTATCTGACCCGGACCGCTCCCCGCACCTTTCTTATCGAGATGGCGGTGATGCCCAGCGGGGCTGCGATGGCCGTCGCCCACGTCTACACCGGGCCGCTGGCACTGACCCTGCTCATCTTACCCCTGTTGATCGTCGGCTTTCTGGCCCAACGGCTGGGGCAAGCCCAGGAGACCCTGGAGCGGCAAGTGGCAGCGTTGGACGCGCTCAGCCGCGCCGGTATGTTCATCGGCTCGTCGCAGGAACTCAGACCCATTCTGGATCTAATCCGAGAGGGGATCGGTCAACTGATCGACACGAGCAACTTCTGGGTCGCCATCTACGAACCGGAACAACAGGAGTTAATCTACGAGGTCATCTACGACGAGGGGGTCCGCTACCCCTCCGTCCGACGGCCCTACCGTCCTGGGGAGGGCGTCGCCGCGTGGATCATCGAGCATCGCCGCCCCTTGCTCCTGCACACCCTCGAGGAGATCCAGTCGCTTGGGATCGTCCTTCCTACCGGGGGAAGCGGCAAGATGGCCGAATCCCTGCTCGGGGTCCCGATGATGGTCAAAGGCAAAGTGGTCGGCGCCATCTGCACACAGAGTTACACCCCCTTCGCTTTTACCGAAGAGGACCAGGAACTGTTGATGGCGCTGGCTAACCAGGCGGCGGTGGCCTTGGAGAACGCCCGACTGTTCCGGGAGATTGAGAGGAACCGGGAGTATCTGCGCACGGTGCTGGACAGCGTGGATCACGCCATCGTCGTGACCAGCCTGGACGGACGGGTCCGCCTGGTGAACCGGGCGATGGAGGTGCTGTTCGGCGTCTCTGAGCAGGAGGCCATCGGCCGCCCTCTGACCGAGATCGTGCCCCACGCCAGCGTCAGCGAAGCGATCCAGCATCTGATGAACGGGGAGAGCACGCGGGAGGAGACCACCGAGATCGAACTGAGCGACGGACGTGTCCTGGTAGCCCACCTCACGCCGGTGACCGATGACCGGGGGGAGCGGATCGGCTACGTGACGACGATGGCCGATGTATCTGCCTTGCACCAACTGAGTGAGCTGAAGTCGCGGATGATCCGGATCGCCTCCCACGACCTGCGCAACCCGCTCCACCTCGCCAAGGGTTTCTTCGAGGTGTTGGTGGAGGACCTCAAACTGGCGGGGCACCAGGAGCAACTGGCGTCCCGGGTGATGAAGAACCTGCAGGCGATGGAGCGGCTGATCGACAATCTGCTGGAGTTAGAACGGATCGAGGCAACTCGGATCGCTCGGGATACGCCGGTGGACATGAGCGAACTGGTGCGGGAGGTCGTGCAGGAACACCGGTTCCGCGCGGAGATGAAGCGGTTGCGCTTGTGGACGGATATTCCGGAGGAGCCTCTTCTGGTGAAAGGGGACCGGCACTTGCTCACTCAGGTCGTCGTCAACCTGTTGGACAACGCCATCAAGTACACCCCATCGGGCGGGGAGATCTGGGTTCGGCTATGGCTGGAGGGGGATGAGGTGATCCTCACCGTGCAGGATACGGGGATAGGGATCCCGAAGGAAGCACAGCCCTATCTGTTCGAACAGTTCTATCGAGTGCACCAGCCGGGTGCGGAGAAGGTGGCTGGAACGGGACTGGGGCTGAGCCTGGTCCAGGCCGTCGTGCGGGAGCACGGCGGGCGGGTCTGGGTAGAAAGCGAGGGGGTCCCGGGCAAGGGTTCCCTCTTCGGCGTCGCGCTGCCCGCTATGAAGCAGTGATCGATACACGCGGAGTATCTCCGGTCAAGGAGACCGCTGTGCCCCCTGTATGTGAAACTCACCTGCGGCTCTTTTTTTTCTTCCGCCGTCGGCCCCCTCCCAGGTAGGGAGGGACCAGGATCGCGAACCGCCTGCATCGGCTCTCGTCCGCCATCCGGGTCGCCAGTTGGGGGTCCAGTTCCTTGATGGGCAGAGCCGTGGTGATAACGGTGGGCAGACGGGCGTTGTACCGGTATTCGAAGATCTGATACAGTTTCTCCCGCGCCCACGGCGTCGCCGATTCGGTCCCCAGGGCGTCCAGCACCAGGAAAGGAGCCCGTCGCACCTCTTCGAACCGCTTGTCGAAGGGAACCAGGCTGTGGGGACCGAAGGTGGCCCGCAGATGGTCCAGCAGGTCGGGGACGAAGACGAAGAGGGCGGGGTATCCCTGGCGGACCCGCTCGTTGGCGATCGCTGCCGCCAGGTGGGTCTTGCCGCAGCCGTGCACCCCGGTGAAGACGAGCCACCCGTCGGGCTCCTGGGCGAACGCCCGGGCGACCTCCACCGCCCGGCGCAGGTTCTCCACCTCCTCCCTCGGCAGTTCTCCGTCCCGCAGGTCGAACGTGTCGAAGGTCTGGTGACCGTGGAGGTGAAGGCTACTCAGTTCCGAATCCTCTGGAGAGACGCCCACCTGACGATAGTCGGGGGCGAGAATGGCGACGACCTGGGTCAAATCTGGATCGACCAGCCGAGAGCGGATGCGCAGCGGGATCTCCTCCAGTTCGTGGTTGGTGGTGATGACGGTCGGCAGGCGAGCGTTGTACCGGTAGTTCAGGATCTGGAATAGTTTCTCCTGAGCCCATGGGGTAGGAGCTTCGGTGCCCAGGTCGTCTAAGATGAGCACCGGCGCGGTACGGACCTGCTCGAACCGCTCGTCGTAGGTGACGACGCTGGTGGGGCCGAAGGTGGCCCGCAGGTGGTCCAGCAGGTCGGGGACGGTGACGAAGAGCACCGGCTGGCCTCGCTCGACACACCGGTTGGCGATCGCCGCCGCCAGGTGGGTCTTGCCACAGCCGTAGCCGCCCTTGATGAGTAACCAGCCAGAGGGATCCTCGGCGAACGCTCGGGCCGTCTCGTAGGCGTGGCGGAGGTTCTCCTGCTTCTGAGGAGGCAGGCCGTGGCCCTCGGGCACGAACGTCTCGAAGGTCATATGGGCCAGGGCGTCCAGGTTTCCCAACGCCCGCAACCGCTCGACGCGGTGCCGGGCCATCTCCGTCAGGCGACAGGAGCAAGGGAGGAGTTTCCCGAAGTCAGGGTGGCCCACCGGGACGTCGGCCCGCACGTAGCCCAGCCCCTTGCAGTAGGGGCATACCTCCTCCTTGCTCTCCTGCCTCTTGCCTCCCGCCTCCTTAATGCTCGATGTACTCGCCGTACTTGCCTTCGATATACCGGCGGCGATCTCCTTCGCCACCTCGCCGATCTGTTTCATCCTTTCTCCCCTCGGTGCGCCATCGCTCCAAGATCGCCCGGATGTATCGCCAACTCCGCTTGTTCAGCGCTACCGCCTCCCGGAAGGCCGCCTCGATCCAGTCAGCAGGGTAAGTCCCCTCGGCCTCCTTCAGTTCTTCAGCAATGAGGGGGGTCAGCGGGCCGATGTTCTCCTCATAGAGGACGAACACGTTGGGCCGGGGAGGGGAGGTGACCTCTGACAGCGGTTCACCCCGACGTAGTGCCTCCAAAGCCGCCCGTCCTCGGGGCGTGTTAGCGAAGTAGACCACCTCCTGTCGCCCGTCGATCTCCGCCTCGGCCCGCAGCAGCGTCCCTCGCTCCACCGCCCGGTCGAGGGCGGCCTCGACGACCGCTCCCCCTGTCCCTCCCAGGCTATCCACCAGCGACGGGTCGTCCACCAACTCCCGATGTCGAAGGTGCGGCGTCGATCCCGCTTGCTGACTCAGTCGGTAGAAAACATAGAGGGTGACCTTCAGTTCGTCCAGATCGTCGATCAGAGGTAGAAGGTCGGTAAAGAACGGCTCCGGTAACCGCACGACGCGCACTTTACCGGAGGGAAAGCCTGAAAACGTACGCATCCTCAGGAGAACTCCACCGGCTGGATCCGCGTCTCCGCGTCCAGGAACTGGGCCAGTTGCTGGCGGAAGAAGAGCTGTACCACGCCGGTGGGGCCGTTCCGGTGTTTGGCGACGATGATGTCGGCGATATGCTGCTTCTCCGTCTCCGGCCTGTACAACTCCTCGCGGTAGATGAACATCACCACGTCTGCGTCCTGCTCCAGACTTCCGCTTTCGCGTAGGTCCGACAGAACGGGCCGCTTGTCCGTCCGCTGCTCCACAGCGCGGGACAACTGGGAGGCGGCCACCAGCGGCACGTTCAACTCCCGCGCCAGCCCCTTCAGCATCCGGGAGATATAGGAGACTTCCTGCACGCGGTTCTCCACTCGCATGTCGGTAGTCATCAGCTGCAGATAGTCCACCACCACCAGGTCCAGCCCATGCTCGGCGTGCAACCGACGGGCTTTGGTCCGCAACTGGAGGGCGGAGATGGAGGGCGTATCGTCGATAAAGATGGGAAGTTCGGACAGGACGCCGGTGGCCTGGACGAAGAGAGGCCATTCATCTTCGTGCAATTGACCCAGGCGGAGCCGCTGGGCATCGATCCCTGTCTCGGCGGCGACCAGCCGCTGCACCACCTGCTCTGCGGACATCTCCAGGCTGAAGATGGCGACGTGTTTCCCCAGCCGAGCGGCGTTGCGAGCGAAGGAGAGGCAAAGAGAGGTCTTCCCCACGCCGGGCCGCGCTGCGACGATGATCAGGTCCGACTTCTGGAGCCCCCCCAGCAGCTTGTCCAGGTCCACGAAGCCGGTCGGCACCCCCAGCGGCTCTCCCCGGTGCTCGTAGAGGTACTCGATGCGGTCGTAGTACTGGCGGATGACCTCCTGGATGGGGGCCATCTCACGGACGAGGCGGCGCTGGGAGACGGCGAAGAGGGCCTGCTCGGCCCGATCCACCACCTCTTCGATCTCTTGCTCCTCCCGATAGGCCAGTTGGGCGATGTCGCTGGCGGCGGAGAGGAGCCGTCTGCGAACGGCGGCCTCTTCGACGAGGCGGCCGTACGCCTCCACGTGGATGGCAGAGGGGACAGCGTCGATCAGCCGGGTGATGTAGGCCGCCCCTCCCACTTCCTCTAACTGCCCTCGGGCCTCCAGCTCGGTGCAGAGGGTCACGAAGTCGATCGGCTCGCGACGCTCGTGGAGGGCGAGGATCGCCTCGTAGATCCAGCCGTTCTTCCGGAGGTAGAAGTCCTCTGGCCGGAGGAACGGAGCGACCCGAAACAGCGCGTCGGGGTCGATCAGGAGCGACCCCAGGACAGCCTCCTCCGCTTCTACGTTGTGGGGGACAGTCTTCTCTGGCGTAGCCATCACCACCCTCTAATTGTTCCCATCAGGAGACCTGGAGGGCACAGTGTTTCGAGATTCGCAACTCGCAACGCGCAACCTGCGGGCGGTTTACCTCAGTGGATCGGCATATCGTCGATATCCAGGCTGCCGAGGAACTCGTCGAAGGCCGAGCCCTCGCCTCCCTCCCCCTCTCCTTCGGTCAGGTCCTGCTCCGGCACGATCCCGGCCTCCGCCATCACCTCCTCGGCCACGTAAATCGGCGCTCCGACCCGCACGGCCAGGGCCATCGCGTCGGAAGGGCGAGAGTCGATCTCCAGCGTTCGACCGTCTACGCTGACGATGATCCGGGCGTAGAACGTGTCCTCCCGCAGTTCGGACACGATGACGCGCTCCACCACCCCGCCGAGGGTCTCGATCACGTTCTTAAGGAGGTCGTGCGTCAGCGGTCGGCCCACCTCGATGTTCTGCAACTTGATGTTGATGGCCTCCGCCTCGTAAGGACCGATCCAGATGGGAAGGTACCGCTCCGCACCGATCTCCTTCAGCAGCACGACGCGGTGCGGAGACATCAGGCTGATCTGGATCCCGGCGATCTTCACCTCGATCATAGAACACCTCCTCGGGGCACTCCACCCCTCTTCTTGATTATACCACAAATCGTGCCGCTGTGGGGTTCCTCCTTTGGCGGGGTGCAGAGCAATCGCATTTTCTGTAACCGCGGAGGCGCGGAGAGCACAGAGTTGAGTCCTTTTCCTAACTGTTCTCTATGTCCTCTGCGCCTCGGTGGAGGATTTCAGCCTGGCTCGTTGCTGCCGCCTCTTAGCATCACTGGGGTTTGGACAATAGTTCGGACATAGCGGGAGCCCCCGCCGTCCGGCGACTAGAAGTCGCTGGCTCCCGAGTAGCGAAGCCCGGCCTTCGCTGGGCTTCCCCTGTGGGAGAGAGGAGGCGGGAGCCGCCGAAGGGCGGTTTCGCCTCCTTGTAGCCGCGGCTTTCAGCCGCCGGGAAGGGGGTGTCCGAACTCTTGTCCGAAGGTCAGAGCATCAAACTTGACGAAAGCGGAGAGTTGATTTACAATACGACCCGCCAGGCCAGGCCGGCCAAGCCCGGCCTTTTTGATTGTGTTCTGACGAGAGAAACCACGGGGCGAAGGAGCCTTTCTCCTCGCCACGCGCAAAGGGGGAGGTATGGAGCAGTTGGAGTTGCACGCGGAAGTGCGAACCGTCGTCGGCAAGCAGGTGCGCCGACTGCGGAGGGAGGATTGGATCCCGGCCGTCATCTACGGCCCAGGTATCGAAAGCCGCCCTCTGCAGGTCCGGCGTCGGGAGGCAGAGGACGTACTTGCCGAGGCAGGGACCAGCCAACTGATCAGTGTCCGCGTCTCTGGCGAAAAGGAACCTCTCCACGCCCTGGTACGGGAGGTTCAGAGAGACCCGATCAGTCGGGAGTTGCTCCACATCGACTTCTACCACGTGGAGATGGACAAGCCGATCACGGTGGATGTGCCCCTGATCCTTGTTGGGGAGTCGCCCGTGGTGGAGCGAGGGTTGGGCATCCTTCTCCAGTTGAGGGAATCCATTGAGATCGAGTGCCTGCCCAAGGATCTGGTGGATGCTATCGAGGTCGATCTGGCATCGCTGACCGAGGTGGGTCAGGAGATCACCGTCGCCGATCTGGCGATCCCGGCCAATATCCGCGTCCTCGCCGATCCAGACGAGGTCGTGGTCAGCGTGAGCCCGGTCGAGGAGGCGGAGGAGGAAGAGGAAGCGGAGGAGGTAGAGGCCGCTGCCGAGGCCGAGCCGGAGTTGATCCGACGACGGAAGGAAGAGGAAGTCAAGGAGGAAGAAGAATAACCTCCACGCTTCCCAAGCGACGGAGACCCGGAGGCGAAGGGGACGTTGTTCTCCTTCGCCTCCTTCCGTTCAACCGAGATACCAGGCACTTTGAGGCAGCCGATAAGGGGGCCGGATGCAGGCCCCGGGCCTTATGGGTTGGTCACGATGACGGCGTCGGCGGGCATCCCTGGCTTGAGGGCGTGGTCGGGGTTGGGGATGACGACCTTGACGGCGAAGACCAGTCTCGCCCGATCCTCCTGCGTCTGAACGTTGCGCGGGGTGAACTCCGCCTCCCCGGCGATGGTCGCAACGCGGCCAACGAACACCCGGCCCGGGAACGAGTCCACCCGCACCTCCACCGGTTGTCCAACCCGGACGCGGCCGATCTGATCCTCCGGGATGTATAGCACCAACGTCACCTCGTCCAGGTTGGCCAGGGTCAGTATCGGCACGCCCGGCGCGGCAGTCTCCCCCTCGTGTGCGCTGCGGCTGGTGACCACGCCGGTGATGGGCGAGGTCAGGATCAACTGTGTCAACTGGGCCTCCACAAGGGCCAGCGCGGCTTGGGCCTGGCGGAGCTGGGCCCCCGCCAGGGTCACCTCCTCGGGCGTTGGACCCGCTATCACCTCCTCCAGCGCCGCCTGCGCCTCCTCGACGGCCGCCTCCGCTGCTTTGTACCGGGCCTCGGCAGCATGGACCTGCGCCTGAAGGCTCAGAGGGTTGTTGCGGATGGCGTACAGAGCGTTGAGGTACCGCCGTGCGCCGTCCAGTTTCGCCTGGGCCGCGTCGAGGGCGGCGCGAGCAGCCTCCACCTGTAGCGCCCACGTCCTCTCCGTGTCCCCTCCTTGGTCCCGGAAGACGTTATACTTCAGTTCGACCTCCGCCAGGTCAGCGCGGGCTCTCTCCACCTCCTGCTCGGCCAGTGCTACCTCGGTCTCCGCCTGAGCGATCTGGAGGTTCAGGTCCTGGGGATTCTCCATCGCCTGGCGGGCGTTCTCCAGCGCGCGCAGCGCCTCGTCCCGCTGCGCCTCCGCCTGAGCCAGCGCGGCGCGGGCGGCGGCGACCTCCTCGGGGCGGGCGCCGGCCCGCACGCGGGCGAGATTCGCCTCCGCTGCGGTCACAGCCGCCAGCGCCTCCCTCCGCTGGGCCTGCAATAGCGCGTCGTCCAGCCGCACCAATACCTGTCCCTTTTCTACCTCGTCTCCTTCATCCACCAGGATCTCGGAGATCCGCCCCCCCACCTCCGCAGCGATCTCCACCTCCGTACCTTCGATGAAGCCGGAAGCGGTGATGGCACCCTCCGCCGGGGTGGTGCTGCAGCCCGGGGAGAGAAGGAGCAAGGTGCAAGGGACAAGGGGCAAGAGGAAAGAAGCAGGACGCAGGAGAATGGAACCAACTCGATCCGCGATCGGCAAACCCATCTTATGGCTCCCCTGTGAGAATGGTCGCATCGGCGGGCATCCCTGGCTTGAGGGCGTGGTCGGGGTTGGGGATGACGACCTTGACAGCGAAGACCATGTTCGTTCGCCCCTCCTCCGTCTGGACGTTGCGGGGGGTGAACTCCGCTTCGCTGGCGATGCTCACCACCCGCCCGAGGAACACTCGACCGGGGAAGGAATCCACCCGCACCTCCACCCGTTGTCCCACCTGGACCTGTCCCAGCCGGTTCTCCGGCACGTAGACGGTCAAAGTGACCTGATCCAGATCGGCCAGCGTGATCAACGTTACCCCCGGCGTGGCCAGTTCTCCGACCTGTCGGGTGACCTCCAGCACCTGACCGCTGGCGGGGGCGGTGAGGGTGAGTTTCTCCAGGAACACCATCGCGCTTTCTACCTCCGCCTCCGCCTGTTGCACCTGGGCCTCTACGGCGGCGACCTCCTCCCGGGTCGCTCCGGCCCGCAGCCCCTCCAGCCGGGCGCGGGCCCTCTCCACCGCCGCCTCGGCGGCCCGGTACTCCGCCTCCGCCGCGTCCACCTGGGCCTGGATCTGCTGAGGGTCGCTGCGCATCGCGTAGAGGAGGCTCAGCGCCCGCTTGGCCCCGTCGTAGGCCGCCTGGGCCGAGTTGTAGCCGACCGTGGCTTTCCAGTATCGGTTGGGAGTCAGGTGGGCTTCCAAGGGGTAGAAGGCGGTCACCCACCGGTAAACGGTGATCTCCTCCCCGGAGATGAGGACCTCCCAGTCTCCATAGGTATAGGTGCCCTCGGGCAGGTCGGCGATGAACTGCTGCAGTTCCGGCGGAAGGTCCGGCAGGACCTCCTCGACTGTCCCGTGGGCGACGCGGATGCGGCGTCGCTCTCCGGGGGGAAACGACTCGATGGCCTGTTCGAAGGCGTCCTTGGCGATCTGAGCCATATCCCGCAGGGCCGTGGCCTGGCGGAGAGCGGCCTCGGCCTGGGCCAGTTGCGCCTCCGCCAGCACGATCTGGGCGTCGATCTCCTGGGGGTTCTCCAGGAGCGCGAGGGCGTCCTGCCAGGCCTGGTATGCCCCGTCCCGCGCCGCCTCGGCCTGGGCCAGGGCCGCCTCAGCCTGGCGGATCTCCTCGATCCGCGCACCAGCCTTCACCAGAGCCAACCTCGCCTGGGCCACCTCCAGCCCGGCCTGTGCGACCTCCAACTGGGCCCGCGCCAGCGTATCGTCCAGGCGCACCAGCACCTGGTCCGCTTCCACCTCGTCCCCCTCTTCCACCAGGATCTCGGCGATGCGTCCGCCGACTTCGGGGGCGATGGCGATCTCCTCGGCCTCTATGAACCCGGAGGCAGCGATTCCCCTCGGTGCTGGCTCCGCCAGTCCCAGCGCCTCGACCAGCGCGGGCGTCCGCCGGACGACAGCCGCGGCGACCAGACCGATCGCCAGAACCACCCCGGCGACGATCAGAACCTTCTTCCGTTTCTGTTTCATACCGTTCCTCATTCCTCTACGCCTGCACGTTGGAGATGAACACATCCTCCAGCGAGGGGGGGACGATCTCCATCGAACGGACCTCCACGCCAGCCTCGGTCAGCGCCTGGGCGATGAGGGGCTTCTGCCGCTCAATTCCCTCGGCGACGACGTGGATCAGCGCACCATAAAGGGCCACCTCGTCGAACAGGCCCAGCCCCCGCAGCACGGCGATGGCGACGTCGGGCTGGCTGCAGTCGATCTCCAACACCTGTCCCCGCATCCGGGTGGCCTTGATCTCCTCCGGCGACCCCTGGGCGATGATCCGCCCTCGATGGATAAAGGCCAGGTCCTGACAGTGCTCCGCCTCGTCCATATAGTGGGTGGTGACGAAGATCGTCGTTCCCCTCTCGGCCAACTCGTACAGGAGGTCCCAGAACGCCCGCCGAGAGATGGGATCCACCCCGGCCGTGGGCTCGTCCAGAAAGAGCATCTCGGGTTCGTGGAGGATGGCGGCTCCCAGGGCCAATCGCTGTTTCCAGCCGCCGGAGAGATTGCGGGTCAATTCCCGCTCCCGCCCCTGTAGCCCGGCCATCTCGATCACGAACCGCTTCCGCTCCTCCAGCCGCTTGCCGCGCACACCGTAGGTCCGTCCGTAGAAGTCCAGGTTCTCGCTGACCGTAAGGTCCTGATAGAGGCTGAACCGTTGGGACATGTAGCCGATGTGGCGACGGATCTCCTCCGCCTGACGGACGATGTCGTATCCCAGCACCGTGGCCTGGCCCGACGTCGGGCGCAGGAGCCCGAGGAGCATCCGGATGGTCGTCGTCTTCCCTGCGCCGTTGGGGCCGAGGAAACCGAAGATCTGTCCCTGCCGAATGCGGAACGTTACCCCATCCACGGCGGTGAAATCGCCGAACTTCTTGGTCAGGTTGACGACCTCAACAGCGTATTCAGCCATAGATGTGCCTCGGTACCGGTGTGTGATGCGAGATGTGTGATCTCTCCTGCGTCCCGCCTCGTCACCTCTGTAGCCGTTTGCGAATCAGCGAGATGAATGCCTCCTCCATCCGGGGGCGGGTCTGGCGGAGGCCGTGGACGCCGATCCCTGCCCGTTCCAACGCCGCCTGAAGGGACGGCGCGCGCGCAGAGGCGGAGTCCACGAACACGTGAAGGAGGTCCCCGTAGACCTGCACCTCCAGGACGCCGGGGAGGGTCTCGATGAGCCGGGTCGCCTCCCGCAGCCGGTCGGGCCGCAGTTCCAGGAGGTCTCCCTCCACCAGTTCTTTGATCCGCTCCGGCGCGTCGCAGACGATCACCCGTCCCTCGAACATCAACGCCACCCGCGAGCACCGCTCTGCCTCGTCCATATACGGGGTGCTTACGAAGAGGGTCACTCCCTCCAGGTGGAGTTCGGTCAGGATGTCCCAGAACTCCCGCCGGGAGACCGGATCCACGCCGGTGGTTGGCTCGTCCAGAAAGATGACCTCCGGCCGATGGATCAGCGTGCAGGCCAGGGCCAGTTTCTTCTGCATGCCGCCGGAGAGGTGGGCTGCCCGCCGGTCCTGAAACTCCGTCAGGCGGGAGAAGGCAAGGAGGCGTTCGATCCGCTCCTCTCGCTCACGTCGCCCCACGCCGAAGATGTCGGCGAAGAAGATCAGGTTCTCCAGCACCGTCAGATCGCCGTAGAGGGAGAACTGCTGGGGCATGTATCCGATCCGCTCCTTGATCTTCTCCGGTTCCCTCACCGTGTCGAACCCAGCCACCCGGGCGGTCCCTTCGGTAGGGTCCATAATGGCACACAACATCCGGATCGTCGTCGTCTTCCCCGCCCCGTCCGGTCCCAGGAGACCGAAGATCTCCCCGCGGCGGACCGCCAGGTCCAGCCTGTCCACGGCGGCGACGTCCCCGAACCGTTTGGTGAGTCCTCGCGCCTCGATGACGTACTCCTCCATCACCTTTTCTCACTCCAACCGTTTGCGGAACCGCACGGCGGCGATCCCCATCAGGATCACACCGAAGACGAACAGGGCCCCCACCTGATCGGCCAGCACGTCCATCCCCACGCCTTTGAGGATGATCCCTCGGATGATGATCAGCATGTAGCGGAGTGGGACCAGGTAACTGACCGCCCGCAGGGCGACCGGCATCGCCTCCAGTGGGAAGAAGAAGCCGGCCAGGAAGATGGAGGGGAGCATCATCAGCCAGACCATCAGCATAGCCTCTTGCTGGCTGTTGGCGACGGTGGAGATGAGGATGCCGATGCCCAGGGAGGTCATCAGAAAGACGACGGAGGTGGCGAAGAGGAGGGGAACGCTCCCGTGGATCGGCACGCCGAACCAGAAGACGCCGATGAGCAGGACTTCGACGACGTTGAAGAGGGCGACGACGACATAGGGAAGTAGTTTCCCAACGACCAGTTCGATGGGACGGATGGGGGTGACCATCAGCTGTTCGATGGTCCCCGTCTCCCGCTCCCGGACGATGGCGAGGGCGGTCAACATCGTGGTGAGGGTGAAGAGGATCATTGCGATCAGACCGGGGATCATAAAGTTGGCGCTCTTCATCGCCGGGTTGTACCACACGCGGGGGCGGACCTCCAGGGCCGTCATCTCCTCCACCGAGATCCCCAGTCGGCGTTCGACGATCTCCAGCCCGTGGGCCTGCCCCACCTGCTGGGCGGCGGCGAGGATGGTGTTCGCCACCGTCGGGTCCGTTCCGTCGATGAGGAAGGCCACGCTGGTCCGTCGCCCGGCGGTTATGTCGGCCCCGTAGCCTGCGGGGATCACCAGCCCAGCCCGGACCTCGCCCCGGTCCAGCAGTTGCCCCAGATCCTCCTGATTCTCCACGAAGGCGACGATCTCGAAGTAGTCGGAGGCGCGGTAGGCTTCGATCAGCGCGCGGCTCCGAGCGGTCCGATCCGCATCCAGCACCGCCGTGCGCAGGTGGTCGATGTCGGTCGTCGCTGCGTAGCCCAGGAGGAACAACTGGATCACCGGGATGAGGAACATCACCGCCAGCGTCCGCCGGTTGCGGACGATGTGCCACAGTTCCTTCCGGGCGATGGTGAGCGTCCGACCGATCACCTCTCCTCCTCCCGAGGGGCCAGGCCGTAGAGGTAGAGTTGGGTCAGTTCCTCGATCAGCTCTTCGTCGGAGATGTCGGGCAGAAGGCGGTCGGGGACCAACGCGCGCATCGCGGAGAGAAGGACGATGGCCCCGGCGACGGCTGGGACGACGATCTCGACCCGGCAGGGGCGGAGTTTCCCCGCCGCCACCTGCGCCTGGAGGTACCGGCTGCCGCTGGCGAAGATCGGGCCGATGATCTGGGTGAAGAACCGCTCCTGAAGTTCTGGGTCGGTCCAGACCTCGGTGACCAACGCCTGGAGGAAGGCCTGGTTCTCCCGCGCGAAGCGGAGGCGATCCCTCAGAATCGCGGCGATGTACCCCTTGGCGTCGAGGTGGACCGCCTGCGCCAGGGCCTGATCCACCGCCTGACCGATCAATCGGTCGGCGATGGCCAACAGGAGATCCCGCTTGCTCTTGAAATAGAGGTAGATGGTCCCCGGCGCGATGCCCACGCGGGCGGCGATCTCTTTCATCGTGGCCCGCTGGTACCCCTTCTCACCGAAGACCTCCGCTGCGGCCTCCAAGATCGCATCCCGCCGCTGCTCCCGAAACGTCTCCCGCCACACCACATCGGCCTCCTGGTGGATGAACAAATATTCACCTTTATGAACGCTCGTTCATTATACTCCCTTTTCTTGCTCCCGTCAAATATCCGTGCTGACCAGGCGTACTTCAGACTTGGGGTGGTGGGCTGGGGCGGATATCGAACCGTGGAGACGCGGAGATCGTAGAGGTGATAATTGGGGAGAACTCTGCGCCTCTGTGGTGGAACCCAGAACCTTCCGGGGCGGAGGAGCGGAGGCGCAAGGGGGGAAACATCGGACCCGGCCGCGGCTCAGACGGTACGGAGCGATCGGCCCGGGTCCGATGAGAGGTCAGCGGTCGCCCACCTATCGGAACCGAGGTCTCCAGAGCAGTTGTTCGCGGATCAGAAGGTCCGTCCCTCGGATCTTGAAGGCCAGGTCCGCTGCGATGTTACGCATCAGCCGGTACCCCAGTTCGGGGTAATGGTCGCACAGAGTGATCAACCGGTCGCGGGGGATGACCAGCAGCCGGGTCTGGCGGGAGGCGGAGCGGGCCGATGCGGTGCGCAACCCCTGGTCGACCAACGCGACTTCTCCAAAGGTCTGCCCGGATCGCAACGTGGCGATGGTCACCGGCCGGTCTCCGCTTCTCCCACCGGGCTTGATCAGGCCTGGGTCTACCTGGATCTCCACCTCCCCCTCGGCGATGACGTAGAGTTCATCGCCGGCACTGTTCTCTCGGAAGATCACTTCCCCCATTCCGTACTCGGCGTCCGAGGCGACGGAGGCGATCATCTCTAGTTGGGCCTCGGTGAGATCGTAGAAGATGTCGGTCCTTCGGAGGATGTTGACCCGTTCGCGGATTGCCTGTTGATCCTCTTTCGTCATTCCCTCACTCCTTCACCTGTCCTCCCCACGGGAGGCAGCCTGGCAAATATTTTAGTCGATTTTTGGGAGGAGGACAACTCCAAAGGCCGGGGTTTGGGCGAGGGTTCGGACAGGTGGAGGATCCTGCCGGGGGTGTTCTGGCCTGCAGAACCGCTACAGATCCGACTGCCCACCGTGCTTTGATAAGGAGAGAGGCGGCCCGCACTGGGCCGCCCCCTGGCTCCTCGGGCAGGACTCGAACCTGCAACCAACCGGTTAACAGCCGGCCGCTCTACCAATTGAGCTACCGAGGATCGCGCTCACAATTATATCTGGAACTGCTAATCTGTCAAATGGAACCGGGCTGCGCTTCGAACAGGAGTTCGGACACGGCTCTTTAGAAGAAAACACTGTGTCCTCTGTGCCTCTGTGGTGAAAAGCGACGGATGTCCGAACTCACGTCCAAACCTCAGGAACCGGGGGCCGGGCACCGCATCGCCCCCGGCTGTGTGTGGATCTGGGTGAGGTGGGACGCTACTTCTCCTCGCGCTCCTTCTTCGCCTCGGCGATGATCTTTTCCGCCAGGTGGGGCGGGACCTCCTCGTAGTGGTCGAACTCCATCGAGAAGAGCCCGCGGCCCTGGGTGAGGCTCCGAAGGTCGGAGACGTACCGCTGCATCTCGGCCAGCGGAGCCAGGGCGGTGATGACGCTCTTGCCGCCCTGCTGTTCCATCCCCAGGACCCGCGCCCGCTTGGTGTTCAGGTCCCCCATCACGTCGCCGGTGTACTCCTCCGGCACGATGATGGTCACCTTGTAGATCGGCTCCAGAAGGACCGGCCCGGCTCCCAGCATCACCTTCTTGAACGCCTCTCGCCCGGCGATCTGGAAGGCGATGTCCTTAGAGTCGACCGGGTGCTCCTTGCCGTCGTAGACCACCGCCTTGACGTCCACCACCGGGTACCCGGCGATGACGCCCTGCTCCATCACCTGCCGGATACCCTTCTCGATGGAAGGCTGGAAAGAGGAAGAAATAGCGCCACCGAAGACCTCCCACCCGTACTCGAACCCCGCGCCCCTCGGCAGAGGCTCGAGCCGGAGGTGGACCTCGGCGAACTGGCCCGCGCCGCCCGTCTGCTTCTTGTGTCGGTACTGGTCGGCGTTGACCTTGGTGATCGTCTCCCGGTACGGGACCTTCGGGATGGACGTCTCCACCCCGACGCCGAACCGGTTCTCCATCCGCTTCACCGCGATCTCCACGTGGGCCTCACCCATCCCCTCCAGGATGGTCTCCTTGGTGCTGGGCTCCTGCCGCCAGCGGAGGGTGGGGTCTTCCTCGCAGATCCGGGTCAGCGTGGGCCCCATCTTAGCCTGGTCCGCCTTGCTCTTGGGACGGACCGCCACGGCGAACAGTGGTGGCGGGAAGGTCGGCCCTGGCAGGCGGACCGGGTGGTCGCGGTGGCAGAGGGTGTCGCCGGTGACGGTGTGGGCCAGTTTGGCCACGGCGCCGATGTCGCCCGGGCGCAGCCGTTGCACCGGGATCTGCTCCTTACCACGCATCACGTACAGCGTGCCCAGCCGTTCCTCCGCCTCAGCGCGGCTGTTCCAAACCCGCGTGTCCGACTCCATCATCCCGCCGTAGACGCGGAAGTAGGTCAACTTCCCCACGTAGGGATCGGCCGCGGTCTTGAAGACCAGTGCAGCAAGCGGGGCCGTCTCGACCGGCTCGATCTTTTCCTCGCCCGCAGGCCCCTCCGCCTTGACCGGGCCTCGGTCGGCGGGAGAAGGAGCGAAAGCGATCAGCGCGTCTAGGAGGGAGCGGGTGCCGATGTTAGCCGTCGCCGCGGTAACCAGCACGGGGATGACGGTGCGCTTGAGAACGGCGTCCCGAAGGCCGCGCCGGATCTCCTCCTCTGTCAGTTCCTCCCCCTCCAGGTACTTCAGGATCAGTTCGTCGTCCCCCTCGGCGGCCGCTTCCACCAGCGCGACCCGTGCCTCCTCGGCCTGATCGGCCATGTCGGCCGGGATCTCCTCCTCCTTCCCTTCCGGGCCGACCAGCGCTTTCATCCGCACCAGGTCCACTACGCCGGTGAACCCCTCCGCGCTTCCGATGGGCAATTGGAGCGGGACGAAGTTGCCGTCGAACACCTCCCGCAGTTTCTCCAGCGTCTGTTCGAAGTTGGCGTTCTCGCGGTTCATCTTGTTGATGACCACGAAGCGCGGGAGGTCTTTCTTATCGGCCTCCGCCCAGACGACCTCCGTGCCCACCTCCACGCCGCTCACCGGATCGACCAGCACCAGCGCCAGGTCGGCCACCAGGATGCCGCTGATGACCTCGCCGATGAAATCGGTGTAACCCGGGGTGTCCACAACGTTCAACTTGCATCCACCCCACTCGACCGGGGCAAGGGCGAGGCTGAGGGAGATATGGCGACGGATCTCCTCCTCGTCAAAGTCCGTCACCGTGGTGCCATCCTCCACCTTCCCCATACGATTGATCGCCCCGCTGGTGTAGAGCATCGCCTCCACCAGCGAGGTTTTTCCGCTGCTCCCGTGACCCAGCAGAACGATGTTGCGGATTTGGTCCGTGGTATATTCCTTCAACCTCCTGCCTCCTCTCAACCGATGAATCTCGTCATGCCAAGCCTCGTTATTCTAAATGAGAATGCGGGAACTGTCAATCAGCGACATGGCGACTGCCGCCCAGAACCGCGCGGTAGACGGCGACGGTCTCGGCGGCCGCCTTCGACCAGGAGAACCGCCTCGCCTGGACGAACCCCCGTTCCCGCATCTCCTCCCGAAGCACAGGGTCGCGCAGGAGCCGGAGGATCGCCTCTGTCATTTCCTCGGTGTCGAGTGGGTCGAAATAGAGGGCGGCCTCGCCTCCCACCTCGGGAATGCTGGAGCCGCGCGAGGCGAGGACCGGAGTTCCGCAGGCCATCGCCTCCAGCACCGGCAGCCCGAACCCCTCGTAGAGGCTGGGGAACACCAGCGCTTGGGCACCGGCATAGACCGCCGGCAGGTCCTCGTCCGGCACGTAGCCGGGGAAGAGAACGGCCCCTCGGACGGGCGACTGTTCCAGGCGGGAGAAGAAGTCTCCATAGAGCCAACCCCGCTTGCCGACGATCACCCATCCATCGGTCAAACCCTCTTCGTAGACTCGCTCGAACGCCGCCAGCATACGGCTCAGGTTCTTGCGGGGCTCAATGGTGCCCACGGAGAGGATGTACCGTTCTGGCAAGCCGTAGCGGGCACGGACCGCCGCCACCTTCTCCGGGGGCTGGGGGCGGAAGTGAGGGGCGGCTGCTTCGTAGATGACGGTAATCTTCTCCGGCAGCAGTCCGTAGGAGGCGACCAGGTCGTCGCGGGTGTGGGCAGAGACGGCGATGACGTGGGTGGCCCGGCGGCAGTAGAGGGGCATCGCCAGGTTGAGATACCACCGGTTGAGTGGCTTATGATGGTCCGGCAGATGGCGGAAGATCAGATCGTGGACGGTAAGCACCGTCGGGATCGAGCGCAGGGGGAGGAGGAGATGCTCGGTGGCGTGGAAGAGCAGGGCGTCCGACAGCAGCCGATCGAAGCCAACGCGGGTCAGTTGCCCCAGCCAGACCGCCATCCGCCAGGGCTTGTACCCCAGGGCGACGGTGCGGGTGGGCAGGTGTTCCAGCCCTGCCAGCGGTTCGATCCCCCGTTCTCGGTTGTAGAACAGGCCGTACCGGTCGGGCTCGGCCGCGACCAGGGCACGGGCCAGGCTCTCGGCGTACCGCCCCAGCCCCGCCCGGCGGTGGACAGCGGCGGAGACGTCCAGATAAATGCGCATCCTCGCCTCTCTCCGGTCTACCTCTCGCCACGCACGCTTGCCTGGCGCGGGCGGTATTATACCTTCCTTTCTCCCAGATGCCCAGATCCGACGTGCGACGGTGTACGCTGGCGGCGGAAGATCCTGCGCCTAGTAGGGACGCAGCGCGCTGCGCCCCTACGGGGGGCTTGGCTGCGACCAAGCCCGCGGCTTCAGCCGCTGGGGGAGAATGCCCGAACTCGCGTCCGAACCTCAGAGGACTTACTGATCTTTGGACAGGAGTTCGGACATCGGGGGTGAGCCTCCTTCTCGGCGGGCCTGACACCGGCCTGGAGAACCGGTGCTAGGCCGGTTTCCCGCCGGCCCGGCCTGTTTACGGCGGGGCGGATCAGGTTGTCCGAACTCCTGTCCAAACCCCAGGACTTACTCTTGTCCCCCCTTTCCATCGGTTGTATAATTCAGAAGGCGCGGCGGGGCCACTCTGCCGCGGAGAGTTGCACAATGGTGCCGATTCTGGACGAGCGATCGCTGGAGTTCATCAGCCGCAGCCCCGAGCAGACCCGTCGAGTCGGCGCTCGATTGGGGCAGTTGCTCCGGGGCGGCGAGGTGATCTGCCTGCAAGGCCCTCTGGGTGCTGGCAAGACGGTGTTGGCCCAGGGGATCGGTCGGGGGTGGGGGGCCACGACCTCTCTGGTCAGCCCCAGTTTCGTCCTCATCCGCGAGCATCGTCGGCCGACGGGTGATCAAGTGCTCCTCCACGTCGACTTCTACCGACTGGAGGAGCCTCAGGAAGCGCTGGGGCTGGGGTTGGAAGACTGGCTGGAGGACCCCGAGGTGGTCGCCCTGATCGAGTGGCCGGAGCGAGCGATGGAGGTGCTGCCCTCGGAGCGGCTTTGGGTCCGGCTGGAGTTCGCCGACACGGAGCGGCGACGGCTCCTCTTCATCGCCGAGGGTCCGCCTTACGAAGACCTGCTCCGGGCGTTCCGTCGGGCGGCGTTTGGAGTGTGAACATGCTTCTGGCGATCGACACGGCGACCCGTACCGCAAGCCTGGCCCTCCACGACGGATCCCGGATCCGGTACGAGGCCACGTGGGAGGCCGGACGCCGCCACACGGTCCAACTGGCCCCACGGCTCTCCGCCGCTCTGGAGGACCTGGGGGCGGGAACGGAGGACCTCACCGGCGTAGCGGTGGCGACCGGACCGGGTTCCTTCACCGGCCTGCGGGTGGGAATGGCGATGGCGAAGGGGCTGGCGATGGCCTGCAACCTCCCGCTGGTCGGCGTCCCCACGCTGGACATCGTGGCCGCTGCCCAGGGGCGGGACCGGCGCCCCTTGCTCGCGGTGCTTCAGGCGGGGCGGGGCCGGATCTGCGTGGCGACCTACCGGTGGCGGAACGGCTGGCAGCGGCGGGACGGTCCGCGATTGACTACATGGGATGCGTTGGTGGGGACGGTGACGCGTTCGACCCTCTTCTGCGGAGAGGTGGACGAGAGGGGGATGGAAGCGCTGGAAAGGCTGGGGGATCTGGCGACGGTCCTCCCCCCAGCACACTGCCTGCGTCGGGCCGGTTTCCTCGCCGAACTGGCGTGGGACCGTATCCGCCGGGGTGAGACCGACGACCCGGCGACGCTGGCGCCGATCTACCTCCACGGGCCGTGAGATGGGCAAGCGTGGCCTGCCGTTCGTCGTTCGACCGATGGAGGAGCGGGACATCCCGGCTGTGATGGCCATTGAGCGAGTCTCCTTCCCTGCCCCCTGGCCGGAATCGGCCTACCATTACGAACTGCGGTATGGGACTGGATCCCGTTTCTTCGTCCTCCAGCCGGCCGGGGAGGATCGGGCGAACGAAAGAGGCCGCCGATTGCGGTCGGTGATGCGAAGGCGTGGGATCTCACCGGTCCTGGGTTACGCCGGCCTTCGCTTCCGGTCGGATAGGGCTCACCTGAGCACCCTCGCCATCCACCCTGACTGGCGCGGGCGGGGATTGGGTTCGTTTCTTCTCCTGACCGTCCTCGAAGAAGCGGTGCAGGAGGGAGCGCAGCAGATCACGTTGGAGGTCCGCCCCTCCAACCGGGTGGCTCAGCGACTCTATGCGAAGATCGGCTTCACCCACACCGGCGTCCGCCCCGGCTACTATCGGGATGGTGAGGATGCGTGGTTGATGGCCCTTACGCTGGACGAGGAGACTGTCTCCCGCCTGCGGACGTTGCGACGGGCGGTGGAGGCGCGGGTGAGAACGATTGGCAGACTCTCTCATCAAGGAGCGAGCGATGGCAAGTGGTGACAAAGCGAAGGAACTGGAACGGATCGCCGAAGAGGTTCGCACCTGCACGGCCTGTATCCTTCACCGGGGACGCACCCAAGCGGTCCCGGGAGAGGGGCCGGCGGATGCGCAGATCATGTTCATCGGGGAGGCCCCTGGCTTCCACGAGGACCAGCAGGGTCGGCCCTTCGTCGGCGCGGCCGGCCGGTTCTTGGAGGACCTGCTGGAGAGCATCGGTCTGAAACGGGAGGACGTCTACATCACCAACATCATCAAGTGTCGTCCCCCGGCCAACCGGGATCCGCTGCCCGACGAGATCGAGGCGTGCGGACCTTTCCTGGAACGCCAACTGGAGGTGATCCGGCCCAAACTGGTGGTGACGCTGGGCCGATTCTCGATGGCCCGGTTCTTCCCCAAGGCCCGCATCTCCCAGATCCACGGTCAGGCGAAGCGGGTGGGTGGGGTGGTCTGTTTGCCGATGTACCACCCTGCGGCTGCGCTTCACCAACCTTCGCTGCGGCGGGTCGTGGAGGAGGACTTCCGTCGGATCCCGGAGGTGCTGGCGAAGGCGGAACAGATCGGTGAGTACGAACCGCCGCCTGAGGCGGAGCAGTTGCGGTTGTTTTAGGAGGAGGAAGTCAAAGTGACCATCCAGTTCGGCACCGACGGCTGGCGGGCCGTCATTTCCGACACCTTCACCTTTGCCAACCTGCGGCTGGTGGCCCAGGCCATCGCCGACTACGTCCGCGAGGAGAGCGAAGCGGAGAGCCCCGAGGTGGTGGTCGGCTTCGACACCCGGTTCCTCTCCGACCGGTACGCTGCGGAGGTGGCGCGGGTGATGGCGGGCAACGGGATCGTCGCTCACCTCACTCGGGCCGACGCACCCACCCCGGCCGTCTCCTACGCCGTTGTCCACAAGAAGGCTGCCGCCGGGGTGATGATCACCGCCAGTCACAATCCGCCCCGGTACAACGGGGTGAAGTTGAAGGCTGCCTTCGGTGGGTCGGCCCTGCCCGAGCAGGCCCATCGAGTGGAGCGTATCCTGGCCCAGAACCAGGAGCGGGCCCGCGGGCCGAACGTGATGGACTACGGAAAGGCCTTGGAGATGGGGCTGATCCATCGGTTCGACCCCGCCTGGTCGTATTATGAGCACCTGACGGGATTGGTGGACCTGGACGTGATCTCGGCGGGGGAACTGCGGGTGATCGCCGACGCGATGTACGGCTCCGCCCGCAAATGCTTCGCCGATATGCTGGCCCGGACCCGCTGCCGGGTGCGGGAGATCCGAGGGGAGATGAACCCCGGTTTCGGCGGTATCCACCCTGAGCCCATCGCCCGCTACCTGACCGCCCTCTCCGCCGCCATCCGCGCCGACCAGGCGGATGTGGGCCTCGCCACCGACGGGGATGGGGATCGGATCGGCGCGATGGACGCGCACGGGAACTTCGTGGACCCGCACCACATCTTCGCTTTGGTGCTCCGCCACCTGGTGGAGGACCGGGGGATGCGGGGAACGGTGGTCCGTTCGGTCTCCACCACCCGGATGGTGGACCGGCTGGCAGAGCGGTACAACCTGCCGCTGGTGGAGACCCCGGTCGGCTTCAACCACATCGCCGACCGAATGCTCAACGACGACGTGCTCATCGGCGGGGAAGAATCGGGGGGGTTCTCTATCAAAGGACACATCCCCGAAGGGGACGGGGTGCTGATGGGCCTCCTGCTCTTGGAGGCGGTCGCGGCAGCGAGCGTCCCCCTGCACGAACTGGTGGAGCAGATCCAGGTCGAGGTGGGACCGGCCTACTACGCCCGACGGGACCTCCCGCTGCGCCATCCGATCTCTAAGAAGGAAATGGTCGCCCGGTTGACCCAGGAGGCCCCTTCGACCCTCGCCGGGGAGTCGGTGGTCGACGTCCAGACCATCGACGGGGTCAAGTACCTCCTGGCAGACGACGCCTGGCTGCTGATCCGGCCTTCTGGGACCGAGCCGGTCCTGCGCGTGTACGCGGAGGCGCGGACTCCGGAGGAACTGGAGGTGCTTCTGGGCTTCGGTGAGCAGATGGCCCGGGCATAGGTTGTTAAGAGAGGAGAGGGGAGGCGATGACGGAGATGAGGTCATCGGTGTGGGCATCGAAACCCCGGGATACGGTTCAGGCCCTGTTCCCTGATGGGCGGACCTTCGAGGCGGCCATCGGTACGCCGGTGGAGGCCTTCGTCCGCGCGGCTTATCCGGACCATCGGGTCCCGATCATCGCCGCGCTGGTCAACGGGGAACTGAGGGAACTGGCCTACTCCCTCCAGCGGGATGCGGACATCGCGCCCGTCTTCCTGTCCGATTCCGATGGGGTACGGATTTACCGGCGATCACTGGCCTTCCTGATGGTCGCCGCCATTTCCGAACTGTATCCCGATCTGCAGGTGGTGGTGGACCACTCCCTGCCGTTCGGCGGTTACTTCTGCCGGGTGCTGGGGCGGGAGGAGTTCTCCGCCGAGGAACTACAGACTGTCGAGGCGCGGATGCGGGCCATCGTGGAGGAGGACGCCCCGATCACGAAGGAGCGGGTCCCCATCGAGGACGCGTTAGCGATGTTCCGCCAGCGGAGGCAAGACGACAAAGTTCGCCTCTTCTCCCGCCGTCGGAAGGATTACCTCACCCTTTATCGACTGCACGATTACCGGGACTACTTCCACGGCTATATGGTACCCTCCACCGGCTATCTCCGGTACTTCGCCCTTCGCCCTTCGCCGCCGGGTTTCGTCCTTCAGTATCCCCGCCGTCATCGGCCGACGGAGTTGCTGCCCTATGCGGAGTATCCCCGTCTGAGCGCGGTCTTCCGGGAGTATGGGAACTGGTTGCGGCTGTTGGGTGTGGAGGACGTCGGCAGCCTCAACGATGCGGTAGAGAACGGACGCATCCGAGAGATCATCCTGGTCTCGGAGGCCCTGCACGAGGAGCGCATCGCTTCCATCGCCCACGAGATCGCCGCGCAGCGGGATCGGATCCGGCTGGTCCTTATCGCTGGCCCTTCCGCCTCCGGTAAGACCACCTTCTCCAAGCGGCTCTGTATCCAGTTGCTGGCCCACGGCGTTCGGCCCTTCCCCCTGGCGTTGGACGACTACTTCGTGGATCGAGATAAGACCCCCCGCGACGAGAAGGGGGAGTACGACTTTGAGGCACTGGAGGCGCTGGACCTCCCCTTCTTCAACGAGCAGTTGCTGGCGCTGATGGAAGGGAAGGAGGTCACGCTTCCCCGGTTCGACTTCCAGGCGGGCAAGCGTCGGGAGGGGCCCACGGTGCGGTTGGGACCCGACCACATCATCATTGTCGAAGGGATCCACGGGCTGAACCCCCGGTTGGTGCCGGCGATCCCGCGGGAGTGGACCTACCGAATCTACGTCTCCGCGCTCACCCAGTTGAACATGGACCGGCACAACCGGGTGCCGACCACGGACACCCGGCTGATCCGCCGCATCGTGCGGGATGCCACCTTCCGGGGATACACCGCCGAGGAGACGCTGAACCGCTGGGAGTCGGTCCGTCGGGGGGAGAAGCGGCACATCTTCCCCTACCAGGAGCACGCCGACGTGATGTTCAACTCGGCGCTGGTCTACGAGTTGGCGGTGCTGAAGCCGCTGGTAGAGCCGCTGTTGCTGCAGATCGAACCTCCCAGCCCGCGCCGTGTGGAGGCCAAGCGGCTCCTGGCCTTCCTGGAGTGGTTCACCCCCTGCCCGCCGGACCTGGTGCCGGATAACTCCATCCTTCGGGAGTTCATCGGCGGCTCCATTCTGCGGGATTACATTCCGGTCGGTAAATAGGTTCAGTGCTGCCGAAGCCGGACCGGTTTGTGAGCAGCCGCTCCAGAATGTCGAGTGGCCGGAAAGTCAGAGGCACGAGGACGGGTGGCTCGCAGGCCGTCCTCGTGCCTCTCGCGTTGCTGGAAGCGGTCAGTCGTCCGGCTACTGGTAGTTCTTCACCACGAGCGGTAGGTAGATGTAGGCTCTTTCCATTCTCAGGAGCACCGTGCAGGTCCGGTCAACGGACATAGTGACCGTGCATTGGGTGTTGGTGATGCAAGAGGTGCAGTCCCCTCCCCAGCCGAGGAACTCGGTGGAGGAGGCGGTGCTCAGCGTCAGCGTGACGACGGTGTTCGGCTGGTAGTCCGCCCAGTGGTCCCCGGCCCCGGTGTCGATGCCGGCCGGGTTGGAGGTCACGCGGCCGCTGCCGTTTCCTTCCTCCCTCACCCACAGGCGGTTCAGGTCGCTCTTGTAGGCGTAGCGGAGGTCCTTGTTCTTCTCATCGTAGTAACTGATGTGAGGCAGCCCGTCCGCATCCACTCCGATGGAAGTGTACTGACCCACATCCCCCTCGGCGTGCACCCGCTCGATGTGCCAACCCTCGGCGTCCTTGTAGGCGTACTTGAGGTCCTTGTTGTCCACGTCGTAGTAAGAGATGTGGGGGTAGCCGTTCCGGTCCAGCGCGATGGAGACGTAATTGCCTATGTCGCCGAAGGAATCCACCGTCCAGGTGATCCAGCCGGAGGCGTCCCGGTATGCGTACACCAGATCGTTGCCGGTGTAGTAGGCGACGTGAGGGCGGCCGCTTCCGTCGAGGGCGATGGCGGTGTCGTATCCCCACCTTGGGTCCACGGTCTCGATGTGCCAGCCGGACGCATCCTTGTAGGCGTACTTGACGTCCAAATTGTCCCAGTTGATGTAGGAGATGTGGGGATAGCCGTTCTGGTCGAGGGCGATGGATGATTCCTTACCCACGTTACCGCTGTTGTCCACGGTCTCGATGTGCCAGCCGGATGCATCCTTGTAGGCGTAGAGCAGATCGAAGTTGGTCACATCTCGGAAGGAGACGTGGGGATAACCCTGTCCGTCGACCGCGATGTCGTTCTCATACCCGGTGGAGCCGATGGTCTCGGTGATCCAACCCGTGGCTCCGCGGTAGGCGTAATACAGGTTGGGGGGATAGTACAGACTCGTGTGGTACGCGAACACCATATGGGGCCGGTCGTTCGAGTCCAGCGCGAGGGAGGTGTATTCACCGGAGACGTTCTGGTCGTAGACGGTCTCCACGTGCCAATCCTTACCGTCTTGGTAGGCGTATTTGGCGTCCCGGTAGGAGATGCGGTGGTAGCCGATATGGGGGTATCCCTGGGAGTCCATAGCGAGGGAGGTGTACGTTCCTACGTTACCTGCCTGGTCCACTGTCTCGTCCTTCCAGTTCCCTCCGGCGGTTCCGGTGATGTAGGTGAGGGTGCCGTCGCCGTAGTCATGCAGGCTGATGTGGAGTTGGCCTGCTGGCGTCGCAGCGATGGAGATGTACTCGGGATCTGTCGTCATCCCGCTCAGCCGCTGGATGTTCCAGGAATCGCCTTCTTTGTAAGCGACGCGGACTTCAGAATACCCGAACCCGCCTACGTGGCGATAGGCGATGTAGGGCCGGCCGTTCTGGTCCACGGCGATGTCGTGGTGTTTCCCTTCGCTATAAGCGGTGGCTTCTACGGTCTGGGTGATCCAGTTAGAGCCGTCGTAGTAGGCGTACCAGAGATCGTACTCCCTGTCGCTGTAATCGTACGTGCTGTAACTGACGTGCATCCGGTCGTTCGAATCGATTGCGATGGAGGGTTTCTGCGGCTCCTGAGAGGAGATCTGCTCGGCGGTCCACGTAGAGCCGTCCCTGTAGGCGTGCATAAAGGCCGAGTCGGAATCCCGTTCGTAAACAACGTGCGGCCGGTTGTTCGAGTCGACGGCGAGGGAGACCCAGGTCCCATCGTAATCCTCCACGGCCGTCTCGAAGGACCAGCCGGTGCCGTCGTTGTAGGCGTACAGGAGATCGTACCGGCCGCTCCAGTTGCCGAGCCAGACGCTGTAAGCCAGGTGGGGGCGGCCCTGGGAGTCGAGGTCAAAGCCGACGTGACAGGGCTCAAGGCCGGAGCGGGTGTCCACTGTCTCGACGTGCCAGCCGCTCCCGTCCTTGTAAGCGTACTTCACAGCGTTGTTCTCGACGTCGTAGTAGGCGATGTGGGGGTACCCGTTCCCGTCGAGGACCAGTGTGGGCCAGTAGCCGACGCGAGCGGAGTCGTCCACCGTCTCGTACCGCCACATCGCGCCGTCGAACCAAGCGTAGTAAAGGTGTTCGGTTTCGCTAGAATATCCCTCCTGATAGCCGCCGTAGGCGATATGGGGTCTGCCCTGATCGTCTACAACGATGCTGCTCTGGGCGAAGACCTTGGGGCAGTCGACGCATTCGAGGTGCCAGAACGGACCATAGACTTCTTTGAGCACGCTCGTATCTGAATAGGTGGGGTTCGCGGCGAGGTAAGCGGTGACGGTCACGACAACGGTGGTTCCCGGGGGAGAGTTCGCGTCCATCTGGACCGTAACGTCGAAGGATGCGCTCTTTCCGTCGCCGACGGTGCCCAGTGAGGAGGGTATGGAGACGACGGTCACCGAGGGGGAGGAGGTGTAGGTGATGTTCACCGTGTCGGTGAGGCCGGTCTGGTTGACGAAGCGCATGTGGTAGGTGAGGTTCACCCCCGGCTGGCCGATCTCCCAGACGGAGGCGGGGTGGAGGATGGCTCCGCTTGAGGCTGTGGCGATTCTCATGTCCAGTGCGAAGGCGGGCGGAACTTCCCATCCTGTTGCCAGTACCCACACGCCAGCCAGCACCACGGGAAGGAGTGCGAACAGTGCCAGGAGTCTCCTACGGGAATTCCGTGAAATGGAACTGTAGCCTATAGAGTACATTTGCCCCTCCTGATCTGATGCTGTGGAGATACGCCGCTACCGTCCTCTCGCCAAGGTCTCTATCGGGGAGGACCGAACGAAGCGCGGGGGACGACAGTGGTTGATGAGATGTTCTGTCTTCCCCTTTATGCTATAATGTGCAGGAAGCGTGAACAGATCGTGAAAACTCTCCTAATCCGACCTGTCGTTGCCTCTTTGTGTTGAGCGGACCTTCCGGGGGGAGGGATGGTGGCTGCGGAACTACGGTTGCGGTTGCTTGGAGGTGTGGAGGTCTCTCTGGATGGGGAGCCTGTGGGGGAGGCGCTCTCCTCTAAACCGCTGGCCCTTCTCATCTATCTGGCCGTTACCGGCCGTCCCCATTCCCGCGCCGCACTGGCCGGCCTCCTGTGGGGAGAACGGCCTGAGGTCCAGGCGTTGACCAATCTTCGGCAAGCCCTGGCCCAACTTCGCCGGGTCGTCCCCGCCCATCTCCGCGTCACCCGTCGCGCCGTCGCTTTTGAGCGGGGGGCGCCGTACTGGCTGGACGTGGAGGCGTTCGAGGGAAAGGTGCGAGAAGCAGAAGACATAAGCCGGGGGGGAGAGATGGGGGTGACGGCGCTGGAGGAGGCGCTGGCGCTGTACCGGGGAGACCTCCTGGAGGGGTTCTACGTGCGGGAGGCGCCGGCTTTTGAAGAATGGGTTGCCCTCCAGCGGGAGTACCTGCGCACCCGTGCCCTGGAGGCCCTGCACGTCCTGGCTGCCTACTATACCGACCGGGGGAATTATGTCCGCGCTCTCCACTATGTGGATCGGCTCATCGCGCTGGACTCCTGGCAAGAGGAGGCGCACCGCCACCGGATGCTCCTGCTGGCCCGACTGGGGCGGCACAGCGAGGCTTTGGCACAGTACGAGGCCTGTCGCCAGATCCTGTGGCAGGAGTTCGGCGTGGAGCCTTCGGCGGAGACGCAACGGTTGTACGAGCGCATCCTGGCCGCACGGCGGGTACGTCGCCACCCCTTGCCTCCCCAGCCCACTCCCTTTGTCGGTCGAGAGGAGGAATTGGAGCACCTCGCTCGGCTCCTGGCCGATCCGGCCTGCCGCCTGTTGACCCTCACCGGCCCTGGTGGCATCGGCAAGACCCGCCTGGCGCTTCAGGCAGCGGAGCGGAGCGGCGGTCAGTTCCTCCACGGCGTCCATTTCGTCCCCCTGACCGCTCTTCCCTCGGCTCTGTTCCTCCCTTCCGCCATCCTGCGGGTCCTTGAGGTCTCCCCTCGAGGGGGAGTGGATCCCAAGGCGTCGCTGTTGGGCTATCTGCGGGACAAGGAGATGCTGCTGGTGCTGGACGGCTTCGAGCACCTGCTGGAGGGAGCACCGTTGCTGGCCGAGATTCTGGAGAGTTCCCCCGATGTCAAACTTCTGGTCACCTCCCGTGAACGGCTGAACCTCCGGTGGGAATGGGTCGTTCCGGTGGGTGGGTTGCAGGTGCCGCCGGACGGCCGAGCCGCCGACCCGGAGGCTTACAGCGCGGTTCGTCTCTTCCTCCAATCCGCCCGCCGGGTTCACCCTCACTTCTCTCTCGAAGAAGGGGTGGGGTCTGTGACCCGCATCTGCCGTCTGGTAGAGGGATCCCCTCTGGGGATCGAACTGGCCGCGGCGTGGGTGCAGACGCTTCCTGCCGGAGAGGTGGTGCGCCGGATGGAGCAGAGTTTGGACTTCCTGAGGGCGACGGCGCAGGATGTTCCACCGCGCCATCGGAGCCTCCGCGCTGTGTTCGATTCCTCCTGGCGCTTGCTCTCACCGGAGGAACAGCAGGTCTTCCGACGGCTGTCTGTCTTCCGAGGCGGCTTCGATTCAGGGGCTGCGCGGTGGGTCGCTCGGGCCTCCGCTTATCTTCTCTCCGCCCTGGAAGCCAAGTCGCTTCTGCGCCGGGAGGGGACGGAGCGGTACGTGATGCATGAGACGCTGCGGGAGTATGCTGCGGAGATGCTGCGCCGGGCCCCCGACGAGGAGACGGCGGTGCGGGATCGGCACTGTGCTTTCTATGCCGACCTTCTTCGCCAGGCAGAAGCGCGTAGCAAGCAGGGAGGGGCGATCGACGAGACGGTAAGGGAGGTCGAGCGGGAGATCGAGAACGTGCGGGCCGGGTGGGCGTGGGCCGTGGAGCGGGGGAGGGCGGAGGACATTGGGAAGATGGTGGGAATGTTCGCTCGCCTCTACGAAGCACAGGGGCTTTTCAAGGAAGGATTGAGGGCGCTGGATGAGGCCGTGAACCGGCTGGAGGAGGTGGGTGGGGGGAAGGCAGAACGGATCATCGGCCGCCTCCGGGCGAGGGAGGGGCTTTTTGCCTACTACCTGGGACAGCACGAAAGGGCGCGGGAGTTGGCAAGGGAAGGGTTGAGGGTCGCCAAGCGGCACGGCGATCGATGGGAGGCTGCCTTTGCCCTCAACGTGTTGGGTATCCTGGCCGGTATACGGGGGGATTACGACGAGGAGCGACGGCTGTTCGGGGAGGCCCTCGCCTGCTACAGGGCCGTGGGGGACAAAGGGCAGATGGCCATCTTGCTCAACAACCTGGGCATCGCGGAGCGGTTGGTGGGGGCCTACGATGAGGCAGAGCGGTTCAGCCGGGAGAGTCTGGAGATCGCCAGAGCGCTTGGGGTCCGGCGGACGGAGGCGCGGGCCCTGCAGAACCTGGCGCTGATCGCCCACTGCCGGGGAGAGTACCGGGAGGCGAAGCGACTCCACGAGGAGAGTTTGAGGATTCTCCGGAAGGAGGGGGACCCGTGGGGGATCGCGCTGGCGCTGGGGAATATGGGCGAGGCGGCCCGCCTCCTGGGGGAGTACGCCGAGGCGAGGCGGTGCTACGAGGAGAGCCTGGCCTTGCGCCGTCAGATAGGTGATCGATGGGGAACCGCCATCACGCTCAGCAGTCTGGGGAGCCTGGCTTGCGCGGAGGGGGAGCACCGGACAGCGCGGCGGTACTTCGGACAGGCCCTGCGGCTGGCGCTGGAGATCCCCGCGCTCCCGCTGGCGCTGGATGTCCTAGTGGAGTTCTCCGAACTGCTGGTCGCTCAGGGCAGGGAGGAGAGCGCGCTGGAGGTCCTGGCCCTCTGTCTGGACCATCCGGCCACGGAGGCTTGGGTGCGGGAGAAGGCGGAGAAACGCTTCCAGGAGATCGCCTCCCGTCTGCCGCCCGCGGTGGTCACCGAAGCGCGAAAACGGGGGCAGGAGCGGGAGATCGAAGCGGTGGTGACTGAACTTCTGTGAGATGTCTAGCGGGGTGGCCCCTGTATGGGCGAACCCCCATCCTCGTTCCGGCCCCCTTCCTCCTCAGCCAGGCGACGGCGCAGGAAGCGCACCATCGCCTCCATCCCTTCGAACCCCCATCGTTGGCCGGTGTGGGGGTCCTCCAGGCTGAACCGCCACCGTATCTCCCCGCCCTCCCTTCCCCGCTCCTCCCAGCAGCGAAGCAGGTAGGCGAAGTAACGCGGTGGTGCCCCGGGAGTCGGTGTGTGTGCCTGTCCCATTGGGGTCGATCCTCCCGTGGCACAGGACGGCCGGGATGGTCTCTTTCGCCTCCGTCTGTGCCGTGCTCTTAATGTAAATTGAGGTGCGTGAAAGAATCGTGAAAAACGAGGGGCAGCCTCCCGAGGTATACCGCTTGCGGTTGAGAGGGAGGCTGCCCGGGTGTTAGGGTTGGCTACGAGCGGCGTCTCATCACCAGGGGCAGATAGACCCGTTTCGTCTCCCCCTGCACGGCGAAGATGGAGAGGTGGTCGATCTCGGCGGTGAGCCGATTGCCGGCCGCGTCCACCGTGCTCGTGATCCCTGTCTGGGACCACGCGCCGTTGTCGCACCAGTACAGCGCCAGCGTGCTCTCAATGGCCGGGCCTTTGTCGGCGTCGGTGTATTGCACGGTGAGGGTGTAGGCCGCGCCCGAAGCGGGCTGGGCCGGCTGCCCGGTGCTCGAATAGACGGCCGTCACCTCGAAGAAGCGATCGATGCCGACCCGGTCCCCTGTGGATGGAACGTCCACATCCGAGCCGAAACGGGCCGTGTGGGTGACGACCACCGTGTCGGTGAACGTGCCGGAGGGGAAGGTGTAGGTGTAGGTTCCACACGCGCTGAGGGTCCCACCCACCGACGGGATCACGGCGGAGGCCACGCATCGATAGCGCAGGAGGTAGAGACCGCCGTGGCTGTCGGCGACGTAGGCGGTGCTCCCCGCCACAGCCACTCCTCGGGCGTAGCCCGCCGTGTTGTAGGAGGCGACCTGGGCAGGGCTGGTCGGATCGCTCACATCCACCCCCTCCAGACCGGCGCGTCCGTCGGCGACGTAGGCGATGTCCCCCGCCACCGCCACGGCCTCCCTCCCAGTGGTCCCGTAGGAACCGACCGGCGTGGGGTTCGTCGGGTCGCTCACGTCCACGATCTCCAGGCCGTCGCCGGTGGTGAGGTAGACGTAGTCGCCGACCACCGCCACGTCGGTGAGTCCACTCGACGGGGTGTAGGAACCGACCTCCGTGAGGTTGTACAGGTCGTGCACGTCCACGATGCGCAGGATGCCGGCGAGGAGGTAGGCGTAGTCCCCTGCCACGGCCACGCCCCAGGCGTTCCCGATCATATCGTAGGAGTTGTAGTAACTGATCTCCGTGGGGTTCGTCGGGTCGCTCACGTCGACGATCCACAGTCCCTTCCCGATGCTGGCGACGTAGGCGATGTGTCCCGCTACGGCCACGTCTCGGGCGTATCCCGAGATGAAGCCTACTTCGTGGGGGTTGGTCGGATCGCTCACGTCCAGGACGGCCAGGCCGTAACTGCTGGCGATGTAGGCGTAGTGTCCTGCGGTCGCCACGGCCCATGCGTACTTCAGGCTGTAGGAGCCCAGGCAGGAGCCGGTCTTCGTGGGGTTGGTCGGATCGCTCACGTCGACCACCCACAGGCCACCCGCGTTGTGGTCGGCGATGTAGGCGTAGTTCCCCATCGTCGCCACGTCGTAGGCGTAGGCCAGCGCGTCGTAAGAGCCCACCTTCGTGGGATCGGTCGAGTTGCTCACGTCGATCACCCGCAGGCCCACGTCCAGGTCGACGACGTAGGCGTAGTTCCCGGCCACCGTCACGTCGGAGGCGTACTTCAGTCGGGAGTAAGTGCCGACTCTGTCAGGGCTGGTCGGATCGCTCACGTCTAGGATGTGCAGGCCGCCGTCCCCGTCGGCGATGTAGGCGGTGCTCCCTGCCACGTCTACGTCCTCCGCGAACCGCGACGCGTCGTAGACGCCGGCCTGGGTGGGGCTGGTCGGGTCGCTCACGTCCACGACCACCATTCCGTCGTCCCCGGAGGCGACGTAGGCATAGTTCCCTGCCACCGCTACGCCGTAGGCGGTGTAGCCGTACCCTCCGGTGTAGGCACCCGCCTCGGTGGGGCTGCTGGGGGTGCTGACGTCGATCACCCGCAGGCCGCCGCCTTTATCGGCGACGTAGGCGTAGTTCCCGGCCACCACCACGTCGTAGGCGGTCCCCGGCGTGTCGATGGAGCCGACCTCGGCGGGGTTGCTCGGGGTGCTGATGTCGATCACCCGCAGGCCGCTGCCTCCGTCGGCGACGTAGGCGTAGTTTCCTGCTATCGCCACGCTGTAGGCGCTTCCTGGCGTGTCGTAGGTGCCGATCACGGTGGGGTGGGCCGGGTCGCTGATGTCCACCACCTCCAGGCCAGCGTAGGCCGCAGCGACGTAGGCGTAATCCCCCGCCACCGCTACGCCCTGTACCACCTCGGGCATCGGAGCCGTCTGACCCACCACGGTGGGATGGGCCGGGTCGGAGACGTTCAGGATGGTCAGCCTGGGCCCCTCGCCGACGTAGGCGTAGTTGCCCTGCACGGTCACTCCGTAGATGGAACCACCGACCTGTCCTACGTACTCCAGGACGCCGGTCTGCTGAGCCTGAGTCGCCGCCCTCTCGATCGCAGCGTGGGCCGCCGGGAAGGTGAGAGGGAGGGAAGCCAGAAGGGCGACGGAGAGGGCTGCCGTCATCAGTATACCAATCGCCTTCCGTTTCATCGTACTGTCCTCCTGAGAAACTGGTGACACACACCACAAGGCCCTGAAGGTCTTGGGTTCTCTAGAGCCTCGTTCTCCACGACCCTGGGTTGGTTGCTCTACCGTCTGTCATCCTCCTCCAGGTTCCACCCGGCTGGATGGCGCGGGTGACGGGTTGGAGCCCTTCGCGGTTCGATCCGAGGTGCACGGGCGGCCTGCAGGAGGTTCTCTCATAAAGAGTGGGAAGTGGCTGGGCCCTAGATGAGGAGGCGCGCCTCAGGGGGACAGCGAGCAAGGTCGAGGGGCCGGGATGGATCGTTCGCCACTGCTCCTCCCCGTGGGGTCTGACCAGGGGAGGCCCTTCGAGCCCCCACCGTGGCGAACGGGTCGTCCACCCCGGCAGATCGTCTAGGGGATCGTTCTCCCGAGGAAAGACCAGGGTTATGGGCAGCCTCTCCGGGTATATCACCGGAGGCCGAGAGAAGGCTGCCCGTTGTTCAAGGTCCGTTACGCGATTCGCCTGAAAGGGAATCCGTGGGGGTTCCCTATTATATAGTCGCCGGGAGGGAACGCGAGGGGGCGAGAGGATGGGATGACACCACTATTGGTAGATCACGACGGAGGGGGGAGGCTGGAGTCCTAGGACCTCCTCCGGCGTCATCAACGGGACGTCGTATTCGTAGAACAGTTTGAATCCCCCGTACTCGAAACCTGCCTCCTGGCTGTACTGGACGTAGTCGTCGACCTTGGCCCCTGGCCCGCCGAACCCGTCGGCGTCCCATACCAGATCCACGCAGGGGTAGTCCACGATGCACTCCTTCTGGACGATCATCCGGTCGTCGAACTGGTGGACGATGAGGATCTTGCGCTGTCCGGTGGCGCGAGAGATCCCGTCGAGGCGGGCCTGGATCCGGTTGATCGTCGGGCCGTCGATCTGCCCCAGTTGGTGGCCCGGCACACGGGTCTCGTCCACCAGGAACTCGGGGTCCACCGCCAGGTGGACGTCCGGCTCCCAGAGGAACGGCTCGATCCGGTCCAGTTCCGCCTCCAGATCGGCACGGCCCACCTGCAGGTCCAGGATCACCCACGCCCCGGCCGCCCTCGCTCCGTCGATCCAGCGGCGGATGATGTCGTGGGGGACCCGGTGGTTGTAGTCGCCGTCCTCCCCCGGATAGTCGTCGGCGATGACGACGACCATGTGGAAGGCCGGGATGGTCTCCACCGACGGGTCCAGATCGCGGTACGCCTGGACCTGCTCCTGGAGCAGGGAGAGGGTAGTCGTGATGTCGTACCGGCCGAGGATGCCCAGGCCGCGCCCCAGCGGGGTCCCGTAGAAGGCGACCAGCCGACGGCCGGCGAGCGCTGAGGGGGGGCAGCCCTCCGCCGGAGGCAGGGTGAGAGCGGGGCAGGA
>DUEL01000100.1 GCA_011192125.1 Thermoflexia bacterium
CTTACGCATACGACTGGAGCGAGGATGGGGATTTCAACGATGCGGGGGAGGACGTCAACACATACACGTGGTATGACGACGGGGTGCACGCGATTGTTGTGCAGGTGAGCGATGGGGATGGGGGTGTGGTGACGGACACCACTGTCGTTACGGTGACGAACGTGGCGCCGGTGGTGGACGCCGGATCGGACCGGGTGGTAGATGAGGGGGAGGTGGTGGGCTTTTCCGGCACCTTTACCGATCCGGGGACGGATGACACGCACACGGTGGAGTGGGAGTTTGGGGATGGGGGGAGTGCGAGTGGGAGTCTGACGCCGAGCCACACGTATGCGGAGCCGGGCATTTACACGGTGGTTCTGACGGTTACCGATGATGACGGCGGGGTAGGGAGCGACACGCAGGTAGTGACGGTGACGAACGTGGCGCCGGTGGTGGACGCGGGTGGTCCGTACAGCGGGGCGGCGGGAGAGGTGATCACGCTGACGGCGAGCGGTTCCGATCCTGGTGGGGGGGTGATCACGTACACGTGGGATCTGGACGATGATGGGCAGTTTGACGATGGGAGTGGCAGCACGGTGACCTACACTTGGCAGGTGGCTGGGACGTACACGGTGACGGTGCGGGCGGAGGATGCCCAAGGGCTGACCAGCACCGACGCGGCCAGCGTGGACGTCGGGGCGGCGGGGGTGGACCACATTGTGATCTCCCCCAGCGCGGCGACGATTCTAGAAGGTGGGGGCCAGGCGTACAGTGCGGAGGCGTTCGACGCCTATGACAACTCACTGGGGGATGTAACGAACGACACGACGTTCACCATCGAGTCCGGAGCCGACGGCGGATGCGCGGGGAATGTGTGCACGGCGACGGCGGACGGCGTGTGGACGGTGACGGGGACGTACATCGGCCTGACCGATACGGCGGTGCTGACGGTGACCAACGTCGCGCCGACCATCCTCGAGATCACCGACACAGGTCCTGCTGCCGAGGGCTCACCGATCACGCTCACCGTCTCCGCCGACGATCCCGGGAGCGACACACTCACCTACGCCTTCGACTGGGACAACGACGGCGATTTCAACGACCCCGACGACGTCCCGCCCTATGCGCAGACGTCGTCGCAGGCCTCCCACGCTTGGCCGGACGATGGTATGTACACGGTGCGTGTCCGCGTCTACGACGACGATACCTACACCGAGGCGACCCATCAGGTCTCGGTCCTCAACGCGCCGCCGGTGGCCGACGCCGGAGGGCCCTATACCGTCGCAGCAGGTGATACGGTCACCCTTACGGCTGCCGCCTCCCACGATCCCGGCTCCGCCGACACCCTGACCTATACCTGGGATCTGGATAACGATGGCCTCTTCGGCGATGCGGTAGGCGTCACAGCCCCCTTCAGCCGCACGGCGACCGGCGTCTACACCGTCACCGTGCGGGTCACCGACGACGACGCCTCCTCCGCTACCGACACCGCTCGGGTCACCGTGACCCCGGCTGCACTCTCCTACATCGTCCTCTCGCCTTCGGAGGTGGGGATCACTGCCGGCGAGGCGCAGACCTACACCGTGGAGGCCTTCGACGGGCTCGACAACCCCATTGGCGATGTGTCTACCTCGACCACCTTCGAGATCTCCTCGCTGGCTGGAGGGACGTGGAGCCAGAACGTCTATACCTCGCAGAAGGCGGGGGTTTGGACCGTCACCGCGACCTACGGCACCGTTGTGGATACGGCGGTTCTGACCGTCACTCCGGGTATCACCCACCACGTCGTCATCGAGCCTGTCCACACCTCCGTGTTCGCCGGGGATCCTGTTACCTACACCCTCTGGACCGCCGATCGGTTTGAGAACCTCATCGCTGATGTCTCCGCCGATGCCGTCTTTACCGTGGGAGGTGGCGCCGGAGGTGGTTGGGTCGGCAACGTCTACCACTCTGAGGTTGTGGGGCGCTGGATCGTCACCGGCACGTATCAGACCTGGTCGGCTCAGGGGACGCTGGATGTGCTGGAGCGATACCCTTACCGGGTCTACCTGCCGTTGATCGCGCGCGACCGGTGAGCGTGGCTGCGCCGAGGGAGAGGAGTATGGTGCATTGTTGCGTTGCGACTATGGCCTATAACGAAGAGGCCAACATCGGTCGTATGTTGGACGCGCTTCTGAGCCAGCGACTGCGCGATGTCGAGATCGTGGAGATCATCGTCATCGCCAGTGGTTGCACCGACTGTACCGAGGACATCGTGCGTTCCTATATAGTCGCCGAGCCCCGTGTCCGTCTCATCACCCAGCGGCGACGCCGGGGCAAGTCGGCTGCCCTTAACCTCCTCCTCCGGCGCACCGAGGCGGAGATCATCGTCCTGGTCAACGCCGACACCGTCCCCGCCCCGGATGCCATCGAGCGGTTGGTGGCTCCGTTCAGCGATCCACGGGTGGGGATGACCGGTGGGCATCCGGTCCCGACCAACGATCCTCGCTCCTTTATGGGCTATGCAGCCCACTTTCTGTGGGCTCTTCACCATCAACTCTCACTGCGGTATCCCAAGATGGGTGAGATGATCGCCTTCCGCAACATCTTCCGGCGGATCCCCCCCGACTCGGCTGTGGATGAGGCCAGCATCGAGCCTCTCATCCGCGGACAGGGGTTCCAACTCCGGTACGTCCCCGATGCCATCGTCTACAACCGTGGTCCGGAGACGATGCAGGACTTCCTGCGCCAGCGTCGGCGGATCTACGCCGGACACGTCTACGTTCGGGACACCCTGGGCTACCGCGTCGCCACGATGAAGGTGGCCCGCATCGCCTGGACCCTCCTGTTCAGCCCCGGTGTCAAGCGGGACTGGAGGTACTTCCTGTGGGGACCAGGGGTGATCGTTCTGGAGGTGTGGGCCCGCCTGCTGGGGATGCTGGACTACCGTTTGTGGAAGCGAAAGCACACCATTTGGGAGGTGGCGGAGACGACCAAGAGCGTCCCCGCTCCCCCCATCGCCCCCTCCGGTTCCGAAACCCCCTGAAAGCGCGCGTCCTCGCGCTCCTTCACCCGACGCCGACGGCCACGCCGGCGTCGGGTTTTTTCTGGAAGGGTACAGGACCGAAGTACCATTGACTTCAGCCCCGCGGTCTGTTAGAATGGCCCTGCCGTTTAGGCAGACGTGACCGTTCGGGAAGGAGAGATACCGACGCATTAGAGAGATCATTTTTCAGTTTGACTGGACCAAAGGGTCCGTTTCTGCCCCCGACCGTACGGTAGGGGGATTTTTTTGCTATATGGAGGCTTGAGAAATGGAGATGGGGTGGAGCCGAGTGTTCGCGGTTGTGTTGGCCCTCGTATCTGTCCTGAACTTGCTGGCGTTCTCGCCGTCCGTAGCACGTGCGGCTTCAGATGAGTATGCCAGCATTCTTCGACAACTGGACGTTGAGACCGGCACGGTCACCCTTCCGGGCGCCAACGCCGAGGGGTTCGACCCTCCCCAGTACTGGACCGTGGCGGTAGAGGATCCCGGTAAGGCGTGTCTGGAGGTCCTTCGCCAACGATACCAGGATCTCATCCAGTTGCGGTATGTCGACTGGAACGACCCGGCCGTCCAGGAGAAGGTGGCCCGGATGAACCAGGATCTGGCCTGGCGGATCTCCCAGCAGGATCCCCAGACCGGAGCCATCGCTGGCGGCTTGAACACCATCTACCAAATGGCCATCGCCTACCACACGCCCGGATCCCCCTACTATCACGATCCCTCCCTGATCACCGACCATATCGAGCCAGCCATCCTCTATGAGCGGGACTACGGTAACCTCTATCCCGAGAACGGCTTCCCCGGCAACTGGTGGTCGTGGGAGGTCTCCGTCCCCTTCCGGATCGTGGACATCCTCTTCGCCGTAGGGGATCGGTTGAGCACGGAGCCTCGCAACGCGCTGGAGGATATGCTGATCTGGCTCAATCAATGGAGCGGGCGGAACGCCAGCAGCGCGCCTCCCTACAACAAGTACAGTCCCAGCGGCGACCTGTTCTCCCTCCAGGAGGCGAACGGAGCCTGGTTCCGGACCGTATCGCTCCTGACCGGCCTCTACTTCCGCCTCCCGCCTGTTGTCCAATGGGCGGTGGACGAGATCGATCGGACGGCGGCGATCAACCTGAACTTGGATGAACCAGGCCTTCCCTCCTACGGCGTCAAGCCGGATCAGACCTTCTGGGACCATGGCCGTGCGCCCAATCAGTTGTACGGCGATCATCTCTTTGAAACCCTTTCGTTCGTCGCCTATCTGGTCCAGGGCTCTGAGTGCTATAGCCTTTCCCCAGAGGTGAACGAGTACTTGGACAATTACTTCTATGAGTGGCTGCGGTGGAACTCGTTCCACGGTCTCGAATCACCCGCTACGCGCGGGCGATGGCCGCACCTGGTGGAGCACGGAGAGATGTTTATGGGCGTGCTCTTCCGGCTCAACACCGCGGGCGTCGCCTACCGCGACGAACTGCTCCGGGTGGCGGCCGACTGGCTGGAGGAACACCCCGGCGACCTGAACATGCGGCAGGGGTACTGGGGCTTCGCCTCCCCCTGGTTTGGGAACTTCCATCTGCCGGGCGATACGTTGATCGCTCAGCCGCTCCTGGACCACGTCGAAGGGCTGCTGAGCCAGGCGGCCGACCCGCCCCAGGGCGCTCGCTACTACCCGTACAGCGAGTTCCTCGTGGTCCGTCGCCAGGGGTGGTTTGCTACCTTCGGGATGCGGAGCGTGCTCAACCCGATGGGTAACGCCAACCGGGCCCACGATGGCAACCTCACTATTCTGACGGACGAGAACTACACCGACTACACGGATATGGACCACGTGGCGACCCAACTCTACGGTGCGGTGACCGCTGTTGAAGGAGATCCCTACAGCTATTGGCTGCGCGACCAGAGTCCGATGGCTGGGGGTGTGGTCTTCGGCGATTATGCGGCGGCGGGGATATCGCTCCACGTTATGGAGAGCAGTAGCACCTGGATCGATGCCCACGCATCCTGCTTCTTCTTCGACACCGAGATCGCCTGCGTGGGGAGCGACATCCGCAGTGACGACGGACGCGAGGCGCGTACCTATATCCATACCTTCCGCGACGAGACGCATACGGTGCGCAGCGGGACGGGGTGGCTGCACGAAGGGACGATCGGTGTGGTGATGCCCGACCGACCGGCGTGGGAGAGCGAACTGCTCACCTTCTCCAAGGATCCGCCCTGGCGGCGGCTCTACATCCCCCACGGGGTGCGCCCCCAGGGGGCGGCTTACACCCTCATCTACCTCCCCCGCGCGAGCGTCGCCGAGACGCAGGCCTACGCCGCCGCGCCGGATGTGGAGGTGCTTGCCCGCACCTCGGCCGCCCACGTCGTCCGGGATGGCTCCACCGGCATCACCGGCGCTGTTTTCTTCGAGGCGACCTCCGACGCCGCCGGTCACGCCAGCAATAACCCCGGTCACCTGCTCTACCAGGTGGTCGGAGGGAAGGTCGCCTCCCTGGCTTTCTACAACCCCACGGGAGAGGCCACAACCTTCGATCTGACCGTGCCGGTTCCGGCCTCGGCCTGGTTGGTCTCCCAGATTCAGGCCGATCCGGCTGTCTCCTCCTCCACGTTCCGCTCCGATGGCTTCGACCTCCGCTTCACGGTGCCCCCGTTCGACACGATTTCCTGGTACCAGACCGTTCCCGACCTCTCCGCTTCTTCCAAGACGGCCTCTCACGTCGCTGTCTATCAGGGGGATCGGGTGACCTATACGCTCACGATCCGCAACACCGGAGGCCCGCTGGCGACACCGATCACCGTGACCGATGTCCTCCCGTCCGGGATGGTGTTTGATGGCGGGCTCTGTGATGCTTCCCTGGGAGACCAGCCTACCTGTGCAGGCGGTCAACTGCGATGGAGTGGGGTGCTCTCGGCGACCGCTAAGGTGGTCATCTCCTACAGCGTAGCGGTGACGACGGACCAGCGGAAGGCGCTCCTCAATCAGATGGAGATCGACGCTGGGCCGTATGGAACCTACACCCGCTCGGCCACGGTGATCGCCAATCCGCTCTTCGTCCACCTGCCGTTGGTGGTAAGAGGGACAGGGCCATGATGCGTCTGCGCCGTTATTTAGCCCCACTCGCGCTTCTTGCCGTCTTGGTGTCGACCGCGCCGGTCGACGCGGGCTCGCTTCCCCCTGTCCGTCGCGTCTACGCCCCCCGCTTCGACGACGTGGTCCGTTGGGCGGAAAGCGGGATCTTCTGGTTCGGCCGGGTGGACCTGCCGGACGTCATCCCCGGTCAGAACTACGTCGACGTCCGCGTCGCCTACACTCAGGACTTCCTGGCGGTCTATCCCAACGTCGAGGACTACTACCTGTGGTATCCCTTGCCCGCCTCCTCTTCTACTGACCTGACCCAGTACGACGCCGTCGCTATCTATCTCGACACGGGGGGGGACGGGGCCGCAGTTCCCCAGCCCGATGACTATCTCTTTCTGGTCGGCCTCTGTCTCTACCAGTGCGGCGATGGGACCGCCTATATGCGGGATGCCCGAGGCGATGGCTCCGGGTGGGATTTTGCGTGGGATGGGAATTGGACCAAAGCGACTTGGGCTCAGTGGGTGGGGAACCCGCCGCATAACAACAATGAGAACACCTTCGACTATGGCTGGTGGGCCAAGATCTATATCCCGTGGGAGACGTTGGGCCTCTCTGGCCCCCCACCCGAGGGAACCGTCTGGCGGCTGGGGGTACGCCTTTTCGACCGGGACGACGCGCCGTCCTCTGGGGTGGCCCCTGTGGAGTCCTGGCCCGAGACGCTGGACCCCGGCCGTCCCTCCACGTGGGGGGAACTGGCATTCGGGCTGGCGGCCTACGAGCCGTCTCAGCCGCTTTACTCTCAGGGGACGACCGTCATCCGCCGGGGGTTGGGGGAGGGCGTCGTCGAAGACGCCTGGGTTGGCGGCGGCGGAACCTGCAGCGGTGGGCACGAAGGGGATCCGGATGCGGACAATCACGGTTCCGATCCCAATCTCTTCGTCGAGAACCAGGAGTGGATCACCGACTTCCCCTGTTTCAGCAAGTCCTATCTCCGCTTCGATCTCGCCCCGATCCCCCCGGGCAAAGAGATCGTTTCGGCGACCTTGACCATTCACCACTGGAGCAATGCTCGCTGGGATGAAGCGCAGCCGTCGCTGATCTGGCTCTTCACCGTAGACGGAAACTGGGAGGAGGACACGCTCACCTGGAACAACGCACCGCTGGCGCGGGAGAACCTCACCGCGGTGTGGGTGAACGTGATTACGCCGGAGAACAACCCAGGCCTGCCGGGGATTCCCTATACGTGGGATGCCACGCAGGCGGTGGCGGAGGCCTACAAAGCGGGCGTGCCGTTGAACATTGCCCTCTACACCGCCGATGTCAACCAGCACAGTAGCAAGTACCTGCTCTCGTCCGACTCTGCGCCCGCCTACACCGACGCCCGCCCCACGCTGAGGGTGGTCTGGGGCGAGCCGATGGCCTCGGTCGAGAAGGGGGTCCGGCCCACCATCTCTTCCGAGGGGGAGACCGTGACCTACACGATCCGCCTCCTGGGCAGCGGCCGCCCGCTGACGCTCACCGACGATCTGCCCGCTGAGGTCGCCTTCACCGGAATCGTCCACCTCGACGGGGTCGGCCAAGCCTCCTACGACGATCGTGCCCGGCGGCTGGTCTGGACGGGCACCCCGGCGGCCGGTCAGCCGGTCACGCTGACCTTCTCGGCGCAGGTCCTCGCCTCTGGCCCCCTTGCCGTGCGCAATACTGCGGTCCTCTCGGACACCGCCGGGGGGGTGTCTGAGGACTCGGCGGTCTTCATCGTCGGGGGATACAGTCTGTACCTACCGCTGGTGATACGCTCCAGTTACTGATCACGGAAGAGAAAGGCCGCTGCCGACTCGGCAGCGGCCTTTCTACATTTCCAGGTTGCTCCGCCTTGAGAACTACTTGTGGGGATTCTCGTGGCAGTTCAAGCAGTTCTCCTTGCCGCGGGTGAACTGCCCTGCGTCGAAGTCGTCTCCCTTCTTGTGGCACGCCCGGCAGGTCTCCGCCTCCTCCGACAGGGAGAGAGCGGACTCGAACGCGTTGTCGGCCAGCAGGTTGAGGAGTTCCACCGCCTTGGCGGCCACGTCGCCGGTGAGGCGGCCACACCGCTCGCTCCGCTCCTTCGAGCCGGAGGCGTACCCCGACGCCAGGCACCACTTGGTGACGGAGACGTGGCACAGCGTGGAGCCGCTGACGCTCTGGGGAAGCGGTTCGTCCGTCTTCAGTTCGTCGACCAGGAACTCGTGGTTTACAGCGTACTGGTTGCTGATCTCCGTGGGCAGGGGGGTCTGGGTGTACCAGGTGAGGAGTTCGGTGACCAGTTTCTTGTAGTGTTCCTCCCCGGCCACCAGCGTGATGGCCGCGGAGGCCCCGTTGATCGCGCCGCACAGAGAGCCGTACCCGGCCATCCCCCCCTCGCCGTAGCGCATCATGTCCAGAGGAATGAGGTCGTAGGGGCTGCCCACAGCGTCCTTGAGCGCAGTAACTACTGCGCTGAAGGCACCGTACATTCAAGCGCCCTCGTAGTAGCCCTTGTGCGCCCGCTTCCGAACGTCCTCTGGATCGAGTTTGACGTAAGGCCAGGGCCAGGCGGGGATCTCCAGGGCGGCTTCCGCTGGCTCCTGCTTCGGGCCGCACCCCACGAGCCCGAGGGTGCCGCCAGCGATCAGGATACCAGCCCCCGTCAGAAAGTCCCTTCTCGACACCGTTTTCAGCCGTTTCTCGTCAGCCATACCGTCAGACCTCCGCACAAAAGTTTGGCGGCAGGGTAACACCCCTGCCGCCGCTCAGTTTAACACACGTGGGGGGGAATTGTCGTCAGGGGGTTCCCCCATTACGGATGGGGGAAAACCCCCATTTGCGGTTACGCTTGAACGATCCCCTTACGGATGGCGTATTTCATCAGGTCGGCCAGGTTCTGCAGCCTCAGTTTCCTCATCACGCTGGAGCGGTGCTTCTCGACCGTTTTGACGCTTAGGTGGAGGATCTCGGCGATCTCGCGGGTGGTTCTGCCCTCCGCGACCAACTGGAACACCTCCCGTTCGCGCAGGGTGAGGCTTTCGTACCGGTCTGCCGCTTCCTCGTCACCTCCATTCAGATAGGCGCTGAAGACGGAGCGGGCGATTCCGGGGGAGAGGTACACGTCGCCCTGGTACACCGCACGGATGGCGGCGAGTAGCTCTTCCGGCTCGCTCTCTTTGAGGACATAGCCCGATCCCCCGGCCTTGAGGATGGCGAAGAAGTATTCCTTCCGGTCGTGAACGGTCAGGGCGAGTACGTGGGTTTCGGGGAGTCGCTGGCGGATTTCGGCGGTGGCTTCGATCCCTCGCAGCCTGGGCATAGCGATGTCCATCAGAACCACGTCTGGCCGCAGCCGGGTCGCCAGTTCGATGGCCTCCCATCCGTCCGCTGCCTCGCCTACGACCTGGATGTCTTCGTACTGGTTCAGCAGGGAGCGAAGGCCGGCCCGGATGATGCCGTGGTCGTCGACGATCAACACGCGGATCACGCTCACCGTGGACCTCCTAGGGGGATCTCTATCCGGATGCGCGTCCCTTCCCCGGGGCGTGATTCGATGTGCAAAACGCCCCCGAGCAGGGCGGCGCGTTCCACCATCCCACGCAGCCCCCAGCACTCCCTGTCCTGCATCGTCCGCCGCGGATCGAAACCGACCCCGTCGTCCTCGACGGTCACGAGCAACCTTTCCTCCGTCCCGTGGACCTCGATGGTGGCGTGGGTGGCCTCGGCGTGGCGTGCGATGTTGGTGACGGCCTCCTGGATGAGCCGGAACAGCATGACCTCGGATTGCGGCGGGAGTTTTCCCACGCTCTCAATCCTCACCTCGCTGCGGACCCCCGTCTCGTCCAGCCGTTCCTGGGCCAGTTCACGGATGGCCGCCTCCAGTCCCAGGTCGTCCAGGATCTCCGGCCGCAGGTCGTGAATGAGCCCCCGCAGGCTGCGCAAGGTAGCCGCGGCCAGCCCGCGCAGCTCCGCCAGACCGGTGCGTAGTTCGTCCATCTCGGGCGGAACCGACCGCTCCAGCGCGCCGGATTTGATGACCAGGGCTCCAAGGGCCTGACCGGTCTCGTCGTGTAGCTCACGGGCCAACCGTCTTCGTTCCTCCTCCTGTGCTACGATGACTTTGTGCAACAGCATCTCCTTCTGTTCCTCGAGTTGCTTCTCCTCTGTAACGTCCCGCATCAACTCGACGACCTCGCGGACCTCGCCCAGTTCGTCGCACAGCGGTGAGGCGATGATGCTGACGTATCTCTCTCCCCCTTCTCCGTTGGGATGGACGTGCAGGACGCGGGCGGCCTGTTTCGTCTCAAAAGCCATCGCCACGGGACATTGGCAGTCGGTCGATGGGCAGGGAATCCCGTCGTGGTTGACCGCCCAGCAGTGCTCGCCGATCGGCGAGCCGTCGGTCCAACGCCTCCTGACGGCGGCGTTGGCTAACTGGATGCGGAAGGACCGATCCACGACGACGAGACGGTCTTCCAGTCCGTCGATGACCGACTGTAGGTAGTCCCTCGCCTTGAGCGCGCGGACCTGGGCCGCTTTGAGCGCTGCGGTCCGCTCCTCGACCTTTCGCTCCAGTTCCTCGCTGTGGGATTGGATCTGCCGCACGTAATCCCTCAGGCGGCCTCGCATGACGTCCAGCGTGCGGAGCAACCTTCCAAACTCGTCGTTCCGCTCGACGTGCAGGCTGCTCTCCAGGTCCCCCTCGGCGATGCGTTCGGCGGCCTCGGTGACCCGCTGGAGCGGCTGCAGGATGGAGTGGGCGGTCAGCGAGGCCAGAACCAGGGAGACCCCCAGCACCGCCACAGCGGCGACGGCGAGGCGGAACTCCAGCCTGCGCACCGGCGCGAGGGATTCCTCCTGGCTCTGCCGAATGAGCACGCCCCACTCCGCGCGATCCAGCGGGGCGAAGGCGATCACCTCAGGCACCGGTTTCGAGCCCTGGATCGACTGGTGACAGTCGTGGCACCTTCCCACCAGCGGTCCCGAACTCCGCACCATCTCCGCCAGGGTGCCCTTGTGTTCCGTGCGCAGGAACTGCCGATCCGGCTCGGAACTGATGAGCACTACCCCCTGGCGGTCGACTACGTCGACGTAGCCTGCGCTCGAGGTGACAATGGGCTGAAGAAAGCCCCCGAACTCCTCGCCGGTGACATCGACGACGACGATCAGGGCTCCGGTCACCTCCCCCCGCTCGTCTGTGATGGGCACGCTGAAGAGGACCGATCCACCCGTCTCTTCCGCCAGTGGGACCATCCCAGAGGCTCGGAACTGTCCGGTCCGAAGCGTCTCCTGCACGGAGGGAAGGCTCGCTATGCTGAAGTCGCTGAGGGACGCCAGGGGAGGCCAGGAGTCGAGCAGGCATCCCTCCCGATCGACGAGGAGAACGTGCTGAGCGATGCTGCTCAGTTCGACAAAGACCTCCGTCAGATCGCTCCCTTTGGGAACGTCGTGTTTTGTGGCCTCCTCCAGGTCGATGCGTTCCGCCGCGCCCTCCATCATCGCCCGGATGTGGTCGATGGTCGAATCGAGGTGGGACGCTGCCAACTGGGCGATCACGACTCGCTCCTGGAGGGCCTGTTGGGTGCTGCTGGTTACGGCGCTGATGCCGAGGTACGCGAAGATCCCGCCGATGATGGCGAGGGCGGTTCCCATAATGACCAGCATCTTCGTCCGCACAGGCTGGTCGTTCCAGGCTTTCTCCAGCCGCCGGTACAGGTTGGTAGGGAAGGAAATCAACTTCTCTCTGTTGTTGTCCATACGTGTCTTCGACCGATCTGTCACCTTTTCAGTTAGCGTCTTGTCAAGTGGTGTAAATTTGATGGTGCTTCCGGTGGGTGTAGACGATAGACACTTTCTCGAGTTCAACCTCCTTGCATCCCCTCCGGGCAATTGGACTGCCCTGGAGGTCCCTTCC
>DUEL01000101.1 GCA_011192125.1 Thermoflexia bacterium
CCTGCCCCTGCCGTCACGATCGGTTGCCGATCACTTCCCGACCGCGCTACGGGATGCACAACACCTGACCGGCCCAGATGTAGTGCAGGTTGTAGATGCGGTTGGCCTCGGCGATCGTCCACATGCTCACCCCATACCGGAGCGAGATGCGGAACAGGTTCTCTCCCCAACGGACCGTGTGGTAGTACCGGCAGGCAAGGCCCTGGCCTCGCCCGATCTGCGGTATGGCCACCGGTCCAGGCGGGATGGGGGACCAGGGCACGTTGGGGATCGCCAGGGTGCTGCCAGCGTAGATCAGATTGGGATTGATGATGCCGTTGCAGAGGGCGATCGCATCGGGGCGAACGCCGTAGGCCCGACCGATAGCGTACAGGGTCTCCCCCCACCGGACCTCGTGATACCCGAGGATGTCCGCACATTCTCCAGGCGGCGGTGTCGGCGTCGCTGTCGGCGTCGGCGTCTCCGTCAGCTCGACCACCTCGACGGTCGCGCCCTGGGTCGTCACCTCCAACGGGTTGCCGTCGGGATCGGATAGGAGTGCGCTGCTGATCTCCACGGCGTACGTGCCGGGCTCGGTCCCGACGAAGGTGAACGTGATCAGATCGCACTCCCCCTCAAAGGGGGAACTGGGGGCCTGAAGGCTCGCCGCGTACTGAACGCCGTGATCCTCCTCCGATGGCCCCACGACCACGTCGGTGATGCATCCTTGCCCCCCGTAACCGACCCAGTTGAGGCCGGTTCCATACGTGATATGGACCTCCACCCCGTACAGGTTGGACGCGTTGGCGAGGTGGAGCGTCACCTCCACCCGATCCCCCACCGCCGCCGAGGAGGAGGAGGGCACCAGAGAGAGCACCGCGCCCGTCGTCGGCGTGGGCGTCTCGGTGGGCGTCGGCGTCTCTGTCGGCGTGGGGGTCGCCGTCGGCGTGGGCGTCTCCACCGTCACCTGCCCGTTCTCCGTCGTGGCCGCGATCTGGTTGCCCCCCACGTCGGCCAGCAGGACATCGATGAAACTCAGCGGTGAGACGCCGGAGGCCGTCGCTCGGAATATGATCGAACCGATCACCCCGCTCCCGCTGACCGGCGTGTTGCCCATCTGGCTATAGGCAAAGTCGATGCGACCGGTTCCCTGATCGACCACGTTCTGGGCGACGAAATCTGGACTGAGGAACGGCCCCAGCGCTACCTGCACCCCGTCCATCCCGGCATCGGCGTCCACCACCTCCAGCACCGAGGGATCGAACACCATATGCACTTCGACCCCCTGCAGGTTGGAGACATCCTCCACCACGACGTCCACGGTGACGGTCTCCCCCTCCCCGACCGTCGCCGCTGCCGGGTCGAAGTGGACTCGCGTGCCTCCGTCCTGGGCGAACACCGGCACAGCGAGCATCAGCAAAAGCAGCACGACAGGCAAACATAAGCTCCGGAGGACCGGCAATCCCCTTCCCTTCTCCATTGCATACCTCCCCGGTGGTTGACTCAACTGGATATGTACTGCACCAGTCTACTCGGCTTCGTCCACTTGGACAAGCGTCGGTCGTCCATCAGAACCGACCCGCTTCGACCTCACGATCAGGCCCAGCCCAAGCGCGCTCAGGAACAGTGCACCCGCAGGGGGACAGGAGCGGGCGGTGGGGCTCCCCACCACCACCGCGACCCGGTCGACCGCCACCTCGGTCGGGATCGCGTTCCCGCTGGAGTCGGCGAGGAGGACCGTTTGCAGGACCACCGCTCCCTCCCCCTCTCCCCTCGCCCGCAGCACGACCGTCGCCAGTGGCCCACCTCCGCTGACCGGCTCGTGCGGCGGCATCTGCGCTACGGCGTAGTCGATCCGCCCCGCCTGCAGATCGACCTGGTTCTGGACGACG
>DUEL01000102.1 GCA_011192125.1 Thermoflexia bacterium
AACGATCCCACCAGCACCATCGCGGCGGCGATGAACCACTTGCTTCGTTCTCCTCCTCCCATCCCTCCTCCGATCGACCTGCCACAGAGGCACAGAGGACACAGAGACCTCTCTAACCTTTAAGCCCCTGTGCCCTCCGTATCCCCGTGGTTATCTCTCCATCAACTGTGTCGCTTCACGAACCGGTACATCCGCTCCAGCGCTTCCTCGATCTGCTCGTAGGCGGTGGCGTAGGAGCAGCGGACGTACCCCTTCCCGGCCTCGCCGAACGCGCTGCCCGGGACGACGGCCACGTGCTCCTCCTGGAGCAGCCGCTCGGCGAACTCGTTCTCGTCCATCCCGGTGACGGCGATGGAGGGGAAGGCGTAGAAGGCCCCCTGTGGCTCGGTGCAGGTCAGCCCGATCTCGTTGAGGCCGGAGACGATGAGGCGGCGTCGTCGGTCGTACTCGGCCCGCATCTCCTGCACGTAGGGCTCTCCCTCCTTCAGCGCGGCCAACGCGGCGTACTGGGCGACGGTGGGGGCGCACATGATCGTGTACTGGTGGACCTTGCGCATCATCCCCAGGATCTCCGCCGGGGCGGCGGCGTAGCCGATCCGCCAGCCGGTCATCGCGTAGGCCTTGGAGAAGCCCATCAGGAGGATGGTCCGGCTGTACATCCCCGGCAGGCTGGGGAAGCAGACGTGCTCGGTGTCGTAGACGAGTCGGTCGTACAGTTCGTCGGAGATGACGAGGAGGTCGTGTCGCTTGACGACGGCGGCGATCTCGTTGAGCCGCTCCCGACTCATCACCGCGCCGGTCGGGTTGTTGGGATACCCCAGGAGGATGGCCTTGGTCCGTTCGGTGACTGCCTCCTCGATCGCCTCCGCCGTCACCTGCCAGCCGTCCTCCGCCCGGGTCGGCACCATCACCGGCACGCCCCCGGCGAAGGTGACCTCCGGTGCGTAGGAGACGAAGCAGGGCTCGGGGATGATCACCTCGTCGCCCGGATCGAGGATCGCTGTACAGGCCAGGTAGAGGGCCTCGGAGACCCCCACGGTGATCAGGATCTCGCTGGCGGGGTTGTAGGTCTGCCCGTACAGTCGATCCAGGTGTTCGGCGATCGCCCGACGGAGTTCCATCAGGCCGGAGTTGGAGGTGTAATGGGTCTCCCCCCGCTTCAGGGCCTCGATGCCCGCCTGCACGATCGGCTCCGGCGTGGTGAAGTCCGGCTCGCCGATCCCCAGGCTGATGACGTCCTCCATCGTCGCCGCGATGTCGAAGAAGCGGCGGATGCCGGAGGGGGGAACGGACGCGATGCGTTGGCTGACGAAGTTGCGTACTCGGTTCATCGCTCACTCCTTGGTCTGACACGGGGAAACTAACGCTTTCACCGCAGAGGCGCAGAGAGCGCGGAGTTTCTGAGGTCTTTCACCACGGAGACACGGAGGACGCAGAGGATTCCCTTGGCGGAGAAGACTCAGTGCTCTCCGTGCCTCTGTGGCGGAACTGGGTCGATGCCCTGTCAATCGCTTTCCCTCTGGACAACCTCGCGCAGGTAGACGAGCAGGTCGTCCCGCAGATCCTCCCGACGCAGGCTGACCTCGATGCAGGCCTTCAGGTGGCGCAGGGGGTCGCCCGCGGGGAGCCACAGGCCGTCGATGGGTTGAGCGACCACTTTGGAGCGGCGGGCCAGCCGGTCGATCCCGTCGGCCAGCCATAGTTCGCCCCCCTTCCCGGTCTCCAGCGTCTCCAGCACCTCGAACAGTTCCGGCGTGAAGATGAACTGGCCGATCTGGACCCAGTTGGAGGGGGCGGTGCCCGGCGCGGGCTTCTCGACGATCCGCTCGATCTGGTGATCCGACCCCGGCTTGAAGGCGATGGAGCCGTAGAGGTGGATCTCCTCGTCGGGTACCCAGCGGGTGGCGACGACGGCGGCGGGTTGATGCTCACGGAAGGCAGATAGGAGTTGCTGGGCGGGGGACGGGTCGGCCAGGATGATGTCGTCGCCGAACATATAGTAGAACGGCTCGCCGGGGGTGAGCCAGGGGCGGGCGGCGAGGGCCGGCGAGGCGTTGCCGTAGGGGAGGGTCTCCGGCTGCCGGACGAAGACGACGTCCGCCAACCGGGAGATGCGTCGGACCTCCTCCAGCAGTGCGTGCTTCCCCTGGGCCTCCAGGTGGCGCTCCAGGTCCGGCGCGGGGGCGAAGTGGCGCTGGACCACCTCGCTGGTACCCCGCACGACGACGATGATCTCGTCGATGCCCGCCGCCGCCAGCATTTCCACGTGGTACTGGATCAGCGGCACCCCAGCGATGGGGAACATCTCCTTGGGGACCGCTTTGGACGCGGGTAGAAAGCGGGTTCCGTATCCGGCGATGGTGATGATGCCCTTCATCTCCGCTCCTCATCGTATGGTTTTTTGCCGCCGAGACGCAGAGAGCGCGGAGGAACTACGACTCCTACTCTCGGTGTCCTCCGCGTCTCTGCGGTTTTATAAGCCGCATCTCCTCTTATGCCATTCGGTCGCCTGCTCGTAGGCGTAGGCCACGCGCAGTACCGTCTCCTCCCCAAAGGCGGGGCCGATGACCTGCATCCCGATGGGAAGCCCCTGGCGGTCGAAGCCGCAGGGGAGGCTCAGGCCGCAGATCCCCGCCAGGTTCATCGAGAGGGTGAAGACGTCCGACAGGTACATCTGGAGCGGGTCGTCCACCTTCTCGCCGAGCCGGAAGGCGGTGGTCGGCGTGGTGGGGGCGACGATGACGTCCACCTGCTCGAAGGCGCGGTCGAAGTCCTGCTTGATCAGCGTGCGCACCTTCTGGGCCTTGAGGTAGTAGGCGTCGTAATAGCCCGCGCTCAGTGCATAGGTGCCCAGCATGATGCGCCGCTTCACTTCCGGGCCGAACCCCCGGCCGCGGGTGGCCTTGTAGGTCTCCTCCAGGTCGGTTCCCTGCACGCGCAGGCCGTACCGGACCCCGTCGTAGCGGGCCAGGTTGGCGCTGGCCTCCGCCGGGGCGATGAGGTAATAGACCGGCAGGGCGTAGTCGGTGTGGGGGAGGCTGACCTCGACGACCTCCGCCCCCAGGTCGGCCAGTTGGTCGACGGCGGCGCGGACGGCCTCCTCCACCTCCGGCTGCATCCCCTCAATGAAGTACTCCTTCGGCACGCCGACCCGCATCCCACGGATGTCGCCGGTGAGGGCGGCGGTGTAATCCGGGACGGGAGCATCCACCGAGGTGGAGTCCATCGGGTCGTGCCCGGCGATGACCCCCAGCACGATCGCTGCATCGGTGACATCCTTGGTCAGCACGCCCACCTGATCCAGCGAGGAGGCGAAGGCCACCAGACCGTACCGGCTGACGCGGCCGTAGGTGGGCTTCAGGCCGACGACGCCGCAGAGGGCGGCGGGCTGGCGGACGGAGCCGCCGGTGTCGGTCCCCAGCGCGCCCAGGCACTCCCCCGCGGCGACGGCGGCCGCGCTCCCCCCGCTCGACCCCCCGGGCACGCGGCTCAGATCCCACGGGTTGTGGGTGGGGAAGAAGGCGGAGTTCTCCGTGGAGGAGCCCATCGCGAACTCGTCGGTGTTGGTCTTGCCGATGATGATCGCCCCGGCCGCCCTGAGCCGGGCGACGACGGTGGCGTCGTAGGGAGGGATGAAGTTCTCTAGGATGCGGGAGCCGCAGGTGGTGGGGACGCCGGCGGTGCAGAGGACGTCCTTGACGGCCAGGGGGATGCCCCGCAGGGGCGCTCCTGACCCCCCTCCAGCATCGATCGCCCGTGCCTGCTCCAGCGCCTCCTCCGGCATCAGGGTGATGTAGGCCTGGACGTCGTTGTCGACCTCCAGGATGCGGGCCAGGACCGCCTCGGTCAGTTCCTCTGCCGAGACCTCTCCCGCGTCCAGCAGCCTACGCGCCTCGTGGATGGTCAGCTCGTAGAGGTTCACGGCTCCACCTCCGGCTCCGGCTCCACGCCCCACACCGCCTGGACGAGGAAGCATCCCTCCTCGGCGGCGGGCGCGTTGGCGAGGATGTCCTCCCTGGGCGTGGGAGGGCGGGGCTCGTCGGGCCGCATCACGTTGCGCAGGGGAAGGACCGTCGCCGTCGGCGGGATGGCCTCCGTATCCAACTCCTGCAGACGGGCGGCGTACTCCAGGACGGCGGAGAGTTGCTCGGCAAACCGCTCTTTCTCCTCCTCGGTGAGAGCCAGTTTCGCCAGTTCCGCGATGTGGTCGACTTCCTCTCGGGTCAGACGCATAGCCACCTCCCGGGGGAATTATAGCAAGGTTTGGGAAAAACACGAGCAGGACGCAGGAGGCAAGATACAATGCGGGGTACAGGGTTAGACGATACGGGTTTCCACGCCGGTCTCCTCCTCGATCTCACGGGCGACGGCCTCCAGGTCGACCTGGCGGAACGCGCTCTCCTCCTCGCCAGGGCGACCCAGGATCACCAGGTCGGCTCCCTCCTCACGGGCGGCGGCCTTCAGTTCCTCCAGCACCTCCCCGCGGCGGATGCGCACCTCGGCCTGAACCCCCTGGGCCTGGGCGCGTTCCTGGGCCATCGTCAGGAGGAACTGCCCCATCCGGGCCATCTCCTCCGCCACCACGTCGGGCCGGACCGCCCGCTCCGTCCGGTCGAGGAAGTGGGTGTCCACCACGTAGAGGAAGATGAGGGAATCCCCCCGCTCCCGCGCCAGCGCGATGGCTGCGTCCTGGGTGCGGTAACTGGCCTCCCCACCCCGCGTCGCGCACAGGATCTTTCCCATCCAGCACCCCCTAGAAGTGGATAAAGAGCCAGGCTGTACCCACGGTCACGGTGATCGCCATCGCCGGCAGGCCGATCTTCAGGAAGGTCCGGTACGTGATGGGGTAGCCCGCCCGCTCGGCGATCCCGGCGGTCACGATGTTGGCCGACGCGCCGATCAACGAACTGTTCCCCCCCATCGCCGCGCCGATGGAGAGGCTATAAAAGAGCACCTTGTTGGACGCCCCGGGGAGGCTTCGGGTCAGGAACCCCACCACCGGCAGCATCGCGGCGGTGAAGGGGATGTTGGCGATGACGCCGGAGAGGATCGCCCCGGCCCACACCACCACCAGGGTCGCCGCTATCAGGTTGTCCCCCACCAGAAGCCGGATCCCGGCGGCGATGTAACTGATCAGCCCTACTTCCTGAACCGCCCCGACCACGATGAAGAGGGCGATGAAGAACATCAGCGTGGTCCAGTCCACCACCCGGAGCATCTGTTCGATGTCCGCCCGAACCACCAGCAGCATCGCCACCGCGCCGAGGATGGCGGTGACGGCGGGGACCAGGTGGAACTGTTCGCCGAGGATGAAGAGGACGATGATGCCGAGGAAGACACTGCCCGCCTTGCGCAGTTTGTCCGGCTGGGTGATGCGGGCGTTCTCCTCCAATTGGGCCAGCAGGGCCGGGGAGGCGGCCGCGCTGGCGGCCCGGTACTGCTTTCGATAGACGAGGAGCACGTAGACGGTCAGCGCGACCTGGGCCAGGAGCACGCCGGGGGTCAGGTTGACCAGGAAGTCGTTGAAGGTGATGTCGGCGTAGGAGCCGATGAGGATGTTGGTCGGCGTGCCGATGAGGGTGCTGATGCCGCCCACGTTGGAGGCCAGCACCTCCGGCATCAGCAGCGCCAGCGGGTCGATCCCCAGCGTGAGGGCGATCTGGAGGGTGATGGGGGCCACCAACAGCATCGTCGTCACGTTGTCCAGGAGCGCCGACGCCACCGAGGTCAAGAGCATCAGGGAGGCCACCAGCAGCCAGACGCGGCCCTGGGAGAGCCGGTAGGCCTGGTAGGCCATCCACTGGAAGATGCCGGTCTCCTCGATGACGCCGATGACGATCATCATCCCCATCACCAGGAAGACGACGTTGAAGTCCACATACTCGATGGCCTGCTCGAAGTCGATGATGAACAACTGCTCGTTGATCGGCCTCCCTACGAGGCTGATCCCCAGAATGACCGCCGTGCCCAGGAGGGCGGCCATCGTGCTGTGCAGTCGCTCCGTGGCGATGAAGAGGAGGACGGCGAGAAAGGTGAGCGTGGCGATCCAGAAGCCTACCGTCAGTTGGCGCTCGAGGACGATGTCCGGCAGGCGGACGGCGGAGCCGTCGTTGAGCCGCTCCAGGTCCGCCCACGTCGCCTTCCAGGTGGCGGTCCGGAAATGGGGATGGCTGATCTCCAGCCGCACAGCGTCCACCGGTTCGTCGGGGAGGTCCAGGACGAACGTACCATCCCGCTGGCTCTCCCCCTCGACGTAGGGCTCCTCCTCCCCGTTGAGGTACAGGGCGATCCGCGCACGCCTCACCGGCTGCTGCTGGAAGTCGACCACCCGTCCGGCGAGTGCAGCCCCCTCGGCGGCCCACGTGGGCTGGGGGAGGGCTCCGACCAGTAGAATGGCCGACACCGTCAGCAAGAACAAACACCCAATCGACCTGCTGTTCTTCCTCATACGCCTACATTCTCCGTTGAACTGATCACCAGGATCCGGGCTCCTGAGACTTTCCAGAGGGCTCTCTGTGCCTCTGTGGCGTTTTCTTCACCAGCCTCCGCAGCCAGGAGACGGCTGGGGGTTCATACTTCCGCACCATCAGCACGGAACAGGGAACCCCCTCAGCCACCTGGTCTGGAATGGAGCCGAAGAGAAGGGTCCGCAGGAACCACTCCTCCGAGGCACCAATGATGACCAGGTCGTACTCCCCTTCCGTTGCCTCCACCAGGATGCCCTGAACGACGGAGGGCGCCCGTTTCAGGGTACAGACAACCTTTTGGACATCTTCTCCCAGCACATCTTCGACCGTCTGGCGGAGGACCTCCATCTCCACTTCCATCTCTATCTCCTCTTCGTCGGGGAGGATGCGGAGGGCGGTGAGGGAGCCTCCTTCGGCACGGGTGATATCCCACGCCAGCCGGAGGGCGAGGCGGGCGTGGGGGCCGCCCCCTACGGGCACGAGCACCCGTCGAATGGGACGTTCGGCCACGCCGCGATCGCGCAACACGGCCACGTCGCAGCGAGCACCGGAGACCACGTCCTTGACCACGCTTCCTATCACCCGGTGCGTGGAGAGTTGACCGCGCCAGCCCATCAGAATCAACCCCACGCCAGGCCGTGCCTCGGCCACTCCCAGGATACCTGAAGAGATGGAACGCGCCGCGCGCAGAAGGGTGCGGATCGGCACCCCCTGCTCGTGGGCGTAGTCCGCCGCTTGCCGGAGCAACGCTTTCCGTCCGTTCTCCTCCCTTTCCAGCACCTCCTGGGCCAGTTCCAGCGGGGTGGTGACGGGGATTTTGGCGACCGAGAGCGCGACCAGCGTGGCCGACTCCCGCACGTGTCCCAGGATGACGGCCAGGCGGAGCAGCCCCCTGGCGCTGAGGGGGTTGGCGAGGGGGACCAGGATCTCGTGTCGGGCGACTTCCAGCGTCTGGACAGCGACCTCCACCGCCCGGCCCACCGGTCGGCGAAGGAGGTAGACGACCGCCCCGACTCCGATCAGCGCGAGACCGACAACCAGCGCGCGGGGCTCGGTGAACACCTCGACCACGATGATGCCCAGGCAGCCCAGGATCGGGGTGACGGGATACCAGGGGGTGCGGAAGGGGCGTTCGTGGTCAGGGTACTTGCGCCGGAGGAGGATGACCGAGACGTTGGTGGAGAAGACGAGGAGCATGAAGCCGAAGTTGGTGATGTAACTCAGGAAGACCTCATCGGCTGGGGCAGCGGCGAGGGCGGTGATAGCGCCGGTGATCAGAATGGCCGGGAGCGGGGTTTTGAGGCGAGGGTGGATGCGGGCGAAGAAGGACGGTAGGTAGCCATCCCGCCCCAGGGCCAGCGCCACGCGCGCCGCACCAAGTAGCGCCGTGTTCAGCGAGGTCACGCTGGCGACGATCCCCGCCAGCCCTAACCCCAACGCCCCCCATCGCCCTAGGAAGTGGGCCGCGGCGTCGGAGAGGGGGGTGGAGGAGGAGCCCAGCGTCTCCAGCGGGAGGATGCCCAGAGCGACGAAGCCGACGGCCACGTATACCAGGGCGCAGAGAAAAATGGTTGCCACGATCGCCCGCGGGATGTTCCTCGCGGGCGACTTGGCCTCCTCGGCGACCTGGGCGATCACCTCGTAGCCGACGAAGAGGACGTTGACCATAGTGACCGCCTTGAGCAGCCGCATCATGTTCTCCAGCCATCCATCGTAGATGAAGAACCCGCCTGCGCTGTTGAAGGTGGTCCAGGAGAAACCACCGGGGAGGACCAGGCCCAGGACGACGAAGAGAAGCAGCGAGCCGAGTAGGAAGCCGGTCAGCAACACCTGCGTGCGCCCGACCTCCTGGCTGCCCCGGACGCTGATGAGCGTAAAGATCACGACCAGGGCCATCGCCGTCGGTGGGACCGGCAGGAAGGGGAAGAAGATCTGGAGGGAGTAGGCGGTGCCGAGGGCGGCGAGGGCGGCGTAGAACATGTTGCTGAACCAACTGACCCACCCCACGCCGAACGGCACGACACCGGTGGTCGCCAAACTGACGTAGGCGTACCCACCGCCGGCGATGGGAAAACTGGAGGCCAGTTCGGCGTAGGAGAGGGAGTTGGGCAGCGACTGAAGCCCGGCCAGCAGGAAGGCCAGGATCACCGCCGGGCCGACGAGCCCGGCTGCGTGGCCGGTGAGGACGAACACGCCCGCCCCCATCGTCCCCCCGATGCCCAGCATCAGGATGGGGGCGAACCCCAGGGTGCGCACCAGTTGTTTTGGACTCATTCCGTTGTTTGCCTCACTCCAGTGTGGATGTGCGGGAGGGCGGTCTTCTCAGGTTCACCGGCCCTCCCAGCCGTCCGCTCGACGGGTCTGTATCGGGCCCGTGTCCCAGGCAGCCGTGTCGCCCGGGACCTGATCCTGTCACCGACGTTGGGCCGATTATAGCGTGGTTCCTCGGGGTTGACCAGCGGCAGGGAGTACAAAGGGCGCATAAGCAGGTGACGAGGCTGGCTTATTCAAGCAGCCGGCTGAAGAAGGCAGCGGTGTGACGGGCGATCCGCTCCCAGGAGAACTCCGCCGCCAGCGCTGCTGCCCCCTCCCCCAGGCGTGACCGAAGCGCGGGGTCGGTAGCGGCCCGCCGGATCGCTTCTGCCAGTCCCTGGGGATCGCCGGGCTCCGTCAGGAGCATGTTCTCCCCGTCCCGCACCTGGGGAAGGGGGATCGCCGGTCGGGTGGTGACCACCGGCCGGCCATGGGCCAGGCAGGCGTGGAGGGTCCCGCGCCGGAAGGAGACCCCGTCCCGATACGGCAACACACAGAGGTCGGTCGCCAGCAGCCCTGCCGAGACCGCCTGGGGGTCGGTGTAGCCGGTCCAGTGGACCCGCTCCTCCAGTCCCAACTCGGCGATGAGCCGCTCCACCCGCTCCGCGTAGGCCCGATTGGTGGGATCGGAACTGCCAACTCTGCCGCCGACCATCAGCAGGTGAATGGGCAGCCCTCCCTCGACCAGGAGCGCCAGGGCGCGGATCAGGTCGTCCACCCCTTTGCTCTCGTTGAGGAAGCCGAAGTAGCCCAAGAGCAGATCGCCAGGACCGACGGACCAACGAGCCCGCTCAGCGTCCCGGTCGTACCCCGGCGGAGGGGAGGGGGGGATGTTGCTGCCGATGGGGATGAGGGCCAACCGGTCGGAGGGAACTTCGTCCTCTAGACGGAGGTAGTCCTCCTGGTTGGTGACGATCACCCCGTCGGCCTGGCGGGCCATGTGCCGGACCACCCACCAGCGCAGCGGCCCGGCCTTGGGGAAGAGATAAGGCACCCGGAGGTCGTGGAAGGTGACGACGATGGGCGGGCGGTCCGTGCGACGGGGGAGGAAGTTGATGGCAGGGTGCATCCGGTAGGCGGCGGCCTGGTATTGGACGTCGAGCACGTCTAGGCTCAAACGATGGGCTGCTGCCAGGACCTCCCGCCAACAACCCCAGCCCCAGTGGGAGATGAGGCGGTGGGTACGGGTATTTTCCCTACCGGTAGGGGATGCCTGTGGGTGGTCTCTGCCGGTGGGGGCGGTGGTGACCACGTGCACCTCGTGGCCCAGGGCCGCAAGGTGTTGCCCCAACTGGCGGGTGAAATCTCCCACGCCCCCCTGGTCGGGGGGGTATTCGGCGGTGACCAGGCCGATGCGCATAGGGCAGTCCCCTCTCACAAGGTTGACCGATATTCTTCTGACCTTTGGACAGGTGTTCGGACATCGGGTGTGAGACTCCTTCTCGGCGGGCCTAGCATCGGCCTGAAGAAGCTGGTGCCAGGCCGATTTTCCGCCAGCCCCGCCTGTTTACAGCGGGGCGGATCGGGTGTGTCCGAACTCCTGTCTAGACCCCAAATGTTCCTCCATTGACAACCCTCCTCACCCGCGTTATACTTTTCTACGAGAGGAGGGTGAGATGGTGCGGGAAGTGACGGATCGGACGAAACCGTTCTCGGGTCCTTTCTGGGACCATCTGCGGGCGGCCAAGAAAGAGGCGGTCGCGGCCTTCGGCGAACTCCTGCCCCCTTCGTTCCACGAGCACCGACGGGCCGCGCGCCGGGAGGTCCTCCTGGCCTTTCGCTCCCTCATCGACGAGGCGCTGGAGCGGTTGGAGGAAGAGGCTCCGCCCAGCCAGCGCATCCCGGTGAAGTCAAAGCCAACCCGCAAAGCAGCCGAGTCGAAAGCCTAGCGATCCTTCCGGCTACCTGACAGCTTGCCAGCCTACCGCAGGTTAATGCACGGCCTGACAGCACAGGTGATCAGCCAGGGCACCCTTTACGGCGCGCTCGGGTGCGCCGTAGGGAACCTGCGGGAGGCTCCCTTCAAAGGAGCCAGGTGGCTGGACGATCTTTCGGCACATTTGTGGCCTGTTGCCCCACCTCACCGTGCTTCTACGCCCCCAGGAACCGCCGCCGCTGCTCCGGCGTGAGCAGGTTGAGGATGTTGGGGATCTCGGCCTGTCGCTCCGGCGGCACGCCTTCCAGCAGCGTGCGTACCACCTGGGCCGCCTGAGCCTTCTGCGGGTCGGCCTCCAGTTGTGCCAGGAACCGGTCCAGTTGGCCCGTCGTCATCTCACCGATCAGTTGATCCGGCGATACACCGAGCGTCCGCAGGGTCTGGAACGCCTGGCGGAGGCTGGCGACGGAGACGCCCCGCTTCTCCAGTTCGGGAGCCACGTAGTCGTTGAAGAACCGGGCATCCAGGATCGACTTGCGGCCCGCCTCGACCTCCCGCATCTCCTTCCAGAGATTCCGGCCTTTGACCAACCCCTCGATGATGCTATGGGTCAGTTCGGTGCCGCCCCAGCCGATCACCCCGGCCGTCAGCACCCAGTCGATCAGCGTGCCGACGGTGAAGTGATCCAGGATGCCGCCGACCCCCAGGTTGAACAGTTCCAGATTGGGAGACGAGAAGAGGACGTCGATCCCCAGCAGGCGGAAGAAGCGGACGTTGGTCAGGCCGATGACGAGGAAGGCGATCAGTGTGCCCAGCCAGTGGGAACGGACTCGCTTCTGGGCCACGTACTCCGGGCTTTTGGTATCAGGCACGCCCGCGCGGTTCGGCCAGACCCCTGGCTCCTCCCATCGATCCCAGATCACCTCCAGGATCCGCTCCACGCTGGTAGCGATGGCGAGGAGGGGAGCCAAGGCGACCCAGAGGGGGTCCATCATCACCTCCCCCTCCTGCCCAACGGTGCCGCCCCCGCTCCCTGCCCACGCCACCGCCGTCGTCGCCAGCGCCAGCAGGCATACGCCCAGCCCGATCCATAGAGCCTTCTTACCCATTGTTGCCTCCTTACCCCTTCACCCCTTCGGCAGGTTGCGACGCAGATCTCAAACGTCAAGCGTCAAACGTCAAGCGTCAAGCGTCATTGCTTTTCGTACGGTTGCCCATCCGCCGCGGGCGGCACCGCCTCGCCGACCACGCCAGCCAGGACGATCATCGTCACCAGGTAGGGAGCCATCAGGAGGAACTGGGATGGGATGGGGACCCGCAGGATGGCCAACTTGGTCTGCAGGGCGTCGGCGAAGCCGAAGATGAGGGCCGCGCCAAAGGCCCCGAAGGGCATCCACTTGCCGAATATCATCGCCGCCAGGCCGATGAACCCCTTCCCGGCGGTCATCAACTCGTCGAACCGGCCCACGGAGCCCAGGATCAGGAAAGCCCCGGCAAGCCCTGCCACCATCCCGCCCAGGGTCACGTTGACGTATCGGACCTTGAAGACGTTGACCCCCAGCGTGTCGGCCGCGCGGGGGTGCTCGCCGACCGCCCGCGTCCGCAGGCCCCAGCGGGTGTAGAAGAGCATCACATGGACCGCGATTACCAGGAGAAACAGGAAGTAAACCAGGACGTTCTGCTCGAAGAAAGCCGGTCCGATGACGGGAATGCGCGAGAGAAAGGGGAGGGGAACCGGCCGAAAGATGCCCGGGTTGTTGAGGTGCTGGAACTCGGCCAGGATGCGGGCGCTGAGGAAACTAGTAATCCCCGTAGCCAGGATGTTGATGGCCGTTCCGGCGATGATCTGATCGACCTTGAAGCGGACGGCCAACACCGCCAGCAGAAGCCCCAGGAGCGCGCCGGAGAGGACGGCGCTGACCAGACCGAATGTCTGGGCGACGAGAGGGGGCCAGTTCCACACATTGGCGGCCAGACTGCCCATCAGTGCGGCGACGAACGCGCCGGTGAGCATCATCCCCTCAATGGCGATGTTGATCACCGCACACCGCTCGCACAGCACGCCGGAGAGGCCAGCCAGGGCGATGGGCACCGCCCGCAGAAGCGCGCTGCTCAGAAGGCCCGTGAAGTTCAGCGATCGGTCGCGGGCCGCCCACACGAGGAAGGCAAGGATGAATAGAAGGGCCACACCGCCCAGCGCCAGGCTGGCCTGCCGGAAGCCCCGTGCCAACTGCCATCCCCCCAGAAAAGCGCACACCAGCGCGATGCCGTACAGCGTCCAGAGGGACGGCAGCCGCAGGTCGGGGACCGCCAGAGCCTGCGACTCACCGCCGGGGTTCAGGACGAAGACAGTGGTCTGATCCGACGCCGTGCCGCGCGCGAAGAGCAAGAGGATCAACAGCGCGGTCCCGATGAAGATAAACCCGTACGTCCGCGCCCGTCCGGGCGAGATCCCCGCTCGCGCACCGATCCGCTCCCACACTCCGCTCACTCCCAACCTCCTTGTACCCTACACCCTGCACCTTGCTTCTTGCACCTTGTTTCTCGCTACACCTGTCCCCATCCCCGCGTGAACACCATCTCCGCCTCCTCCTTCGGCGGACGGACCCGGTAGATGAGGCGGACCAGCTCAGGGGCGGCGATGAAGATGATGATCAGCGCCTGGACGATGGAGATGATGTCGATGGGGACGAAGGCCGGTGGGGCCTGCATCCGCTGCGCGCCCGCGCGCAGGAAGCCGAAGAGCAAGGAGGCCAGCAGGACCCCCACGGGATGGCTCTTGCCCAAGAGGGCCAGGGCGATGGCGTCGAAACCGTAGCCGGAGAAGAAGGCGTTGGGCATGAAGTGGAGGACCCCCAGGATGTCGTGGGCCCCGGCAAGGCCGGCCAGACCACCGCTCAGGCCCATCGCTAGCACGAAGTTCCGCGCCACGCTGATCCCGGCGGTCCGTGCCGCCCGCGGGTTGGCCCCCACCGCCCGGATCTCGAAACCGACCGTCGTCTTGAACAGCAGCCAGTACACGAACCAGACCGCAAAGAGGGCCAGCAGGAGGCCCACGTTGAGGCGGTTGGCAGGGTCGCTCGGGAAGAACTGGGGAAGGTAGGCGGAGGGCTCGATCTCGGGGCTGACGGGCCGAAAGTCGCCGGGGCGCGACATCGGACCACCTACCTGGAGCAGGTAGTCGGCCAGACGGTAGGCGATGTAGTTCAACATGATCGTGTTGATCACCTCGTGCGCGCCCGTCTTGGCCTTCAGCCATCCGGCGATGGCCGCCCAGACCGCTCCACCCAACGCCCCCGCGGCCATCGCCAGCGGCAGGTGGACGAACCAGGGGAGTCCTTTAAGGCTGTATCCCACGTACACCGACGCCAGACCGCCGATAAAGTACTGCCCCTCGGCACCGATGTTGAACAGGCCGCACCGGAAGCCGAGCGCTACCGCCAGCCCGGCGAAGATGTACGGCGTGGCGATGCGCAGGCTCTCGGTGAGGGGACGGATCGCCGTCAGGAGCTCTTTCGTCTCGCGGGTCTGGAAGTAGGTGCGGAACGCCTCCACGATGCGGGCGGGGCTGCCGAAGGCCCCCTCGAAGAGAGCAGTGTAGGCGCGGACCACCGACTGCCACGCCGTGCTTAGCCCGGTCAGGACGCCCCCTTCGCCGAAGGCGGCCCACACCTCCGGATCGAACGCGCCGATGAACAGCGCGCCGATAACCAGGGCGGTGAAGATGGCGAGGAGAGGGATCAGCGCTGCCTGCCAGTTCCAGACCATCATCCGCTGCAGGACCCCCCTCGCTATCGCCTCTCCCTGCGGGCCAACCCGGGTGCGGACGCGGCCGGTGCGGAGGCCGTGGGCGATCTCCTCAATCTTCCCCTTGACCTCCGAGGGGACGGCGACGTCCGCCTCATGGTACGGAGCCAGCCCCACGCCCTCGTCCCGCAGGTCGAAGCGGAGGGTGCCAGGGGGGAGTCTCCCATCCAGCGCCTGGGTCACAGCCTCGTACACCGCTCGGTCCACCCGCTTGACTGCGCTGGTGAGCACCCGGTCCGATCCCGGCACCGCCCCGGCCTCAAAGGTGGTCACCCACTGGTCCTGATCCACCCCAATGACCCAAGCCCCCTCCCGAGCGGCGGCACGGATGGCAGCGCTGCCGCTGGCTCCAGCAGCGGCGAAGATCACATCTGCCCCCTCCTCCAGCAGCGCCCTGGCGGCCCGTTCCCCTGCCTTGGGATCGTCAAAGGAATCGGTGTATCGGACGACAACGCGGGCCTGCCGGTTGGTGAGGGCGACCCCGTGCTCGAACCCTCGCTGGAACCGGAGGATCGGCGGGGCCTCCACGCCCCCAATGAAGCCCACGGTCCCCTTCTCTGTGATCAGCCCCGCTAGCGCGCCGGCCAGGAAGCCAGCCTGGTCCTCGGCGAAGACCAGCCCGGTCACGTTCTTGCTGTCTGGCAGCGGCTCGTGGTCGACGATGATGAAGTGGGTGTCCGGGTACCGCGCGGCGAGCCGCTCCGCCGTGGAGTACGAGGACAACATTCGCCGCTTGGCCGAGCGAGGCTGCCCCCTCATCATCACCATTGGCTCGGTGCGCGGGGCGG
>DUEL01000103.1 GCA_011192125.1 Thermoflexia bacterium
GAGGAGAGGGATGCCAAAGGTGGAGTTACCAGGCCGGGGGACGGTGGCATACCAGTGGACCGGCGAGGGGCCGGAGACGGTGGTGTTGATCAACGGGTCGGTCTTCAACTACCACCAGTGGGACCGATCCGTTTCATGGCCATGGCCCGCCGCCATGGTATAGGGGAACCGTCGGGCAGTGGCTGATCGTCGGCAGTTCGTATCGAACCACGAAGAGCGCGACGTAGCACACCGTCTAGGGATTCCCGACGACGCCGAGCGGGTGCTGGTCTTCACCGAGTCCAGCCACTGGGACCCCAACTGGCTGTTCACGTCCGAGGAGTATTTCGAGCGGTTCGTGCGCCGCAACCTAGACCGGGCCATCGCCGAGTTACGTCGGGAACCGCGGCGCGTCTACTCGATCGAGTGTGTCTTCTTCCTGCGCATGTACTGGGATCGCTGCCCGGCGCAGCGGGATATCGTGCGCGATCTGGTCAACGCCGGAAGGCTGCGCCTCACCCACAGCGGAGTCACCACCGCCGACACGCTTCTACCCAGCGCGGAGGCCATCCTCCGGGATTGGCTCATCGGCCAGGAATGGCTGCGGACCAACGGGATGGAACAGGAGCCCACCCTGGCCTACTTCGCGGATAGCTTCGGCTGCACGCCTGCCCTTCCCTCCCTCCTCAACGCAGCCGGCTTCGACCGCGCCGCCATCACGCGCGTAGACGGGATGTATTTCCCCGGCTGCGATCTCGAACCGCCCACCCGGTTCCCCCGCCCTGGCTCCAGCGCAGAGCGGCTGCTGCTCCAGGAGCGCACCCTCGACTTCGTTTGGCGCGATGGCAACGGCGGGGAGGTCCTTTGCCACTGGAACGCGTTCACCTACGGGCAGGGGGATATGCTGGCCCATGTGGGCCTGAGCCGCGTCTACCTCGCCCGGCTGGCCCTCTCCCTCCGGTCCGACCGGCACATCGCCCGCCGTATCCACCGGTACGTGGCCCAACTGGCCCCCTACAGCCGCACGCGATACATGCTCTGTCCCATCGGCTTCGACTTCGTGGAGCCGATCCCCGATCTCGTCGCCCTGCTCGATCGATACAACCGAAACCACTACCCGACAACGGGCATCTGGGTGGTCAACGCCGGGCTGGACGACTACCTCACCCTGGTCGAGACCCACCGGGCGGAACTGCCCGTGCTGGAACTCGACCCCAACCCCTATTGGACGGGCTTCTACACGGCCCGCCCCACCCTCAAGCAGCGCTGCCGTCGCCTGGTGGATGCCCTGCTGGTGGCGGAACAACTGCTGCACCTGCCCGGGAATCGCAGAGCCGACGGGGCCATCACCCGGAAGATGCAGGAGGCATGGTGGCAGGCGGTGGTCTCCAACCACCACGACTTCATCACCGGCACCTCACCGGACCAGGTGGTCGATCAGGAACAGATCCCGTGGCTCGACCAAGCCGCTGGCGCGGTGGAGGAGGTTGTCGCCCGCCTCGCCCCCTCGCTGCCCGTACCCCATGAGGTCGCCGCCCGTTCCCGGCCCCCGACCTGGAGGCGGGAGGACGGTCAGGTGCAGATCGAGACCGCGTACTACCACGTCACCCTGTCCGAGGAGGCGGGCGGCGCTATCGTCCAACTGCGGGATCGGGAGACGGGGGCGCTTCTGCTGACGGACGCCTCGAACGACCTGGTCGGTTACCGTGATTCGGGCGGGCTGTGGCGGATGGGGTACGAGTTTGCCGGAGGGATCTGGAGGGAATCCCGACGTGCCAGCCGTCGCCCGGCCCGCGTCCGGGTGCTCGAGCGAGAAGGCGCGCTGGAGATCATGATCTGCTCCGAACTGGAGGGGGAGACGTTCCGTCGTCGGATGTGGCTGGACGAGGGCTCACCGGTGATCCACTTCCGCGTCGAAGGCCGGGCCGCCGAGGGGCGCACCGTCGTCGCCCGCTTCGCCACCACCATCGCTGCCCGGACCCTGCTGATGGACACCCCCGGGGGAGTCGTCACCCGCCCGCTGACGCGGATCTACGATCCCACCTTCTGGCCGCTACACCGCTTCGTCTGGCTACAGGACGAGCACACCGGCTGGGGCCTCGCCGTCTTTCAACCGCTGCCGGGGGCGGTCTCCTACCGACCGGACGGGCGGCTGGAACTGGTGGCGATGCGCAACGCTGTGAGGGAAAGGATCCTCGGCCTGATCCCCATCCCCGCCCACCCCGCCAGCGGCCACGAGCGGGAGCGGTACGCTTGCGAGTACGCCCTCCTCTTCACGACGCGCGGCGGCGAGGACGAAAGCAAGATCCACACCCTGGCACACGCCATGGACAACAGCCCCTGGGACGATCCCAGGAGCAAGACACTGCGGACCCTCGCCCGCTCCGTCGTCACTACGGGCACGCCGGATGTCTGGGTCGCCGCCGTCAAGCCAGCGTCGCGGGGTAAGGGGACCATCGTGCGCCTGAACGGGTTCGTCGGTCCGGGATCGCCCGTGGTGGTCGCCTCACCTTACTTCACGGTGACAGCGGCCTGGCTGTCCGACGCCCGCGAGCGGGACATCGAGCCGCTGGAGGTGCACGATGGCACGGTCCGGGTGACGATGCCGGGCACGATTGCCACGATCAGGTTGGAACTAACCGCAAAGGAGAAAACCACGGAGGCACGGAGGACACAGAGAAACACCGAGAGAGCGCTAGAGGCCCTGTGAGACTTTGCGCCTTCCGTGCCTTCATGGCTCGCTCTGACAGAGCGGCGCACGTTCCATCCATTAAGTGAGGAGGAGCCTATGACCGAATTCCCTCTCACCGGAAAGGTCGCCATCATCACCGGCGCCTCGCGGGGCATCGGGCGGGCCATCGCCCTGCGGCTGGCCCAGGCCGGTGCGAAGGTGACCGTGAGCAGTCGCAAACTGGAGAACGTGGAGAAGGTGGCCGAGGAGGTCCGGGCCGCTGGCGGGGAGGCGCTGGCGGTCCAGGCCCACGTGGGGTACGCCGACCAGGTGGAGGCGATGGTTGAGCGGACGGTGGAGACCTTCGGGCGGGTGGACATCGCCGTCAACAACGCCGCCACCAACCCCCACTTCGGCCCCATCCTCACCGCCGACGAGGGGCAGTGGGACAAGATCCTGGATACCAACCTCAAGTCGGTCTTCCGAGTCGCCAAAGCGGTCGCGCCCCACATGCGGGCCCAGGGCGGCGGCAAGATCATCAACATCGGTTCTATCGCCGGCCTGCGACCATCCCCTGCAATGGGGATCTACTCCGTCTCCAAGGCGGGGGTCATCATGCTCACCCAGGTGCTGGCCCTGGAACTGGCGCCCGATAACATCCAGGTCAACGCCATCGCGCCCGGCGTCATCAAGACCCGCTTCAGCCAGATTCTGTGGCAGACCCCCCAACTGGCCGAGCCGATCCTCAAGGGGACGCCGCTGGGTCGGTTCGGGGAGCCGGAGGACGTGGCGGGGCTGGCCCTCTTCCTGGCCTCCCCCGCCTCCGACTACGTCACCGGTGCGGTGTTCGTGGTGGACGGGGGGATGAACGTGGCCTCTGCGCTGGGGTGAACGGATATGGGCCACACGGTCTCTCACACGGTCGAGGACGGCATCGAGCGGATCGTCTATATCCCGGAGGAGAGACGGTTCGAAACGCCGATCCTGATGCAGCACGGGATGTGGCATGGGGCCTGGTGCTGGGAACCCTGGCAGAAACTGTTCGCCGAATGGGGCTGGGAGAGCATCGCCTTCAGTCTGCCGGGACACGGCGGCTCCCCTGTTCAGCGGCCGATCCGCTGGTGTACTCTGGGGTACTACCTGCGTTTCCTGACCGCCGAGGTCGAACGGCTGCCCCGGCGGCCCGTCCTGATGGGCCACAGCATGGGGGGCGCGCTGACGCAGTGGTATCTCAGGTACAGGGGGGACCTGCCTGCGGCGGTGCTGGTGGCCCCGTGGACCTCCCACAACATGCTCCCTGCCGTCTTCCGGTTCGTCCGCCTCGACCCGGTAGGCTTTTTTCTGTGCTTCCTGACCCTGACGACCACCCCCGCTGTGCGCACCCCGCAGCGGGCGGCCCGGATGTTCGTCACCGAGGGCGCGCTCCTCTCGCCGGAGGAACTGCACGCCCGGTTGGGCCCCGAATCGCTGTGGGTGCTGCTTCAGTACAACCCGCTGCTCTGGTCACCCGCCGAGGCGACCCGCACCCCGATGCTCTGGCTGGCCGGGGAGAAGGACGCCCTCATCGCCGAGCCGGAGCAGCGCCGCTCAGCGGCCCACTACGGGGCCGAGTACGTGGTCGTGAAGGGCGCAGGGCACAGCCTGATGATGGAGCGCAGTTACCGCCAGACGGCGGAGACGATCCGGGATTGGCTGTCCGAACAGGGAATCGAATAACGGGTTCGTTCCTCACCACGGACACGCAGGGGGCGTAGAGGACGCGGAGTTCCGACCTTTCTCCGCGCCTCCTGTACCTCCGTGGTGCCCACCGAGCACGAGGGGAGGTCGTTATGCCGCTGAACCGAGGTGTCATCGGCAAGAAGATCGGCCCCGTCACCACCGAGTACACGTGGAAGGACCTGGTCCTCTACGCGCTCGGGGTAGGGGCCGGCTTCGACGAACTGGAGTACGTGTATGAAAACCGCCTCAAACCGATCCCCTCCTTCGCCGCCACCGTCGGCTATTCCCTCTTCGCCGAGGCGGTCGCCCTCTCCGGGATTAACCTGGCGGGGCTACTGCACGGCGAGCACGACCTGATCCTCCACAGCCCCCTCCCTCCCGAGGGAGATACGCTGGCGACGGAGGGGCGGATCACCCATATGTACGACCGGGGGGAGGGAAAGGGCGCGCTGGTGATCGTCGAGGCGACCACCTACGGCTCTGACGGGCGGAAACTCTTCACCAACATCGCGACCCTCTTCGCCCGACTGGACGGCGGCTTTGGGGGAGAGCCGCCGCCGAAAGAGGTCTTCGCCTTCCCCGACCGGGAGCCGGACTTCGAGGAGACGCAGCACCCCTCCCCGGACCAACCCCTCGTCTACCGGCTCTCCGGGGACACCTTTGCGCTCCACGTCGATCCCGACTTCGCCCGCGCCAGCGGCTTCGAGGGGCCGATCATGCACGGCCTCTGCACCCACGGCTTCGCCTGCCGGGCGGTGATCAAGCACCTCTTCCCCGGCGAGCCGGAACGGATGGCCCGCTTCCGGGTCCGCTTCTCCCGCCCCCTCTACCCCGGCCAGCCCATCCGGACCCAGATCTGGAAACTGGAGGAGGGGAAGGCCCTCTTCCGCACCGTCAACCTGGAGACCGGGGAGGTGGTGTTGGATCGGGGGATCGTGGAATGGGTGAGCCGGGAGGAGGCCCAGCGGCGGGCCCGATACGGCATCCGCTTTGACGGTCGTGTGGCGGTGGTGACGGGGGCAGGGCGGGGGCTGGGACGGGTCTACGCCCTGGAACTGGCAAAGCGCGGGGCGAAGGTCGTCGTCAACGACCCGGGTGTGGCTCCCGACGGCTCCGGTGGTACGGAGCAGGTCGCCGATGCCGTGGTGGAGGAGATCCGCGCCCTCGGCGGCGAGGCCGTCCCCAACTACGACTCGGTGGCTACCCCAGAAGGCGGCCAGCGCATCATCCAGAC
>DUEL01000104.1 GCA_011192125.1 Thermoflexia bacterium
CCCCCACCCCCACGCCGACCACCAATCTCACCGAGACGCCCACGCCCACCAACACCCCCACGCCCACTCCAACCCCGCAGGGCGGCGGGGACGAGTAGACCGGCCTGTGACCGATCCCGTGGGGCAGGGGGCCACGTTCCCCTGCCCCACGTACTCTATACCGTCCGGGAGCAGGGACAATGGCGACTAGATTGAAGCACCGTAAACGGACGATCGCTTCGTTGATCCTTCCTCTGTGTCTCGGGGTCACCCTGGCCCTTCTCCTCGCTTTCCTCACCCGCCTCCCTTCCTACAGCGCTTCTCTACCTCCCTCTTCCTCCGCGCAGAGCTCCACAGCGACTACCGCTCAGGACGAAATTTGGTACACTCGCACCCAGACCGTCACCTTGCACGCTCCTCTGAACACCCAGATCTATACCACGGTCTACACCACCACCTCTCAGATCCACATCCAGGGGTTCCATACCGACGATCCCTTCTACAACTGGTTCAAACTGCCGTCAGGGGTTGTTACCCGCACGGCCCTCTGCTCGCCGACGTTTCCCTCCACTGGCACCTGTCAGATCATCTGGAACGCCCCTGACTATGATCTTCCAAACGTCGTTTTCACCGGGACAGGGCGAGCCACCATCTATCTAGAGTACGATGCTCAGAACCTGGCCTCTCGCGATCCGTCCGGTCCGACCATTATGTTAGAGTACAGGGTGGGGCCAGCGGACAAGGAGTTCATTTTGACCAACACGGTGTTCTTCGCCCGTGGCCTCTACGGTGCAGAATGGTATCCCATCGAGAAAGGGATCTCCCCTGGCGGCTACACGTATGGTCCCTACGACTACCGTCTGACCTGGACCTTCACCCGCACCAGCAAGGTCGCGTTCACGATTCCCTTTCACGAGCCCTTGCTGGGATCCGACCTGGTCGTGGAGGATATCCGGATGTCGCCCACCTCTCCGGATGTAGGCGATCCAGTCCATTTCACGGTCACGGTGCGCAACATCGGCCCCTACACGACGGGGCGCCCCATCCTGACTGAGATTTTCGTCCGGCCCGTGATCTCCGGTCCCCCCATTGTCCTCACCGATCACTATGGTGGATGGATGTCTTACTTCACGCCTACCCTGATCAAGTGGCCCCCCTCGTACACCGAGTTCTGGTACGCAGGCCTCGGGCCGGGCGAGGCGGTCACTGGCACCACTGTGTTCACGTGGCAGCCCGAATGCGTGGAACCGTGCGACGTCTGGGTCAAGGTCGATCCCACCTACATCCAACTGGGCGTCGGATATGAGTGGTATGGACAGAACCCGGAGGGATTCCAGTGTAGCCTGGACGCCTCTATGCAGCCCACCTGTCCTGAGGAGAACAACAACCTGCGGGGTCTTACTCACCGCGTTTACCTCCCCATCGTGATGCGAAACGGATAACCTGCGCCGCCTCTCGAAGTGACGGCTGCCTCTGGGGTAGCCGTCACTTTTGCTTCCCCCCAACCGATGTATAATGACCAATGACCCCAGTCACACGTATGGGGGAAGAGCCGATGGACGAACCGATCCACGTCACCGACCAGGCGTTCGAACGGGCCGTGCTCCAGGCAGACCGGCCGGTGGTCGCTGCGTGCTGGTCGCGGAGCGACCCCCGCGCGGAGCGTGTCTTGACCTTGCTGGAGGCCACCGCCCGCCGCTATGGTGGGGAGGTCCAGGTTGTCGGCCTGGAGGAGAAAGACGCCCCACAGACCCTCGCTCGCTACAACGTCGCCTCGCTCCCCCAGTTCCTCTTCTTCCGAAACGGCCGGCTGGTGGGCCGCGCCAGGGGGCTGCCGCGCGAGGAGATGCTCCGCCCATGGGTGGAGTGGCTGCTGGGTCGCGCCCCCACACCGACCCTGCGCCGCACCGAGCCCAAGCCCACGCCGACGACCACGGCCGCCCAGCCCGTCGTCGTCACCGACGCCGACTTCGACCGCGTGGTGCTCCAATCCCCCCTGCCGGCCCTGGTGGACTTCTGGGCGGCCTGGTGCGGGCCCTGCCGGATGCTCGCCCCCGTCGTTGAACGGCTGGCCGCCGAGTTCGCCGGCAAAGCATTGGTCGCCAAACTGGACGTGGACGCCAATCCCCGCACCGCCCAGCGGTACCACGTCCACAGTATCCCGACGCTCATCCTCTTCCAGGGTGGCCGAGAGGTGGACCGGCTGATCGGCGTGCAGCCGGAGCCGCTCCTGCGGGCCCGCCTCGCCAGCCTGGTCGAGGAGCAGCGGCAAAGGAGGACCGGATGAGCGCACAACGACGCTCCCAACCGAAACGGATCAAGGTCGAGGTCCCACCCGACCTCGAACCGACCTACGCCAACCTGGCCGTCATCAGCCACTCCCCCTCGGAGGTGGTCATCGACTTCGCCCGCATCCTGCCCAACAGCCCCGCCGCCCGGGTCTGTGCTCGCATCATCATCACCCCCCTCAACGCCAAACTTCTCCTGCAGGCCCTGCAGCAAAACCTGAACCGGTACGAGGCCCGGTACGGCGAGATCCGCCTCCCCTCTCCTGAAGACGACCTGGCCCGCCAGTTCTTCGAGGGGATCAAGCCACCAGAACCCGACACCTAGCCGGAGGGACCCCAATGGAGATTCAAGGACTGGAACGCATCGTCGAAGAGGTCCGCACCGACTTCGTCGCCCGGGACGAGGCGCGGGAGCAGGCCCTGCGCCGCTCCCGCGAACTGACCCGCCTCTGCGCCACGGCTATCCGCGCTACGCACCGGGGAGACCGAGAGGACGCCGCCGAACTGCTGGCCCAGGCTGACCAGGTAGCGGCCGAGATGATGAAAGGATTGGTTCCCTATCCCGACCTCCTGTACGCCGGCTACACCCAGGACGGGCTGAAGGAACTGGCCGAGGCGCACCTGATGGTGGCCCTGCTCGACAGACGGCCGCTTCCCTCCCCATCGGACCTCGGGATTCCCCCGTCCACCTACCTGAACGGGCTCTGCGAGGCGGCCTCCGAACTGCGCCGCCGCTGCCTCGACCTGCTGCGTCACGGGGAGACGGCGGAGGCGGAGCGGCTGCTGGAGACGATGGACACCGTGTACGACGCGCTGATGACCTTCGACTTCCCGGACGGTGTGACGGGAGGGCTTCGCCGACGGGTGGATCAACTGCGGGGCGTGCTGGAGCGGACCCGAGGGGACGTCACCCAGGCACTGCGGGAGGAGCGGTTGCTGGCTGCGCTGGACCGGTTCGAGGCGCATCTGGGAGAAGTCGGCGATGACCGACCGGGTGATCCGCGCTAGCGAACTGGCCCAATACGGTTTCTGCGCCCGCGCCTGGTGGCTGGGGGCCATCGAGGGCCGACCCTCCGCCCATCAACGGGAGTTGAGGGTTGGCGAGGTCGCCCACCGGCGACACGGCCGGAAGGTCCGAGCGTCGGTCGCGCTGGCCCGTCTGGCCTACCTCCTCCTGGCCCTGGCGGTCCTGGTCGCCCTGGCAGCCCTGCTTCGCTGAGCGAGATGCGCCTTTGCGACCCTGCGACCATGTGATCTGGCGACATGCGACTGTACATCCTGTCCCTACTTCTGCTTCTTCTCGCTGCCTTGCTGTTCTGGCTGGCCCGGCGGGCCCGCGCGCGGACGGGGGTCCCTTCCGGGAGGGTGATCGCGGCGGACGTGGGTACATGGCAGCGGCTGGACCGTCCCCTCTTCTCCCACCGTCACCAACTGACCGGCCGACCCGACTACATCGTCGCCGACGGGCCGGACCTGATCCCGGTGGAGGTCAAATCCGGCCCCGCGCCCAGCCAACCCTACGGTTCCCACGTCCTCCAACTGGCCGCCTACTGTCTCCTGGTGGCGGAGACCTCCGGGCGGCGTCCGCCCTACGGCATCCTCCACTACGCCGATCGGACCTTCGAGATCCCCTACACCCGCGAACTGGAGGAGGAAGTGCTGGCGACGCTGGGGGCGATGCGGGGGGCCCTCGCCCGGGGCGACGCCCCCCGTAACCACGACAACCCGCGCCGATGCGCGGCCTGTGGGTATAAAGAGCACTGCGATCAGGCTCTGGCGTAACAAGAAGGACCGCAGAGGCGCAGAGGACGCCGAGGATTCGAGAACTTTGCGCCATCTGAGGAGCCTCCCGTAGGTTCCCTAACCTGCGGGAGGCTGGCAAACTGCCAGATAGCCGGTCTCTGTGGTGAAAAACCTTGCACATTGGAGGGAACGGATGGGTGAGTCGAAGAAACTGACCATCGCACTGGCCCAGATGGACGTCCGACCGAGGCAGGCGGAGGACAACCTGGCCCGCGCCCGGTCGTTGGCCGCCCAGGCCCAGGAGGCCGGTGCGGATCTGTTGCTCCTGCCGGAACTGTGGCTGAACGGGTACGACCTGGAACGGGCGAAGGAATGGGCTGCTCCGGTCGGGGAGGGCGGTTTCGCCCGGATGGCCGAGATGGCCCAGGAGTTCGGCCTTTACGTCGCCGGATCGACGCTGGAGCGGCACGAAGGAGGCGTCTCCAACACCGCCGCCCTCTACGCGCCCGACGGCACGCTCCTCGGCTCCTACCGGAAGGTCCACCTCTTCCGCCTGATGCAGGAGCCCAAGTACCTGGCCCCCGGCGATCGGGCGGTGCTCTGTCCCACCCCCTGGGGGCCGGTGGGACTGTCCATCTGCTACGACCTCCGCTTCCCGGAACTGTTCCGCGCGATGGCCCTGGCCGGAGCGATCCTGTTCCTCGTCCCTGCCCAGTGGCCCGTCCGTCGGCTGGAGGCCTGGACCCTGCTGGCCCGCGCCCGAGCGGTGGAGAACGAACTGTTCGTCGCCACCTGCAACCGGGTGGGGGCCGACGGCGACGTGGTCTTTCCCGGCCGCTCCGCCGTGATCGACCCCTGGGGCCGCGCCCTGGTGGAGGGGGACGACCAGGAGCGGCTGCTGGTCGCCCAGGCGGACCTGCGGGAGATCGCCAAGGCACGGCGGTACCTCACGGTCTACGAAGATCGGCGTCCCGAAGCGTACAAGGTGATTGAGTGATTGACTATGGAAGAGGTGTTGAGAGTTGCGGTAGAGGTAGCACACGAGGCGGGGACGCTGCTGCGGGAGCGGTTCGGGCACGTCCAGCGGGTGATCTTCAAGGGGGAGGTGAACCCGGTCACGGAGGCGGATACGGAGGCGGAAGCGCTGATCCTCGCCCGATTGCGGGAGGCCTTCCCCGACCACCGCATCCTGGCCGAAGAGGGAGGCGGCGACGAGTGGCGCGAACCGGGCCCGCCGATCTGGCTGGTGGATCCGTTGGACGGGACCAATAACTTCGCCCACGGTTTCCCCCACATCGCCGTCTCCATAGCCCTGGTGGACAAGGAGGAGCCGGTGGTGGGGGTGATCTACGATCCGCTGCGGGATGAGACCTTCGCCGCCTGCGTCGGGTGCGGGGCGACGCTGAACGGGGAGCCGATCCGCGTCTCACAGGTGCGCCGTCTGGCCGACGCCTTCCTCGCCACCGGTTTCCCCTACGACCGCCGGACCGCGCCGGACAACAATGTGGCCCGGCTCGACCATTTCCTGCGCCGCAGCCAGGGGGTCCGCCGGGCCGGGACCGCCTCCCTTGACCTGGCCTACGTCGCCTGCGGCCGGTTCGACGGTTTCTGGGAGATCCGCCTCAAGCCGTGGGACGTGGCGGCGGGGGTGCTGTTGGTGCGGGAGGCCGGGGGCCGGGCGACCGACTTCGCGGGTACCCCAGACTGCCTCTCCGGAGAAGAGATCGTCGCCTCCAACGGCCTCATCCACGAGGGGATGCTGCGCGTCATCCGGGAAGGGGCCAACGCCCCCCTCCCGCCACCGTTGTAGGGGCGTACAGCCGTACGCCCCTACAATACGGCTGTACGCCCCTACAAGGTTTCCAGGATGCGACGCATCATCTCCGGGTCGTCCCGCAGCAGGCCCGACGCCGGCAGCCGCCGCACCAGGTCGGCCCAGGCGGGGTTGACGGCGAAGACCCGGCCGAAGATGGGCAGCGCTTCCTCCAAACGGCCCAGGTCGGCCAGGGTGACCGCCTGCCAGAAGGGGAGTTCCTCGATGTGAGGAGCCAGGGCCGCCGCGGCCCGGTATTCCTCCAGGGCCTCCTCCCCCTTTCCTTCGCCCAGCCGCTCGTCACCGCGGTTCATATGCTGGTAGGCCCGGTGGATCTGCACCAGTCGCCGCAGTTCCCGGATCGGCTCCGGGTGGTCCTCCACGCGCAGGTCCATCACCGTGTCCGCCCAGGGGCGGCCGGTGGAGGTTCCCTTCACAATGAGGATGGCCGCGCTCTGCTGCCCGCGGATGTCGCCCCCGGCGGCCTGTCCCGCCTCCAGCGCCGCCAGCAGCCGCTCCGCCAGATCCCCCTCGGTGCTCTCGTAGGCGTGGGCCATCGCCGACCAGACGGTGTCGTTGATCATCATGTTGGCCTGGACGGAGAAGCCCGGGCCGACCTCGTGGCCGGCCTCGGCGATGCAACGGGCCCCGGTATGGACCGCCACCCGCCCCTGCGCGTCGACCATCGCTACCTGCCGCAGGTCCCGTCCTTCGTCAGCGGCCAACAGAGCCGTCAGCGCCTCCTCCGCCGACTTGCCTGCCCGCATCAGCGCCAGCCCCAGCGGGCCGTAACTCACCTCCACCAGCGACTGGGTCGCCACCGCGCCCACCCCGGCCTCCGCCCAGGCGACCACCGAGCCGACGGAGAACCAGTGGGACTGCACCGCCACGCCCAACTCCCCCGTCTCCGGGTCGCGGGCGACGATAGAGAATGTGTGCGCCAACTGGTTCCGACCTTTCACCTCCCACCTCCCTCCGGGTTTCCACCACAGAGACACAGAGGACGCAGAGATTCTATATTTCCTCTGCGCCCTCTGCGTCTCCGCAGTTTATACAACCATCGGCAACGTGAAGACGATGAGGGACTGCCCCGCCGTGTAGAGCACCCAGACCACGTCCCCCACCAGGAACCAGTCGTTGTGTCGGAACAGCCGGTTGCCCAGGATGGCATCGGAGATCAGAAAGAGGAGCGCGCCAACAGCGAGGATGGCGAAGCGGGGCCGCTGGACCGCCAGCGCGGTCGCCGCCCCCGCCATCCCGCCCAGCAGCAATGCATACCCCAGCGCGCCGTATCCCAGGATAGGGTCTGCGTCCGGCGTGCGGATCAGCGCCCACCACAGCACCACGGCCAGGAGAAGACCAACGCCGACGCCGATCCCCCACGCCAGCCCGCTTCCCAGACCCAGGGCTGTCCCTGCGCGGACGTAGCCGAGGATGTAGAGGACGTGGGCCACGCCGAAGGCCACCATCCCGGGGATCGGATACCTCGGCAGGGGAACGACCCGGGCCATCAGGAGGTCGCCGACAAACGAGAAGAACATTCCCCAGAAGACCATCGCCGCAAAGCCCGCCAGGCCGGTCCCGACGGCCCTTCCCCGCCACCAGACCAGCGCCGCCAGCACCAGCGCGGCCGAGTGGACCATCCGCGCCCAGGTCGGGCTGCGGTGGGTTCGGCCCTCATCGTACCGTCCGAAGACAAACCCCAGCCCGTAAACGCCCCATCCGCACGCCAGCACCACCCACGGAAGGCTCATCTTTCCCCCCTGCTTCCTTGCCCTCTCGCTTCCTCGCTTCCCCGCTTCCCGACTTTGCTGCTCCCCTGCGACCTTGTACCCCGCAACCCACTGCACAACACCTGCCAATACGCCCCGATCCGCTGCGCCCGCAGCGGTCGTTTGTGGCCCACCGCCCACTTCACCGCCTCCAGCCCCAACTGCCAGGCGTAGTTCCCCAGGAGGAACCACCGCAGCACCTCGGCGGCAAGGGTGCCGTGGTACTTACGAAAATAGCGGACCTTGCTGGTCTGGAAGTGGATGTGGCGGGCGGGCAGGACCTGCTCGCTGCTCTTACCCACATAATGGACGATCTGCGCCGCCGGCAGGTAGACCACGCGCCACCCGGCCTCCTTGAACCGACGGCACCAGTCCAGTTCTTCGGAGTACATAAAGAAGCCCTCGTCCAGCGGCCCCACCTGCTCGACCGCCTCCCGGCGGGCCATCAGCGCCGCGCCGGTCACCCAGTCCACCTCCTGGATCTCATCGTCCGACCGGTCCAGCACGTAGAACCGCTCCAGTAACCGACGGGGGGCGTAGGGCTGGAGCCAGGTCGATTCGAAGAACGCGGTCGCCAGGGTGGGGAAGCGGCGGCGGGAGGATTGGACCGAACCGTCGGGGTTGAGGAGTTGCGGGCCGACTACCCCCACGTCGGGGTGCTCGTCGGCGAAACCGACCATCGTCGCCAGCGCGTCGCCGACCACCTCCGTGTCGGGGTTCAGCAGCAGGATGTACCGCCCCTGGGCGATCTCGATTCCCTGGTTGTTGGCGGCGGGGAAGCCCCGATTGTCGGGGTTAGCGATGAGGCGGACCTGGGGGAACTCGGCCCGCACCATCTCCACGCTGCCGTCGGTGGAGCCGTTGTCCACCACGATGGTCTCGATACGCAGCGTAGAGGAGCCAGCGTGCAGGGAAAACAAGCAGCGACGAAGGAGGTCGCGGACGTTCCAGTTGACGATGACGACGGAGAGGTCCACCATCGGCGCGTCAGAACCGCCGCTCCACCACGAAGCGGGCCAGGTCCTCCAGGGCCGCGCGGTACGGACCCGGTGGGAGGGAAGTCAGTGCATCCACGGCCCGATCGATCCGCCGCCGAGCATCGGCCAGCGCCGCGTCGATGGCAGGGGAGGCAGCGATCACTTGGACCGCCGCTGCAACGGTCTCCCGGGAGGGGGATTCCAGCGCCGCCTGCACGACGGGATGGCCCGGGTTCTCCTCCAAGAAGAGCAACACCGGCAACGTAACCAATCCCTGTCGCAGGTCGCTCCCCACCGGCTTCCCCAGCGTCTCCTCGTCGGCCACGAAGTCCAGAATGTCGTCTACGATCTGGAAGGCCAACCCCAGCTGCTCCCCGTAGGTCCGCAGCGCTTGGTTGATCTCTTCCTCTGCTTCGGCAAGGATCGCACCCGCCTCGGCGGAGAGGGCGATGAGGGAGGCGGTCTTGGCGTAGATGCGTTGCTCGTACTCCTCCCGCGTCCCCACCCCGCGCCGCCTGTCGAACATCTGGCGGATCTCCCCATTGCAGATGACCATCAGCGTCTCGGCGAAGCGGCGGGTCAGGAGAGGACTGCCGGTGCTGGCGATCAGGTGGGCAGCACGGGCGAAGGCGTAATCCCCGGTGAGCACCGTCGCCCCTGGCGACCAGCGGGAGTTCAGCGTCTCCGCTCCCCGACGCATCAGTGAGCCGTCGATTAGGTCGTCGTGGATGAGGGTGGCGGTGTGGAGCATCTCCGCCCCCGCCGCGGCCAGGATCGCCTCCTCTAAATTCGCCCCACAGAGATAGGCGGAGAGGAGGACCAGGATGGGACGGACCCGCTTTCCGCCCCTGCCGATCAGATACTCCAGGGCATCGCCGATCGCGCTGTGCTGCCCCGGGGGGCGCTCCCCCAGCACGGCCTCCACTCGAGCCAGGTCATCTTGAACCAACCGGTAGAACGATAATTCCCTCAACGCTCTCCCTCGATCAATGCGATGTATTCACCACAGAGACACGGAGGGCACAGGGACGTCTCCTCAAGAAGCGTCTGTGTTCTCTGTGTCTCCGTGGCGTTTTCCTATCAGACCGAAGAGCCGCTGTGCGTTCTCGGTGGTCGCCTGGGCCACGGTCTCGACGGTCGTGCCCCGGGCGTGGGCAACCGCCTCGACCATATAACGCACATAGGCCGGTTCGTTCCGTCGCCCACGGTGGGGCACAGGCGTCAGGTAGGGACAGTCCGTCTCCACCAACAGCCGGTCCAGCGCCACCGCCGCCGCCACCGTCCGCAACCGGTGGGCCTTGGGAAACGTGATCGGTCCGGAGAGACCGATGTGGAACCCCAGGGCCAGCACCTCCTCCAGCCGCTCCGGCCCGGCAGAATAGGAGTGCAGCACGCCCCCGGTCCCCTGCCAGTCCCGCAGGGCGGCCAGCACGTCGTCGTGGGCCTCCCGGCTGTGGACCACCACCGGCAGGCCCAATTCCGCTGCCAGGGCCAGTTGCTGGGCAAAGACCCGCCGTTGCACCGGTCGCGGCGAGAGGTCGCGGTAATAGTCCAGCCCGATCTCGCCGACGGCGACCACCTTTGGGTGGCGGGCCAGCGCTCGCAGTTGATCCAGCACCGCCGGGGTGACGGTCTTTGCGTCGTGGGGATGGACCCCCACGGCGGCGTAGATGAAGTCGTGCCGGTCCGCCAGCGCCACCGCCGCCCGGCTGGATGCCAGGTCCGCCCCGACGTTCAGGATGGCGAGCAGCCCTGCCTCCCGCGCCCGCTCGATCACCACCTCCCGGTCGGCGTCGAACTGGGGGAAGTCGAGATGGGCGTGGGAATCAACCAACCGCATCGGCTGCTGCCTCCTTCAGCCCGGGTGGACGGTCGCCGTTGATGAAATGGGCCACCGCCCGGGCCGTATCCCAGTCCATCCAGCGTGACGTCTCGACCGTGAACCGATCTCCCCCGTGAAGAAGCACGATCTCGTGCTCCACGCCCCGTTCCCTTATGTGTTCCCGCGCTACAGCCGAGGTCGCCTCCATCGGCCAGCGAAACCAGGGCGTCGCCACCTCCTCGTCGGTCACGACGAAGTAATCCTCCTCATCCCCAACCCACAACCGCACGCGGCCGAACGCCTGGTCCCGCACGAGGACGTCGGGTTGATATTCCGACCACAGTCGCTGGAGCACCCGCTCCCAGGGCCAGAGGGGGAGGAACTGGATCTGCTCCTCCACCTCCTTTATTTCTTCCAGCAACAACTCCATTTCCCCTTTGACAAGGGTGGGCTCCACTATCCCCAACACCTCCTCTTCCGGATCGATCTCCACCACGAAGGAGAGGCCTCGCCAAGCCTCCGGCCTTCCCCGACCGGCGAAGCAAAACTGCCGACCGTCCTGCTCCAGGAGGATGCGAATGGTCGTTTCCTCCCTGACTCCGGCGGGCACGTCGACCCGCACGCCAAAGGGGCGGTCGAGGCGACACTGAAAGACCTTCCGCCCTCTTTTGCGAACCTCCAGCGCAGGCCCTTCCACCGTCAGCAAGAAGGTGTGGGGGGTCAGGAGGCCGACCAGGATCGCGCTGACGACCGCGGCGGCGAACAGCCCGCCCAACACCCAGCCGACCTGCCCCCGCAGCGAGGGCACAGCGAGCACGATCACCACTGTCAGAAGGGGAGCGATGAGCCCTCCGCCGATGACCAGAACCTGTACACACGTGACCTTCGGCTCAACCGAATCCCGGAGCCGCAGCCTGACCATCCTCTGCCCGATCCGCTCTCCCACCTACCCCCGCGCGGTTGACGATCGAAAGATGACCCCGGTGTCCACCACCCAGATGTTCAGGAGGCCTGTTCTCTGTGCAGCCCCGCCAACCGGAGCCCCTCCTCCAAAAGCGGCTGCACCTTGCTCTCGTCCGTCGTCTCGCAGTAGACGCGGATGATCGGCTCGGTGCCGGAGAAGCGGATGAGGAGCCATCCGCCATCCTCCAGCATGTACTTGTAGCCGTCCAGCGTGACGATCTGCGTCACCCGCAGGCCGGCCAGCCTCTCCGGACGCGCCGCGTCCAGCCGGGCCTTCGCTTCCGGCCGTCGCTCCGGCGGGAACCGGATGTCGATCCGGTCGTAGTAATAGGAAGCCCCCAGTCTCTCGTACAGGTGGGCCACCAGTTGGGAAGGGCTCATCCCGGTCCGGACCATCAGGTCGAGGAAGTAGAGGTTGCCCAGGATGCCGTCCCGTTCGGGCACGGAGCCGCGGAAGGCGTACCCGCCGCTCTCCTCCCCGCCGATCATCGCGTTCGTCTCCAGCATCTTCGGGCCGACGTACTTGAATCCCACGCCGGTCTGGTAGACCGGCACGCCGTACATCTCCCCCAGTTTCTCCAGCATCGAGGTGGTGGAGAGGGTCTTGACGATGGCCCCTCTCTCCCCCCGAACCTCCAGCAGGTAGTAGGCCAACAGGGCGTAGACCTGCAACTGGTTAATGAAGCGGCCGTGCTCGTCGCCGATCCCCATCCGATCGGCGTCGCCGTCCATGATAACACAGACATCGGCCTCCAGTTCCACCGTCTTCTGGAGGGCGACGTCGATGTTGGGCGGGATCGGCTCGGGGCGGGTCATCTCCGGAAAGAGGGGGTTGGGGACGTTGTGGATCTCCGTGACCCGGGTGCGTCCTCCCTTCAACAGGCGAGGGAACCAGCCGATGCCGTTGCCCCACATCGGCTCCACCAGGATGTGGAGGCCAGCATCCTTGATCCGATCGATGTCCACTAGTTTGCGGATGTGCTCGATGTAGGCTGGCGCGGGGTCCCACACCGTGATCTGCCCCTTCTCCTGCGCCTCCTCGAAGTCGGTCCGTCGGACCTCGTCGGCGGGCGGGATCAGCGACTCGATCTCCCGCAGCCCTTCCGGATCGACCGCCGCGCCGTGCTCGTCCCGCACCTTGAAGCCGTTGTCCAGCGGCGGGTTGTGGCTGGCGGTGATGTTGATGCCCCCCGCGGCCTTCCGGTCGACGATGGAGTAGGAGACGACGGGAGTAGGAGTCGCCCCCTGGGTGAGCCAGACGTGGAAGCCGTGGGCGGCCATCACCTCGGCAGCGGCGATGGCGAACTCGCGGGACGCGAAGCGGCGGTCGTGGCCGACCACCACGTCCGCCCCACCCTTGCCGTGGGCCTCCAGATACCGGGCGAACCCCTGCGCACACCGGCGCACGTTGTCGAAGGTGTAGTCCTCTGCGATCCGTCCTCGCCAGCCGTCGGTACCGAAGTGGATGTCAGCCATAGCCCCCCTCTCCTGCTTCCTACTCTATCCCGTATTCCTGCTTCACCAACTCCAAATCCGCATCCACCATCATCCGCACCAGTTCCCGGAACGAGACCGTGGGCTCCCATCCCAGCACTCGGCGGGCCTTGCTGTAATCCCCCACCAGGAGGTCCACCTCCGCCGGCCGCATGAACCGCGGATCCTGCACCACATAGTCCCGCCAGTCCAGATCCACGTACCCGAAGGCCTCTTCGCACATCTCGCGCACCGAGTGGGTCTCGCCGGTGGCGATGACGTAGTTGTCCGGCTCCGGCTGCTGGAGCATCATCCACATCGCCCGCACGTAGTCCCCGGCGAAGCCGATGTCCCGCTTGGCGTCCAGGTTGCCCAGGGGCAGTTTGTCCGTCAGGCCCAACTTGATCTTCGCCACATGGTAGGTGATCTTGCGCAGGACGAACTCCAACCCCCGCCGTGGGCTGGTGTGGTTGAAGAGGATGCCGGAGGTGGCGTGGAGGCCGTAGGACTCCCGGTAGTTGACGGTGATCCAGTGGCCGTACACCTTCGCCACGCCGTAGGGACTGCGGGGGTAGAAGGGCGTGTCCTCGTTCTGGGGCACCTCGCGGACCTTGCCGAACATCTCGCTGCTGGAGGCCTGGTAGAAGCGGATGTCCTTATCCACCGCGCGGATGGCCTCCAGGATCCGGGTCACCCCCAGCGCCGTGACCTCGCCGGTGAACACCGGCTGCTCCCACGAGGTGGGGACGAAGGACTGCGCGGCGAGGTTGTACACCTCGTCGGGCTGATACTCCTGAAGAATGTTGATCAACGAGCCCTGGTCCAGAAGGTCCCCTGAGACCATGGTGATCTTATCCTGGATATGCTGGATCCGGGAGAAGTTGACCGTGCTGGTACGGCGGATCATCCCGATGACCTCGTATCCCTTCTCCAGCAGGAACTCGGCCAGGTACGAGCCGTCCTGACCGGTGATCCCGGTGATCAAAGCTTTCGGCATACTCGCAACCTCCCTCGTTGTGTTTACTCTCGCGCTTCCGCGACCTGTTGACGCCAGTAATCCAGCGTGTCCCGCAGCGTCTGCTCGAAGGGAATCTCCGGCCTCCAGCCCGTCCGCCGCTGGAACTTCTCTGCGCTCCCGTAGATGACCGGCGTGTCCACCGGACGGTACCGGGCGGGGTCGATCTCCACCCGGATGGAAACGGTGGAAAAGGAAAGGAGCGTCTCCAGCACCCAGCGGATGGAACGGGGCTGGCCGGAGGCCAGGTTGTACACCTCCCCCGGCTCCCCCCGCACGGCGGCGAGATGGTAGGCGCGGACGACGTCCCGGACGTCGGTAAAGTCCCGCGCGGCCTCCAGGTTCCCCACGCGAACCACCGGCTCCTGCAGCCCCGCTTCGATGCGGGCGATCTGGCTGGCGAAGGCGGGCACGACGAAGCGCGGGGACTGCCCGGGGCCGGTGTGGTTGAAGGGGCGCAGCCGCACCACCTCCACCCCATAGGCCAGATGGTACTGAAGCCCGAGGAAATCCTGCGCGATCTTGCTGACCGCGTAGGGGTTGGCCGGGCGCAGAGGGCTTTCCTCCGTCAGGGGGAGATCCTTCTCGGTCGGGTGGCCGTACTCCTCGTTGGAGCCGATCACGACCACCCGTGCCGGGTGCGCCGAACGGCGGACCGCCTCCAGGAGGTTCAGCTGGGACCGGATGTTGTTCTCCAGCGTCTCCCACGGGTCGGCAAAGGAAGCAGGCACGAACGACTGCGCCGCCAAATGGAAGATCACGTCCGGCGTGAAGGATTCCACCAGGCTTCCCACCTGCTTCGGATCCCGCAGGTCGACCCTCGCCCATCGCATCCGACGGGTCTCCTCACAGGGCGGTCTGAGATCGGCGCGGCAGGTTCCCAGAAGTTCCCAATCGGTCTGAGCCAGCAGGTAGGCCCGCAGGTGGCCTCCCACGAACCCTTCTGCCCCGGTGATCAGTGCACGCACAGGACCTCCTCCCCATTCATGTGGGCGATTATACCCCACTACGGGGAGGGCTGCAAACCTCAGTCGCTTTTGGGGGTGGAGGCGGCGGCATCAGCGGGCCGGGGGGGATTCACCGCGGAAGCGCAGAGGGCGCAGCGTCCTTACTCTCGCCCTGAATTTGAAATACACCTCCCGAAGCAGTTGACACCCTCCCTCGTTGGTGGTACAAAAGGAAAAAACACAACGAAGGCAGAAATGGGAGAACGTATGGGCAAATCAACAAACCAGCAAACCAGCAGGTCCCCCAATCACCCAACCACTCAGTCACCCGTCCCCCCGCCCACCCACATTCTCCTCATCCGCCACGGACAGACCCAGTGGAACCGGGAAGCCCGCTTTCGAGGGCAGACCGACATCCCGCTGGACGAGACGGGCTTGCGGCAGGCCCAGGCGACGGCGGAGTACGTCGTCGCCCGTTGGGCGCCCGTGGCGATCTACGCCAGCCCTCTCCGCCGGGCGATGCAGACGGCGGAGGCCATCGCCGCCTTGCAGGGGCTCACGGTGCAGCCGTTGGAGGGGTTGCTGGACATCCACTTCGGTGAACTCCAGGGGATGGCCTTCGCCGAGGCACGGGAGCGGTATCCGGACCTGATGCGGGCGTGGCGAGACGCCCCCCACACCGTCCAGTTCCCCGGCGGGGAGAGCCTGGAGGTCATCCGTCAGCGCAGCACGGCCGCTCTGCGGGTGGTCGCTGAACGCCACCCCGGCCAGACGATCGCCCTGGTGGCCCACACGGTGGTCAACCAGGTCCTCCTTTGCGCGGTGCTGGGCCTGGGGAACGATCACTTCTGGTCGGTGCGGCAGGACACGTGCGCGGTGAACGTGATCGAATGGCACGGCGAGGAGCGATACCGATTAGCCTTGATGAACGACACCAGCCATTTATGGCGAATGGAGTGAGCCTGGAGCGATGCGAGGCAGCGCTGCGCACGCTGGCAGCCCAGGTGGACCGGCTGACCCCTCGGCGGGTCCAGGCGGTGCTGCGGCGTCATCCCCGCCCCGACGGAGGGCTTTTCACCCGCGATCAACTGCTGCGCGTCTATCGTCACCTGTGCGCCGAGGGGCGGATGGCCTACGACCCCCGTCTGGCCCAGGCCCTCTCCCGCAAGCCTACCCGCACCATCTCCGGCGTCGCCCCGGTCTCCGTCCTCACCCCGCCCCATCCCTGCCGGGGCACCTGCATCTACTGCCCCAACGACCCCTCCTCCCCGAAGTCCTACCTCCCGAACGAGCCGGGCGTCCAGCGGGCCCGCCGGTTTGAGTACGACCCCTTTGCACAGACCGCTGGTCGCATCCGCGCCCTGGAGAACATCGGCCATCCCACCGACAAGGTGGAACTCCTCATCCTCGGCGGCACCTGGTCGGACTATCCCACCGACTACCAGGAGTGGTTCGTCCGCCGCTGTTTGGACGCGCTGAACGGGCAGGAGGCCCCGTCGCTGGAGGAAGCGCAACGGCTGAACGAGACCGGTCCCCACCGGCAGGTCGGCCTGGTCGTCGAAACCCGGCCCGACTGTGTCACCCTGGAGGAGGTGCGCAGGCTCCGTCGGCTGGGGGTGACGAAAGTGCAGTTGGGGGTACAGAGCCTGGACGATCGGATCCTGGCCCTCAACAGGCGTGGGCACACCGTCGACCAGACCCGAGAAGCGATCCGCAGGCTCCGCTTGGCGGGGTTCAAGATCGTCCTCCACTGGATGCCCAACCTCTACGGAGCCACGCCGGAGAGCGACCTGGAGGACTTCCGCCGTCTCTGGGACGACCCGGCGCTGCGGCCCGACGAGTTGAAGATCTACCCCTGTCTCCTGATCGAAGGGACCGAACTGTACGACCTGTGGCGGGAGGGGAAGTATGAGCCTTACGACGAGGAAACCCTGGTCCAACTGCTGGTGGCCTGCAAGGCCCTCATCCCGCCCTACTGCCGGGTCAACCGGCTGATGCGGGACATCCCTGCGCCGGACATCGTTGCCGGGGTCACCAAGTCCAATCTCCGCCAGATCGTGCAGGAACGGATGGCCCGGCAAGGACTGTCCTGCCGGTGCATCCGGTGCCGGGAGGTGCGGGGGGACCCCGTGGAGCCGGAGAGCCTCCGTCTGACCGTCACCACCTACGAGACCGACGGCACGGTGGAGCACTTCCTGGCCTACGAGACGGCGGAAGGACGGTTGGCAGGGTTCCTGCGGCTTTCGCTCCCCCAGGTGGAGCCGGAGCTGGAGGAACTGCACGGCTGCGCGGTGGTGCGGGAACTCCACGTCTACGGCCCGGCGCTGCCGCTGGGGAGTCGGAAAGGCGGTCGGCCCCAACACACCGGGTTGGGGACGCGGCTGCTGGGGAAGGCCCAGGTGGTGGCCCGCGAGGCGGGCTACCCAGGTCTGGCGGTCATCGCGGCTGTGGGCACGCGGCCTTACTACAGAGAACGGGGATTTCGGCTGGTGGGATCATATATGAAGCGCGATCTAAACCTGTAACCTGGAATCCTTTGAGACGGACCATTCCAGCCAGAAAGGAGGTGGCGAAGCCGGGTTTCTGGCACTTCAACAACATGGTTATGATTAGGTTGGGTCCTCCAGTCCCGGCAGGTGGAAGCTGCGGCTACGGGTAGCAGGGCCCATCTTCGCGGGCTCTTCCCGGCCGGGTGAAGGGGACGGGGCCGCCGAAGGGCGTCTTTGCCCTTCGTAGCCGCGACTTGAGTCGCCAGGGAGCCTCTCAGGGAGCCTCGGGCACCACAGGACACCCTCTAGCCTCCCACTCTGCCCACTCCTCCTCCGTCCGCATCTCCGCAGACTCCCATTGCTTCTCTATGCGGCGGACCAGGTAGCCGGAGACACAGGTGCGCCATTCGCCGTGGGGGCAACTCCAGCATCGATAGGCGACCTCGACGCACCAGACTTCCTCCACCCCGGCTGCGGCGTCCTCGGGCAACAGGCGGGCCTTATGGGTGGAAAGGAGGCGGGGTTCCTCCTCGGGGGGAAAGGAAGCCAGAACGGCGTCCTTCGCCCCCTGGGGAAGCGGGGTGCAACCGGTGAGGGGGAAAAGCAGGGAGAGTAGAAGGGCCCACAGAAGAACCTTTCGCGTGTCCATCCTACCCCTCCCCTCCGAAGGGAGTATAGGGCAGGAGGAAGGATTTGTCAATGGCCTGGACGTGATGTCAAGGCGCGACCAATTTTTCGAGGAGGATGTCAGATGAACTGGGAACGATCCAAGCGTGTGGCTGTCGGCATCGCGGTCGGAGGTGTGCTGCTGCTGGGGGTGTTGCTCTGCCTGTCCAGCCTGTCCGGCGAACTTCCCGCGGCTTACGCCTTGCCGGCCACCCTCACCCCCACTCCCCACCCCGGCCCTGCCTTCGTCAAGCCAGGCGGCACCGGACTGGGATGCACCCAGAGCGACCCCTGTGGTTCCATCCAGTACGCCATCGACTACTCCCACCCGGGTTACGGGGACGTCATTTACGTGGCCGGGGGGGTCTATACAGGCACCGGCGGGGCGGTGATCACCATCACCAAGAACGTCACCCTCTACGGGGGATGGGATGGCTCCCCCACCGGCCCTGTGGTGCGCGACCCGGACATCTATGCCACCGTGCTGGACGGGGAAGGGGTGCGCCGGGGAGTCTATATCACCGGCACCGTCGCTCCCTTCCTGGAGGGGCTGACCATCTCCGACGGGAACGCCGCCGGCCTGGGCGGCTACTATTCAACCGACGCGGGGGGTGGCCTTTACATCTATAAGGCCAGTCCGGTTGTCTCGAACTGCATCATCATCAACAACACCGCCACGACCGGTGGGGGACTCTTCCTCCAGGCCAGCAACGCCCGGTTGGAAAACAGCGAAGTGATCAGCAACACGGCCTCGTGGGGTGGGGGCGTGCGTGCCATCTCCGGCTCACCTGTCTTCCGCCACAGCCGCTTCCTCTCCAACACCGCTAACTATGGGGGAGGGATATACGTGATGTGGACGAACAACGCGCTCATTGACAGGACTTACGCAGTTGAACGGCTAGCACGTTGACAATATGAAACGGGGCGCCCCCGAGGTAAAATTAGGGTATCTAAAACCATCCCCTCGGGAGGTGTTTCCACCATGGCGTCCCG
>DUEL01000105.1 GCA_011192125.1 Thermoflexia bacterium
CGGGGTCTCCGTCGGCGTGGAGGTCGGCGTAGCGGTCGGCGTTGGGGTCTCTGTCGGCGTGGAGGTCGATGTGGCCGTCGGCGTCGGGGTCTCTGTCGGCGTGGCCGTCGGGGTCGGGGTCTCCGTCGGCGTGGGGGTCGGCGTGGCCGTTGCCGTCGGGGTCGGTGTGGAGGTAGCGGTGGCCGTCGGAAGCACGGTCGGCGTTGGCGTCGGCGTCACAACGGGGACCTCCTCCGCGTTGGGTGCATCGACCACCAGCCCTTCGTTGGAGACGATACCGATCCGCTCCACCCCCTCCTCATCCCGTGAGTAATGAAAGACGACGGACAGCCCGCCCGAGGTCACCCGAACGTTCCGGACGACGAACGGCACGCCCAGCACCGGGGCCACGGTCACCCGGTTCCCCTCGACCTGGATACCCAGGGCGACCTTGAGCAGCCAGAGCGGGGCAGTCGTCGGCTCGATGTAGATCGCCGACTCCTGATACCGGCCCGGCAGTTGATGGTTGTACTCCATCATCGTCTCATACGGCCCCAGGTTGGCCCACCGGTCGAGGAAGATGCCAGCGTAGTGATTACCCAGCGCGGCTTGACCCAACTGGTAGTAGCCGACGGGCGGCAGCACGGGAGGGATACCATCAAAGAACCCTCCCTCCATCACAAACCCGTTCGTCCAGACCGGGCTGAGCCCCCACCGCCCCGGCCAGGCGAAGTTCTCCGAGTCGGTGGAGAGCCAGTGGACGTCGCCCGTCGGCTCGTAGAATCCGCCCGCCGTGTAGGTGTCCAGCATCGCCCCCAGCCGCGTCGGTTCGACACTGCCGTGGAGCAGCGGCAGCAGGGCCTGGCACCACTTATCCTGGTAAAACTCCCCGGCCGTGCGGGTTCCCGAGCGGCGGTCGGCCACCGGCGCGTAGTAACCGAGCCCCCCGTTCCAGAAGAAGGGATCGAACGCCGCCCGCATCGGCACGACGTAGTCCTGGCGAAGCCCCTCCGCCTCGGTCGACCGGCCCAACACGTCGAGCAGCATCGCCCCATCCTCATACGCCTGGATAACCTGCCCGGTCTCTGCGGGGTATTCCCCCTGAATCCGGCTCAGGTCGGACATCGGATAGAGGAGGTTGGGGAAACGGTTCCCATCCTCACCGAACTCGCTGTCGTACACCTCGTCGAACGATTGGAGGGCGGAGAGCGCAGCGTCCAGCGCCCCCTCCAACGCCTGAACCCGATCCACCCGACCGGTGAGCCGGTACAGGGCGGCGACCCCGCTGATGAACTCCGCCGTGGAGTACGCATCGGAGAACTGCCACCGGGCCGCTATCCGACCGTCGGGCAAGAAATAGAGGGTATCCACGATGTTGCCGGCGTACCACGGAGGCGTGGGCGGATACCCACTGCCGTCCGCCTTCCACCAGTACCGCCCCTGCCCCCCTGCGGTGTACCGGTACGACGCGAACGTGTCCAGCATCTCCTCATAGGCCGCGATCCATTCGTCGGGGAGGAGTTCGGGGATGGTGGTCAACGGAGCCAGCGTGTCGGGCGCATAGACGATCACCTTGTCCACCGCATAGACCCTGCCGCCCGGGTTGATCAAATAGGTGTTCAACAGATTGGAGATCGTCTGGACAAACTTGTAGGCCGGCAGGTCGGGGACGTCGACCACCGGCAACTGGGAGAGAGCCGCCAAACGACGGTTCCGCAGCGGCTCCATCGCGCTGCTCGGGTCGGCCCGCAGGCCGTCCTCCAGCACGACAGCGCCGATGTAGAACCGCTGCAGCGACTGAGCGACCACCGAGATCGCCGCCCGACCGTCGCTCGTCCCGGAAGCGATCTGCCCGTCGAGGACGTCCGCGTCCAGATAGGCGTCGAACGAGAGGTTGCTGGCGCTCCACGAATGGAGCGGTTGGTCGCTGTAGAGATAGGCGGGGACAGGCCGACCATAGGCCCGCTCGTCGGAGGTGTCCAACGTCGCGTAGCCGACGACCGCCTGCGCTGCCCCGTCGAAGTCGAGCACCGTGTCCGCCGTGTTGCGGAACTCCACGGCGTAATGGTAACTCAGCGCGGGCTCCAGGTCGCTTGCCACGACCAACCGGGCACCGGTAGGATCGTCCAACTCAACCTCGATCACCCCAACCGGCTGGAAGGGAGCGGGCGCGAAGTGGTAGAGCCGAACCGTGGCCCGACGGCCCAGAACGCGGACCTCGTAGCCGACGAAGTCGGGTGCCAGCACGTAGGCCTCGATCTCCCCCTCCGAGAACCACGCCCGTTGAGCCGAAGCCCCCGAGCCGATGACCAGCCCGATCTTGGTCAGGTGGGCCAGATTGTGCACGTCCCGCCCCTTGACCCGAATGACGTCCCCCGGTCGGGCGCCCGCCAGGCTGGAGGGCTGCGAGAACGTAAACGTGTTGCCGATCTCACTCAGCCCACCCAACGAGATCGCCCCGTCCGGACTGACAAAGGTCATCCAGTCCCAGGGAAAGGTCCCGTCCGGCGTCTCGATGCGCACCTCGTAGGTCGCCGGATCCCAGGTGGCCGTGTACGTGGTCCCTCTCCGGCCCGTGAACGTAAACGTATTGGGAGTCAGGTCGTCGAACGGACCCTGGGCACGGACGGCCGGACGGCCGACAATCAGCGCCGCCACCAGCCACACGACCACCATTCCCCATCTTGCCCAACTCATCCACTTTTTCATCTTCCCCCTCCTTGGCGCAGACGCATCTCCTCCAATACGCCCCGCACTGCGACCTGCTGCCCCGCCCTGTCCAGACGACCGGACGCTGTCCACCGCCGATACGTCCCGACACCGAGCACGCTCCGCACAACAGCGCCCCCAAACGGAAGCGAGTAACTGACGTAGAACACCGGTTCGACGACGCGCCGCCAGGCCCGCCACACCGGTCGCAACGCCGCAAACCGCTCCCGATCCAACAGCCGCTCGTGGCTCAGCCGAAGGGAGAACGGCTCACCGCCACCGCCCACCAGAGAGGTCGCTGCATCCTCCCACTCGGAGGAGAACCCTTCGACCACCTCTCGCACCGCGCCGGCGCGGCCCACGAGCAGCGGACGCACCACCGCCTCACTCCGTGTGGCGTGGAGGTCGCCAAAGATCACGGTCCAACCGTCCCCCCACACCCGCCCCCAACGCCACCGCCCAAACGCGCTCGGAAGGTACACGGTCCCCCAATTGTGGTCGTGATACCCCACCCCGGCGACGGGACGGCTCTGCCCGTTCGGAAGTGCGATCTCCCCGGTCACCCGGGCCAGCGGCATCGGGACCACCCAATGGAACGCCCGTCCGCTCCCGAGGTCAGCGAAAAGCCGGCCGGAACCGACCCGCCATCCGGGCAGTTCGGGGGTGAAGGTCAAATCGGCCCGCAGGCCGCCCTCCCGGACCGAGAGCCGGTAGACACCCTCGACCGCCTCCACAGAGGATGGGCCGATCCGCAGACGAAACGGACCGCGGGCCGCCGCGTATTCTCCCCGCCCGTACCGGCCGATCGCCACCACGGGGCGACCATCGGGCGGATAATAACGGACGTCCACCGTCGGCTGGTGGTCCCCCAGGTTGAAGAGGGCCGAGTGGAAGACCGCTACCAGCCAGCCGCCGTCGTCGAGGGCGATGTCGAAGTACCACCACTCGAAGAAATGGGGGTCGGGGCAGTAGTGATCCCTATCGGTGCCCAGCGGGACCTCCTGCCCGCAGACGCCCGGCGGGAAGAGAGCCTGGTACGCTTCGACGGGGAACCCTCCGCTCATGGCTCCTCCAGCAGGCGGACCGTACCCCGATCCCCATCCACCACGACGAGGCAGCCAGTCCGAATGCGCTGCGTTGCGCCGGCAACGTTGAGCACGGCCGGCAGCCCGTACTCCCGGGCGATGATCGCCCCGTGGGAGAGGACCCCCCCGATTTCGGTGACGAGGGCGCCCGCCGCCGCCAGCAGCGGCGCCCAGCCGGGGCTGGTGGCTGGCGCGACCAGGACCTCCCCCGGTTCCAGCCCGGCCCCCTCCTCCAGCGTCCGCACCACCCGCGCCCGGCCGGTGTAGGTGCCGGGGCTGGCGGCCAGCCCCCGGAGCACAGGCCCGTCTCCGACCTCGGCCACATCGACCTCCACCGACTGCAACCGGCCTCCAGGCCCCTCCTCGATCGCCGGGGGGGCTGCAACGGACCAGTATTCCTTCCATGCCCGCCGCCGCCTGGCAACGCGGTGCTGGGCCTCTTCCCCTCCCAACCTTTCCTCAACCAGCGCAGCCACCTCCTCCACCGTGAGGAAGAAGAGGTCCTCCTCTCCGCTCAGGCATCCCTCTGCGGCCAGTCGCGCCCCTAGCGCCCGGCAGATCTCCCGCAGCCGCGCGTGGGCCAGCACGAAGTGGTACTTGAGGTTCTCGCGGGCCAGGGTGAAGGCCTGTGCCCGGCCCAGGAGGCCTCGGAAGAGCCACCGACCGGGCAGGCCCATCCCCCGCTCGACCGAGGCGATGGCAGCACCTCGGGGAAGGACGTCGAAGTCGGCAGAAGCCCCCTCATCCAACGCCCGCACCTGGGCCTGGAGGGCGGCGAGGAGGGGGGCGGGGTCCTCCCGCCAGCGAGGGGCGGCCAACTCGAACTCCCGCTCTGCGCCGTGGCCGTGCTGGGCCAGGAAGGCCTCGATCCGCGCCCACAGGGCCCGGCCGGACTC
>DUEL01000106.1 GCA_011192125.1 Thermoflexia bacterium
AGGAGGAGGCTGCCCAGGCCCTGGAGGGCGTCGCAGGCGTGGGGGACGATGATGCAGTCGACCACGTCCAGCCCGCCGATCAGGAGGAAGGAGAGGGCGTTGAGAGCGATGGAACAGACGTAGGGCTGGAGGTGGGCTGCCGCGTGGCTGATGTCCACGCGAGGAGGCCCCCAGACCTCCACAGGGAGCAGGCCAAAGGCCCGCAGCAGGCTGCGGGGGTAATGGATGGGGAGGACGGCGGCGACTTTCCCCCCGGCTTCTTTGAATTTGCGGATGGTTTCTGTCCGGGATGGAATGGTTGGAGTGTTGGTTTCCATACTATTTTTTACCACAGAGGCGCAGAGGACACAGAGTTTTCTCGATCTGTTTCCACTACGGAGGCACGGAGGGCACAGAGCTTCCCTGGGGTTTCTCTGCGTCCTTTGTGTCTCTGCGGCGCTTCGCGTAGTGAAAAGTGCACGGCCACTCTCAGTATCAGTATATCCTGAAACCTGGGCTGGGCCAAGTTGGGGGGGCCTTCATCCCCAGTAGAGCCGTTCCAACTCTGCGAGTGTGACGTCGGTCTCCGGCCGGGGATCGTGGAAGTAGGGGTGGATGGGCAGGAGCGAGGACGGCCGTCGGGCCTCGGGGTGGCGGAGGACCTCCTCGATGAGAGCCAGGTACCCCTCCGCCGTGCGCTCCCAGGTGTACCGGTCCCGCACCCGCTGTCGCCCCCGTCGGGCGAATTCCGCCCAGGTTGCGGGGTCGCCCAGCAGCCGCTCCAGCCCCCGGGCGATATCGACCGGGTCGGCCGGGTCCACCAGCACGCCGTATTCCACGCCTCCCTCCCGCAGGCTCTCGCTGGGGCCGCCGTTGCGGGTCACGACCACCGGCAGACCTGCTGCTGCTGCCTCCAGGGGCGCAAGGCCGAAGGGCTCGTAGTAGGTCGTCAGGGCGAAGACCGAGCCCCGCCGGGCGAAGAATCGGTAGGCCGCCGCCAGCGCGGATTGACCCTTGATGGCGAACCCGCTGACCTTGCCCCACAGGCCGTATTGGCTCACCGCCTCCCGCACCTGTGCCAGCACCGCCCGCTCCGATGGTGTGGCCACACCGTCGTCGCGGAGGGGGTCGTCCAGCCCCGCCGTGATGAGGACCAGGTTGGCTTGTTCCTGGAGGGACCGGCTCCGGCCGAAAGCGTGCACGAGTCCTATGTGATTCTTCTTGGGATCGAGTCGGCTGGAGGCGACGATAGCCGGCAGGTCCTGGCGGTCCTCATCCAGGTCTCGTGCCAGCCGTTCTTGGATGTGCCGGTGGACCGCGGCCTCGTCCGCCGACCGCGCTTCCGCGTCGAAGATGGAGAGGTCGACACCGGGGGGGACCACGGCGAAGCGGCGGTCGTCGCTCACGTCCACCGCCCCCCGATAGGCCGGGTGTCCGTACTGCTCGAATCGCTCCAGGCGGGTGCTGACGATGTTGACGGCGGAGCGGTTCATGCTGATCCGCTCCGCCACGATCCGCCGTCCGAAGTGGTATCGACCGTCCATCTCCGCCAGGTTCTCTCGCGTGACGCCGAGTTTGTCCATCTTCTGCGCACCCAGGGAGTGGGCGGTGAAGGTGAAAGGAACCCCGGTTTCGGCCTCAATGAGCGCGCCGCAGATCCCGCCGTCCCCGTAGTGACCGGTGAACGCGTCCGGCAGGCCTCCTTCACGTTGGTAGAAAGCCAGGATGTGGGGGACCCAGTCCCGCACCAGGTGGGGCCAGAGATCCTCTTTGCGCAAGAACCGATCCGGCCCGGCCGGCAGGCGAACGATGCGCACGTTGGGGGTACCGGGATAGGCGTCGAAGGGGGCGGCGAATTCGGGCCACTCCGGATCGATGATCCGACGGGTCAGGATGTCTACCCGGTGCCCCATCCGGCCTATCGCCAGGGCGACCTGCTTGACGTAGACCAGTTGCCCGCCAAAGTCGGGGTGCTGGGTCAGATAGCTGTCGGCCGGGTCGAAGTTTCCCTGGGGGTTCAGGAAAGCGATGTGCACGGTGGCTTTTCCCACAGGGTCTGATAGAGCCGGGGGCGGTCCATCGGCTCGCGCATCGGGCCGACGGTGGCGAGTTTCCGCTCCGCGACGGAGCGGCCGACCTCCGCCGCCTGGTGAGGCGAGAGTCCGTCCAGCAGGCCCACGATTAGGCCCGCCCAGAAGGCGTCCCCCGCGCCGGTCACGTCGGCGACGTCCACCTCGTGGGCGGGGATCGTGGACCGTTCTCCGTCGGCCAGGGCCAGGAGCGCGCCCTCTTCGCCCATTGTCAACACCACGACGTGGGCTCCCCAGTCCAAGAAGCGGGAGACACATCCCTCTGGATCGACCTGGGTACCGAAGATCCGGCGGCAGTCGTCCAGCGAGGGTTTCACCACGTCGACGTAGTGGCAGGCCTGGCGTAGCACCTCTATGGCGGGCGTCGTCCCGTCCCAGATCGCGGGGTGATAGTTGGGATCGATGGAGACGAGGCATCCGGCCTCGCGGGCGATGCGCAGGGCGTAGAGGATCGCCGATCGGGCAGGCTCTCGGGAGAGGCCGAAGGCGGAGGTGTGGAGGGCGCGGGCCTGTCCAATGGCCCGGATCGGGATCCGGTCGCGAGAGAGGAGCACGTCTGCGCCGCGGTAGATCAGGAAGTCGGGTGTGCCTGAATGGCGGACGACGACGGAGAGAGTGGTCGGCGTCCCGTCGATCTCGTATAGGTATCGGGTCGCCACTCCGATCCGTTCCAGTTCTCCCCGCAGGAAGCGCCCGAACCCGTCTCCGCCCACGCATCCGACCACGGCGGCTTTCCCGCCCAGCAGGCTTACATTCCAGGCGGTGTTCGCCACCTGCCCGCCGGGGAAACGGCGGAACCGATCCGCCTGCTCCAGAGAGGGGGCCGGCTGTTCGGAGATGAGATCCACCAGGACCTCACCGACGGCGACGAGATCGAGTGTCTTCATCGGTGCCTCTTGTTTCACCACAGGGACACAGAGGACACAGAGTTCTCCGAGTTCTTCTCTATACTTTTCCCCCTCTGTGCCCTCTGTGCCTCCGTGGTTTTATACTCCCTTCAGCCCGGTCACCGCGATGCTGCGGATGAAGTAGCGCTGGAAGAGGAAGAAGATCAGGATGATGGGCAGGCTGTTGAAGAGGGAGCCCGCCAGGACGATGGAATAGAGGGTGTAATACTCCCCCCGGAACCACTGCAGCCCCAGCGGCAGGGTGAAGTTCTCCGGCGTGCGAAGGACGATAAGGGGCCACATAAACTCGTTCCAGGTGCCCTGGAAGGTGAACAGCGCCAGGGTGATGAGCGCGGTCTGGCTCATCGGGAGGACGATGCGGAAGAAGGTGCCGAACCGGCCGGCTCCGTCGATGGCGGCCGCCTCTTCCAGTTCCTTTGGGATGCTCCGGTAGAACTGGGTCATCATAAACAGGCCGAAGGCGTCCACGATCCCTGGAACGATCACCGCCAGCAGGCTGTCCAGCAGCCCGAAGCCGGTCGGGATCTTTGTCCCGCCGATCGTCAGGTTGCGGATCACCCCAGGGCCGATGACCAGGAAGCGGGGGATGATCAGCACCTGGCCCGGGACCATCATGGAGAAGAGCATCGTGATGAAGAGGAACCGGCGGCCGGGGAAGCGGAGCCGGGCGAAGGCGTAGCCGCCCATCGCGCAGAAGAGGGTGCGGACCACGGTCAACACCACCGAGATGATCGCGCTGTTCAGGAGCCAGCGGGGGAACAGTTCGAACTCGGTCAGGACCGTGCGGTAGTTCTCCAGCGTGAAGGGGATCGGCCAGAGGATGGGCGGGTCGTAGGCGTTAGCGACCGGCTTCAGGGAGTAGACCAGCGAGACCCAGAAGGGGAAGATGCTGACCACGGTCCACGCCGCGAGGACCCCATAGAAGAGCGGCATCTTCACCCGGTCCCACAGGCTCACCTGGGCACGGACCCGAGGCGCTGTGCGCGTTTGGACGGCCATCTTCTCATTCCTCCTCAGGCTGTTCGATGAAGCGGCGCTGGATCAGGACGACGACCAGGATCATCAGCGAGAGGATGAAGGCCACGGCCGAGGCCCGTCCCATTCGGATGTTGGTCGATTGGAAGGCCCACTTGTAGACCAGGTAGGCCATCGTCGTCGTCGCGCCGAGCGGCCCGCCGGAGGTCATCACGTAGATCTGGTCGAACACCTGGAAGCAACCGATGACCCCCATCGTCACGACGAAGAAGATCGCCGGGCGGAGCGCCGGGATGGTGATGTGACGGAAGATCTGGAACCGGTTCGCCCCGTCGATCTCGGCCGCCTCGTAGAGCGATTCCGGGATGTCCTGCAGGGCAGCCAGGAAGATGAGCATCATGGTACCGATGGTGGACCAGATGTTGACGATCATAATGGTCGGCAGGGCGTAGGTCGGGCTGTTCAGCCAGTCGATGTCGAGATGAAAAATCTGATTGATAATGCCGATCTTGCTGAAGAGCCAGAGGAAGATCAGGGAGATGACCACCGAGGAGGTGACAGAGGGGACGTAGAAGGCGGTGCGGAAGAAGCGGCGGAAACGGATCTTCTGGTCGAGGGCGAAGGCGATGATCAGAGAGAGCACCGTCTGGGTGGGCACGACGACGGCGACGTACTTGAGCGTGTTGGGCAGGGCGTGTTGGAGGAAATCCTCGTTCCGAATCACTTTGAGGTACTGTTCGACGCCCACCCACTGGGGCGGGCTGAACAGGTTGTACTTGGTGAACGAGAGATAGAAGGCCCAGCCGATGGAGAAGAGGACGAAGACGAGGAAGATGAAAAGCCAGGGCAGCAGGAAGATGTAGGCGGTCAGCCACTCGCCGAGCCTTCGTCGCATCCTCATGTTCATCGTCTTACTCCTGCGGTCGAGGAAGTACCGATCGGCCGATCGGTGCCTTCCGTGTGTGTCCGCTAGGGTGGGGTGAGGGGGCAGGTGTCGCCTGCCCCCTCACCCCCTTACTGGTCTGAACGGTTAGCCCTCCTTGAAGATATCTCGCAGTTCCGCGGCTGCCTGCTGGAACGATTCGGCCGGGGACTGCCCCTCAAGGTAGATCCGCTCCAACGCCTGGGCCATCTTCTCGTTCACGTCCGAGCCGTAGAGGCCCCACATGAAGGGCGTGGCCCCTTCAGCGCCACGGAAGATGGTGGCCGAGACGGGATGCTCCTCGAAGTAGGGATGGTCGATCAGCGCGGCGCGCGACGGGAGGGCGAAGCCGCTCTCCAGGACCGTCGTCTGGCTGGCCTCGTTGGTGAGGAAGTCGATCACCCGCCAGGCTGCCTCCGGGTGCTCGGAGTTCTGGGAGATGACATAGGCGACGGTGAAGATCAGGTTGCCGTAGCCGGCCGGACCCTCCGGCGGCAGCACCGCGCCATAGTTCAGGTCGGGGAACTGTTCGTTCAGGTAGGGGATCAGCCAGCCACCCTCGTATACCATAGCGAAGTTCCCCTTGCCGAAGGCGGTGCCCTGCCAGCCCTCGCCGACGTCCGACGGGAGCGCGCCGGAGCCGTCGAAGTAGAAGCTGGTGTAGAACTCCGCCGCCTCGATCACCTCGGGGCTGTCCAGCAGGGTGTCCGAGAAGTCGTCGGTCATGATCTTGCCGCCGTTCTGGAAGACGAAGATCGGGAAGCGGCCGGGATCGGCCGGGACGCCCAGCCCGTAGACGTTGTTGTCGGGGTCGCTCAGCGCTTCCGCCGCTGCCTTCAGATCGTCCCAGGTCCAGTCATCGGTCGGCTCCTCCAGCCCTGCTGCGGCGAACATATCCTTGTTGTAGAAGAGGGCCAGGGTGTTGAAGTCCTTGGGGATGCCGTAGGTCTTCCCCTCGTAGGTGAAGGCGTCGATCAGGTCGGGGATGAAGGCGTCGCGGCTGGTCCCGGTGGAGGCCATCATGTCGTCCAGCGGCAGGAGTACCCCCTGCTGGGCGAAGAAGGGGAACTGGAAGATGTCCATGTAGTAGATATCGGGCTCTTCCCCGGAGGCGACCAGCGTCTTGATCGCCTGCCAGTAGTCGCCGGTGATCGGCTCGTACTTGACCACGATGTCGGGGTTTTCGACGCTGAAGCGGTAGAGCAAGGATTCGAGGAGGGCCGTCTCCTGCGGGTTGGCCGCCCATCCGGAGAGCCGCACCTCGATCCGCTCCGCTGGCACTTCCACCTCGACCGTCCGTTCCACCTCGACGGTCCGTTCCACCGGCACCTCAACGGTGACGGTCACCGTCTTGGGCGCGCAGCCAGCCACCAGCAACGCCAGCAGCAGGCCTGCACTGACGATAGCGAACAGTTTGCGGTTCATCTGTACCTCCTCCTGTTTAATTTGGTAATTTGGTGACCAGGTGACTGGGTGATTGGGTGGCTGGGATTTCTACCCTGTTACCTCACCTCCTTTCTCTCCACCTCGTCTTCTGCGCTCTGCTTCTTGCCCGACCTCGACGTGGACCTCGCGGCCGCGTAGGCGAACAGTGAAGGCGAGTCGCTTCCAGTGGGGGGGAAGATGCGGATCGAGAGTGTAGGTGTCGCCGTGGATCCGGAGGCCTGCGAAGCCGAAGACGATCGCCTGCCAGAGCCCTCCGGCAGCGGCGGCGTGGATGCCGTCGGCGGCGTTGCCACGCACGTCCGCCAGATCGGTCCGTGCGGCGTGCATGAAATGCTCGTAGGCCTCCTCTGGGCGGCCCAGCCGCGCTGCCAGCAGCGCCTGGATCGCCGGCCCGAGAGACGACCCGTGGGACAGGTCCGTTCGCGGGGTGTAGTAGGCCCAGTTGGCCTCCAACGTCTTTCGATCGTACTCGTCGGCCAGCAGGTGGAAGAGCATCAGGACGTCCGGCTGCTTGATGACCTGGGTCCTCTGTATCCCGTCGATGCCCAGAATGACCTGCATCGACGTGGAACGGGGCTCGTAGTCGCTCAAGTTTATGTCTTCCAGGTCGAAGTACCCGTCGAACTGCTCGATCAGGCCGGTCTCGGGATCATAAGGGATGTGGATGTGGCGGATGACGTCGGTCCAATGAGTCAACCGATCCTCCGTGAGGCCAAGCCGCGCCGTCAACTCAGCCGCCTTCTTCGGATCGGCGCGCCGCAGCCACGGGAGCACCTCCAGCGCTGCCTCCAGGTTCCAGCGGGCCATCCGGTTGGTGAAAGCGTTGTTGTCCACATGCTCGTGGTACTCGTCCGGCCCGATGACGTCGCGGATCTCGTACCGTCCTCGCTCCTCGTTCCATTCGACGCGGGAGGACCAGAAACGGGCCGTGTCCAGCACGATCTCGGCCCCGTAGTCCCGCATAAAGCCGTCATCCCCGGTGATCTGCCAGTACTGCATCACCGCATAGGCCACATCGGCGCTGATGTGCTGCTCGATGTCGCCGCACCAGATGCGGACCAGTTCACCGTCCGGTCCCGGCACCCAGCGGGGGGTGGTCTCGTCCCCCGTGTCGGCGCTCTCCCAGGCGTACATCGCCCCCTCAAAGCCGCTGGCTCCCGCCTTTCGCCGTGCCCCGTCCAGCGTGTGGTATCGGTACATCAGCAGGTTGCGCGCCAGTTCGGGCCGGGTGTAGGTGAAGAAGGGAAGCACAAAAATATCCGTGTCCCAGAAGACGTGGCCCCGGTAGCCGAACCCGCTGAGGGTTTTGGCCGGGATGCTGGCCCGGTCGGTGTGACGGGGAGCGGCGATGAGGAGTTGAAAGAGACTGTAACGGAGCGCCAGGTCGGCCTCGTCGTCCCCTTCAATGGTCACGTTGCAGGCGGCCCATTCCCGTTCCCACACGTTGTCGCTCTCGACCCGCAGCCGGTCGTAGCCAGAAGCGATCGCTTTTTTCAGAACCGACAGGGCGGTCGATTGCACGTCGTCCGTTTCGAGGCTGGTGGCGAGGGCGACCAGTTTATCTGCCTGGACCGTTTCGCCGGGCCGCGCGCGGACCCGCGCGGCGATGGCTGGTCGGTTCTCACAGTCGCGGTAGGTGTAGGGCGGCTCCCCTTCGCCGGAGATCGTCAGGTAGCAGGCCTGGCATACTTCGACCCGGGACTGCCGGGTTCGCATCCGCAGGAAGACGGTTTGGGCGTCGACTGCCCCCTGGTCGATCGGCTCCCAGTGGTACAGTTCGGGGTTGAAGGCGTAGCCGTCCAGTCCAGCCCGCAGTTCGATCTCCCCCTCGAAATCGAGGGGGGTCACCCGATAGCGGATCGCAGCCAGGCGGTGCTCGGCCAGGCTGGTGAATCGCTCGATATAGATGTCGACGGTGCGACCAGCGGGACTCCGCCAGCGAACCTGGCGGGTCAGCACGCCGGTGCGTAGGTTCAGATCGCGCCGGTAGGCCAGGATCTCCCCTCGGTCCATCCGGAACCGCTCACCCTCGATCAGGAGGTCGAAGGGGAGCCAGTTGGGGAGATTGACCAGTTCGGTGTAGACCATCGGGTGAGCGTCGAAGAGGCCGTGGACGAGGGTGGCGGGTCGATCGCCAGGGTAGCCCTCCTCGAACGTCCCACGGGTGCCCAGGTAGCCGTTGCCGATGGTGAACACCGTCTCCTTGTGGTGGAGGCGGGCCGGGTCGAAGGTTGTCTCAGTGATGTGCCAGTTGTGGAGGTTGTGGCTTGCGGCTTGCGGATTGCCGAGTTGGAGGATCATGTCAAGGGTCAGATGGGCGATGTTGGGGACGACGAGGTCAGCCTCTCCCACCCGGTCGGCCGGACCGATGCCGACGATGCGCATCCCGGCGGCGCGGGCCGCCTCGACGCCGGCGGCGGCATCCTCGACGACGACGCAGGCCCGGGGCGGCACGCCGAGGGCCTCGGCGGCCTTGAGGAACAGGTCGGGCGCGGGCTTGGGGGGCACGTTCGCGTGTCCGTCGATCAGCGCATCGAGCAGGGGGGTGAGGCCCAGCCGCTCGGCGACGGTGGCAGCGTTCCGGCTGACCGAGGCGATGGCAATTTTGAGACCGGCCCCGCGGCACGCTTTCAAAAGGTCCAGCGCACCTGGCAGGAGATCGCGTGGTGTCAACTGTTGGATCAGTTCCTGGTAGTAACTGTTCTTCCGCGCCATCCACTCCTGCATCTGTTCCTCGGTGGCCGGTCGGCCGTCGAGGAGGAGTTCGAGGGAGCGGCGGCGGGAGACGCCGCGCAGCGGTTCGTTGCGCTGGCGGTCGAAGGGGATGCCCAACTCGTCGGCCAGCCGCTTCCAGGCGCGGTAATGGTATTCGGCGGTGTCGGTGAACACTCCGTCCAGATCGAAGATGACCCCTTTGATCTCCGTCACTGGTCAACCCCCATCGCTGTGGTATAATCTGCGACGTGCAGGCGCGCCCTGGCCCTCGGTTGGAGGGCCGGTGGTGTGTCTGAACTTCCGGGATGGGGACCTGCGTCTCTTGGCCGGGGGGCAGGTCCCCATCGGCTTTTCAGGCCTTCGGACCCCCGCTTGACGCGCGGACGATCAGCCGCGGGGGGAGAAGCACCCTTCGCTCTGGCAATTCTTCGCCTCGAATCAGGGCCAGCAACATCTCCACCACCCGCTTCCCCACCTCAGCGATGGGCTGACGGAGCGAGGTGAGGGGCGGGCGGAGGTACTGGGCGGTCGGGATGTCGTCGAAGCCGACGACGGCGATGTCCTCCCCAGGTGTCAATCCTGCTTCGTGGAGAGCGTTCATCGCGCCGATGGCCATCAGATCGCTGATGGCGACCACAGCGGTCGGTCTTCGCTCCGGGGGCAGTGAGAGCAGAGTGTGCATCGCTGCCCGCCCTGCGGCCTCCGTGTGTTCGGTCCGCACCACCCAGGCGGGATCCACGGGGATGTCGGCGTTCTCAAGCGCGTTTACGTAACCCTGGTACCGATAACGGCCGGTGAGGGAGGTCTCCGGCCAGGCGATGCACCCTATGCGGCGATGTCCGAGGGCGAGGAGGTGTTCGACCGCCGTCTGCACGCCGGCCTCTCCGTCCACGTCGACATAGGGGAAGTCCCACTCGTCGTTAGCCCGCCCGAAGGCGACGAACGGGAACCCCCGGTCCAGCAGGTAGCGGATCCGCTCGTCGTTCTCGTTCGTCTCGGAGAGGATGAACCCGTCTACCCGTCCGGTGAGGATCAGGTCCTCGTAAGCCTCCCAGGGGCGGCCGTGGGGGGAGTGGGTGAAGGTGAGGATGTGGTAACCGTGGGCCTCGGCGGTCTCGGCCATGCTGTAGAGGAAGCGGTCGAGGATGGGGTGCCAGTAGTCGGGGGGGCGCTGGTGCCAGCTGTAGCCGAGGGTTCGGCTCTCCCGGGCGCGCAGCCCTCGAGCGAGGGCGCTGGGGCGATACCCCAGTTCCGCGGCGGCGGCGAGGACCCGGCGGCGGGTGGCTTCACTGATGGGTGCGCTCTCGTTGAGGACGTAGGAGACGGTGGCGATGGAGACCCCCGCCCTGCGAGCGACGTCTCTAATCGTGACCTCTGAGCCTTTCTTGGTCACCGGTCCCCCGGTAGTTGAATCGTTTCAACAACCGACGCTAAAAAATACCCGAGGTTAAACGTTTAAATCTACCCTAATTATACAGGTTTTTCCGGGGTTGTCAAGCATGAATCGGTCTGAGTTCAGGGCCATCGCGTTTCCCGTAACCGCGGGGGCTCGGTAAAACGGCGGCGGGCCTACTCGTCGGGGAGGAAACGCTGGAAGACCTGGTTGCCCAGCAGCCGCCCGCGTCGCGTGAGCCGGGCGGTTGCTCCGTCCCAGATGAGCAGGCCCAGGCGTTGCATCTCCGTCAGTTCCGATCCGTACACATCGGCCAGGCCGACCCCGAAGCGCTGGCGGAACCGGTCGTCGCTGACCCCCTCCATCAGCCGGAGCCCCATCATCATCGTCTCTCCCATCTCCAATCGAGGGGGGATGGTCTCGATCTCGTCGATGGGCGACTCTCCCCGGTTGACCCGCGCGATGTACTCGGCAGGATGACTGGTGTTGGTCCATCGCCTGCCGGCCCACCAGGAGGCCGCCCCCGCGCCGAAGCCCAGGTAGGGCTCGTTGCGCCAGTAGGTGAGGTTGTGGCGGCACGCAGAGGGACTCACCTCTTCGCTGCGCCTCCTCCCGCTCGGCGGGGGGGCGCCGACGGGCCGGCGGGCCCAGTTGGAGATCTCGTAGTGGGCGTATCCGGCCTTCTCCAGCATCCCCTCGGCCAGTTCGTACATCTCCGCCGCGAGGTCGGGATCCGGCGCGGGCAGCCTCCCTGTAGCAATGGCCCGTTCGAGGGGAGTTCCCTCCTCCACTGATAGAGCGTACAGGGAGAGGTGTTCAGGCAGCAGGTCGAGCGCTGCTTCTAGGGTCCTCCGCCAGCGATCGAGGGTCTGGCCGGGCAGGCCGTAGATGAAGTCGAGGTTGATGTTCGTGAACCCAGCCCTGCGCGCGGTGTGGAAGGCCTCGATGGCCTGATCCCACGTGTGAAGCCGCCCCAGGAGGCGGAGTTCGTCGTCGTGAGCGGATTGGACCCCCAGGCTGAGCCGGCTGACCCCGGCCGCCCGCAGCCCTCTCAGGGAGTCCAGATCGACCGTGCCGGGATTGGCCTCCAGGGAGATCTCTGCGTCGTCGGGGAGGCTGAAGTGGTGGCGGACGGCCTCCACAAGCAGTCCGACCTGCTCTGGATGGAGCAGAGATGGGGTTCCCCCGCCGAAGTAGAGAGTATGGGCGCGGACCCTGGGTGCCTGTCCCATTTCCGCCCGGAGGGCGTCCACATACCCCGGGATCAGGTGAGCCAGCCCGGCGTAGGTGTTGAAGGCGCAGTAGGTGCAGCGGCGGAGGCAGAAGGGGATGTGGACGTAGATCGCGGATTGCGGATCGCGGATTGAGGAAGGGGTCATCTTTTTATGGAAGTTCTCCACAGGTATAGGATCGCTTCCACCACCCCTCCCCCGATCGCCAGGGCCTTTTCGGAGATGGTGAAGCAGTGGGAGACGATGCCGCGCGGGTCCACGTCGCCTACCTTCATCCCTTTGTGGACGCGGAGGCCGTCGTGGAGGAGGCCGCGGACCACGCCGTTCAGTTGGGAGTGGATGGGGGCGTCGTCCACGTAGGCGACCACTTCCCCTTCCTGCACCAGATCGCCGATGGCACGTACACCGCGGAAGGTCCCCTCTGCGGGCGCGCGGAGCACCCGGCGGGCGCTCTCACCGCCTACAGTGCCGGGGACGCCGGTGTTGGGCTCGGCGCTTCCCTCCAGGATGACCTTGCCCAGGTTGTGTCCCCGGTTGGTCTCGATCACCGCGTGGCAGTCCACCCCGGCGGTGAAGCCCGGCCCCAGGGCGACGACGATGGGAGCGTCCGTGATGTGGGTGCCGATGTTCCGCTTGGCCATGATGGCGTCCACCACCACATCGGGTCGGAGCCGCCGGATCGACTCACCCTCGGGGTCTACGATCACCGGCACTTCCCCCGCCTCCCAGGCGGCCTGCATCTCTGGGTCGTTCTCTACCAGGCGGGCGGTGGTGCCCTCCACAGTGATCGCCCCCTCGTAGACGGCCGAGGCGAAGGCGACGGCGCGGCGGATGACGGTGGGCCGGGCGGTCTCTGTCACCAGCACGCGGAAGCCGCATCGGTGCAGCCGCCAGGCGACCCCGGTGCCCAGATCGCCGCCGCCCTTGACCACGACCAGAAGATCGATCTCCACCTTTCCCATCCGTACCTCCTCGTAAATTGTTCGATCACCGTGGCGGCACAGAGAGTCCGGAGTGGCGGAACTCAGGAGCCTCTGCGCCGTGGTTACATACCCTCCCGTCGGGGCTCGGGCAGGCCGGTGGCAAGGGCGTAGGCGGCGGTGGAGAGGACCAATGCCGTGGCAAAGAGGCCGACAAACCCCATCAGGTCCACCAGCAGTCCGCCGAAGCCCGAGGTCAGCACGACGATACCCATCAGTGTGTTGGAGAGGCCGAGGTAGAGGGGTCGTTCCTCCTCAGGAGCCAACTCCAGCAGGAAGTTACTGCCTGCCAGGATCTGGGCGGGGCGGATCGCGCCGTCGATGAAGTAGAGGGGGACGACGAGGAAGGGCAGCCAGGTCCCTCGTAGGTGGAGGGATTCCACCCCCACGACCAGGGCCAGCGCCAGCAGCGCCGTCAGGCCGTAGCCCAGGCTCTGAAGTCGCATCACCAATCGGTTGCCCCGCTTGTCGCTGATCCAGCCCCAGGGAAGGTTGAAAGCCAGCCGCGAACCGACACGGGCGGTCAGATACCAGCCGATGATCCCGTCCGGCGCACCGAGCATTTCCTTGGCATAGATCCCGTAGAACGGGAGGGCGATGTCGGCCAGGCCCAGCATGGCACGGGCGAGCATATACCGGCGGTAGACGGTGTCCACCTTCAAGAACCGCCATCCCCGGCGGAGTTGTTCCTTCGTTCCGATCCGTTTGCTGACCGCCGTGCCTGGGGGTTCGCGGATGGAAATGAAGGCCAGCATCGCTGGGATGATGATGATCGAATAGAGAAGGAACAGGATGGCGTGGTTACGGGGGAACGGGAGGCCGGGGTGGGTGAGGATAACCTTGACGATCCAGCCTGCCCCCAGGCTCAGGAGCCCCCCGGTCAACTGGCGGGTGGCGAAGAGCCGCCCTCGTCGCCAGGCGGGGATCGTCTTGGCCGTGACCTCGAAGAAGGCCAGGCCAGCCAGCCCCGCGGCGACCCACGCCAGGGTGTACAGCGCGAAGAAGGCTGCCAGGAGGATGGCGGGGATCTCCACCCACCAGACCGCTGCGGCGAGTAGAAGCCACGCGGCGACCCGGATCCCCGCCGCGGCGGCGTAACTGGGCATCTTGCGGCGCATCCGCTGGACGCGGGCGGACACGAAGGCCTGGGGGAGCAGCCAACCTGCCTGGCTCAGCGGTGTCACCAGCCCGATGAGGAGGTTGGACGAGGTCAGATGGCTGACGAACCAGGTGAGCACCACCGGCGGGTCGATCAACCGGCCGGCGAAGTTGAAGAGGGCCCCGTTGAATACGTTCAGCCAGAAACTCCGTCGCACCTCCCGTTCGGGCAGTGCGACTCCCAGGCTCATTTTTTACCTCGCTGGACAGCGATGACCTCGGCGATGATGCTGACGGCGATCTCCCGCGGCGTCTCCGCACCGATGTCCAGCCCGATGGGAGTGTGGATGCGCTCCAGGAGCGATTCGGGGACCCCGGCCTCCCGTGCCCGTTGAAAGGTGAGAGCGGTGCGACGACGGCTGCCGATGAGGCCGATGTAGGCTGGTTGCCGGTCCCCCAGTTTCACCAGGATCCGCTCGTCCAGCGAGTGGTGGGGGGTGACCATCACCAGATAGGTGTGGTCGTCCAGGGGCAGCCGTTCGATCGCTTCGGCCGGGTCCTCCGCCAGCCGTTCCTCGGCCCAGGGGAACCGTTCCTCAGTCACCATCTCCGGTCGGTCGTCCACGACGACGATGCGGTAGCCGAGGAAGGCCCCGAGTTCTGCCACCGCCTGTCCCACGTGTCCCCCGCCGATGATGAGGAGGGTGGGGCGGACCGGAAGGACTTCGATGAAGATACGCATACTCCCCCCGCAGACGCCGGGATCGCCCCGTTCCTCGTCCACCAGCCGGTAGGCGACCTCGCGGGACTGCCGCTCGGCGATAGCGGCCTTCGCCTCCTCGATCACGCGGGATTCGACCCCGCCGCCCCCGATCGTGCCGACCGTCCGGCCGTCGGGATAGATCAGCATCTTGGCTCCGACTTCCCGGGGGGTCGATCCCCCGGCCTCAACCACCGTAGCAACGGCGACAGGTTGGCCTTCGCGGATGGCCTTCAGGATTTCTTCGTAGACGCGCTCCAGTTCCTCGATCATCGTTCCTCCCGAAAGAAAGTTCAGGGTTCTTACCGGACAGTTTGCCAGCCTCCTGCAGGTTGTGGCTGGTTCAGGGTTCAAGGTTCCAGGATTAAGGTTCAGCAGATCCTGGGTAGAAGTTCCCCCAGGGGCATGTCGACGATTCGGCGACCTCCGATGGCGGTGCGGGCGAGGACCATCCCCGGATGTTCCTCGGTGACGATGCCGATGTGAGCGGCGTCCTGTCCCAGGGGATGGGATCGCAACGCCTCCAGCGCTGCCTCCGCCTCCTCCGGCGGCACGATGGCGACCAGTTTCCCCTCGTTGGCGACGGTGAGCGGATCGAAGCCCAGCATCTCGCAGGCGGCGGCCACTGCGGGGCGGATCGGGATCGCCGCTTCGTCGATCTCGATGCCGACCCCGGAGGTCCCCGCCAGTTCGTTCAACGCGGCTGCCAGCCCCCCCCGCGTGGGATCGCGCAGGCAGTGGGTGTGGGGAGCGGCCTCCAGCAGGACCTCCACCAGCCCGTTCAGCGGCGCGCTGTCGGAGACCAGTTCGGTCTCGAACGTGAGCCCCTCCCGCTGGCTGAGGACGGCGATCCCGTGGTCGCCGAGGGTTCCGCTGACGAGCACCACGTCGCCCGGACGCGCCCGGTCTGGCCCGACCTCCACCCCCTCCATCACGACGCCGATGCCGGTGGTGTTGATGTAGATCCCATCCCCGTGTCCCCGCTCGACGACCTTCGTGTCGCCCGCTACCACCAGCACGCCCGCATTCCGTGCCGCTTCGGCCATCGAGCGGACCACCCGTTCCAGCGTCTCCATTTCCAGCCCTTCCTCCAGGATGAAGGCGGCGGTGAGCCAGAGGGGACGGGCCCCGGCCATCGCCACGTCGTTGACTGTGCCGTGGACGGCCAGCGAGCCGATGTCGCCGCCGGGGAAGAAGAGGGGGCGGACAGTGAAAGAGTCGGTGCTGATGGCGAGTCTCAAGTTCGAGGTTTGAGGTGCAAGGTTCCAGGTTCCAGGTTGGATGACGACGGCGTCGGCCATCTGGCGCAAGAGGTCGTTGTCCAGCGGAGGGGCGAGGACCTCGCGGATCAGGTCGTTCATCATCTTGCCGCCGGCACCGTGGGCCAACCGAATCACGTTCTCCATAACGTTACCGCTCCTGGCACTTGACATCTGACGCTTGACGTTTCACATCTGACGTTTCACGTTTGACGTTTCACATTTCACGTTCGACGTGCGCTGTTCGACGTTCGAGGTTCCCGTACCGATAGTACGCCGCGCAGGCTCCCTCCGCGCTGACCATGCAGGGACCGACAGGATGTTCGGGGGTGCAGGCGCGGGCGAAGAGGGGACAGTCGGGTGGGCGGAGGACGCCCCGCAGGATCTCCCCACAGCGGCAGCCAGGGGGCTCGCGGGCCGGTTCGACCTCCACCGGGAAAGCGCGGCCGGCGTCGAAGCGGGCGTATTCCTCCCGCAGCCGCAGGCCGCTGGCAGGGACCGTGCCGAAGCCGCGCCAATCGGCGTCGGCGATCTCAAAGACCCGCTCCATCACTTGCTGAGCAGCGGGGTTCCCCTCGGGGCGGACGCTGCGGGCGTAGGCGTTGGCCACGTCTGGTTTCCCCTCTTCGATCATCTCCACCAGCGCCAGGATCGCCCGCAGGATGTCCAGCGGCTCGAACCCGGCGATGGCGACGGGGATGGTGTAGTCGTCGGGCAGGAAGCGCCAGGCCTCGGAGCCGATGACGGTGGTGACGTGGCCGGGGCCGATGATGCCGTCCAACGCCACCTCCCCGGCGTCCAGGATGGCGCGGGTGGCGGGCGGGGTCAGTTTGTGGGTGCTGAAGACGTAGAAGTTCCCTACCCCCTCCGTCTCCGCTGCCACGACCGCCGAAGCGACCATCGGCGCGGTGGTCTCAAACCCCACGCCCAGAAAGATCACCGGCCGATCCGGGTTCTGGCGGGCGATCTGAAGGGCGTCCAGCGGGCTGTACACCACCCGCACGTCGGCCCCCTGGGCTTTGGCCTGGGACAGTGAGGCCCGTGACCCTGGAACCCGGACCATGTCACCGAAGGTGGTCAGGATGGCCCTCGGCACCTGTGCCAGCGTGATGGCCCGATCCAGATCGGTGGCGGAGGTGACGCAGACGGGGCAGCCCGGCCCAGAGCGCAGGTCGATGGTCTCGGGGAGGAGGGAGGGGATGCCGTACCGGAGGATGGCGTGGGTGTGCCCGCCGCAGAACTCCATCAGCCGGATAGGACGGGTCGAGCGGGCGCGGATGGCCTCCGCCAGCGCGCGGGCCGCGTCGGGATCACGAAACGAATCGGTAAACGTAGTGACGGTCATTTTGGATTTCACCACAAGGGCACAGAGGCCACGGAGTTTCTCGAACGTTTCCACCGCAGAGGTGCAAAGGGCGCAGGAATTCCCGGGTCTTTTTTCCCCCACCAAGGCGTGGCGAGCACGTGGTGTTTTCTAATCATATCTCAGTCCTCTCCGCTTGGGCAGTGAGCCCGGCGACGACGGCCTGGCCCAGCGAGATCCCCGCGTCGTTGGGGGGGACCAAGCGGTGGGTATATACCGCAAATCCCGCCTCATCCAAGAGGGCCAGGGTCTTGCCCAGCAGGGTGACGTTCTGGAAGACGCCGCCGGAGAGAGCGACTTCGTCGATGCCGGTCGCTTCGCGTAGTCGCAAACAGACGTCTCGGATCACCTGTGCCAGGCCGTTGTGGAACCGCGCGGCGATCACACCGACGGGAACTCCCGCCCGCACGTCGGCGACGACGGCGTGGATGACGGGGGCTGGGTCAATGAGGATCGCGGGTTGGGTGTTGGGGATCGCGAAGCGGTAGGCGTCGGTGGTAGCCTCGTCGACGGTCATCTCCAGTTCGATGGCTGCCTGGGCTTCGTAGTTGATCGTTTGGCGGACCCCGGCCAGGGCGGAGACGGCGTCGAAGAGTCGGCCGATGCTGGACGTGGGGACGACGTTCAGACCGCGCTCCAACTGACGGGCCAGGATCGCCCGCTCCTCGGGGGGGCAGGCGGCGATGGGAGGGAGATCCTCCTCCCAGGGAACCCCGGCGGCCCACAGGTGCGCCAGCGCGGTCCGGTACGGCCTGCGGATGGCGGCATCGCCG
>DUEL01000107.1 GCA_011192125.1 Thermoflexia bacterium
CCCCTGACCCCACCGCCACACCCCTCCCCACCCCCACCCCCCTCCCGCTGCGGGTCTACGTCTGCGGGGCGGTGGAGTCACCGGGGGTGTACCGACTGCCGCCGGGAAGCCTGGTGGAAGACGCGATCCACGCCGCCGGTGGTCCCACGGAGGAGGCGGACCTGGTCCGCATCAACCTGGCCCGCGAACTGCTGGACCAGCAGCAGGTGTACGTCCCCTACCTCGGCGAGGCGAACCCCTACCCCACCCTCTCTGGCGGGGTGGCCCCCACCGCCACGCCCCAACGCATCGACCTCAACACTGCCACCGCCGCCGAACTGGAAAGCCTCCCCCACGTCGGACCTGCGCTGGCCCAGGAGATCGTCGCCTACCGGCAGACCTACGGCCCCTTCCAGGCGGTGGAGGATCTGCTGAACGTCCCCGGCATCGGGCCATCCACGCTGGAGGAGATCCGGCCGTGGGTCCAGGTGAGCGAACGGGCCATCCACGAATAGGACACGAATGCACGAATGCACGAATACACGAATGTTCGTGTCCATTCGTGGCAGCCCTTGTTTGTTTGCTGAAACTCAAGTACAATAGGGGCCGTGCGAAGAGGACGTAGGTTCCGCCTGCTTGCGGCAATTTTCTTGGCGATCCTCCTGGCGTCCCCGAGCCTCCCCCTGCTGGCCCGAGGTCCCGCCCAGGAGGATGCAGCGGCCCGCCTGCTGGCCCGGATGCCTCCGGCAGCGCGGGTGGGCCAGTTGTTCGTCGTCACCTTCCCCGGGACAGAGATCGAGGAAGGGACGGATATCTACCAACTAATCGTCGAGGAGCGGATCGGCGGGGTGCTCCTCACCCCCGAGAACGGCAACATCGTCAATCAGGGGAACACCCCTCTCCAGGTCGCCACCCTCACCAACGGCCTGCAACGGCTGGCCTGGGAGGCCTCTCAGAAGCCCATCAGCGCCGAGGACGGCAGCGCGACGCTAGCGCCTTTCGTCCCCCTCCTCATCGCCACCAAGGGGGGCGGCATCGAGAACCCCTACACCGACCCCATCAGCGGCACCACCCCCCTCCCCCCGCCGATGGCCCTGGGTGCTACCTGGGACCCCGCCAACGCGCAGACGGCGGGCGCGATCCTGGGCCAGGAACTGAACAGCCTGGGGATCAACCTGCTCCTGGGACCGTCGCTGGACGTGCTGAACACCCCTCGCCCTGGCACCCCGGCCGACCTGGGGGTCCGCTCCTTCGGGGGCGACCCCTACTGGGTGAGCCAGATGGGAAAGGCGTACATCCAGGGGGTCCACGAAGGAGGCAAGGGCCGGGTCGCGGTCGTCCCCGGTCACTTCCCCGGCCTCGGCGCGGCCGACCGGCCCCTTACAGAGGAGGTCTCCACCGTCCAGAAGTCGCTGGAGCAGTTGAAGCAGATCGAACTGGCCCCCTTCTTCGCCGCCACGGGCGCGGAGGAGCCGCTGGCCCAGCCCGACGGCCTGCTGGTCTCTCACATTCGGTACCGGGGCTTCCAGGGCAACATCTACGCCTCCACCAAGCCGGTCAGTTTCGACCCCCAGGCCCTGCAGCAACTGATGGCGCTGCCCGAACTGGCTCCCTGGCGGGAGGCGGGTGGGCTGACGGTGGCCGACGAACTTGGGGTGCGCGCCGTCCGCCGATTCTACGACCCCACCGAGCAGACGTTCAACGGAGTGCGCATCGCCCGCGACGCCTTTGTGGCCGGGAACGATCTGCTGATCCTTTCCCACTTCGCCTCCACCGACGATTGGGATGCACACTTCGACAACATCCGCAGCACCATCGCTTTCTTCCGAGAAAAGTATGCCACCGACCCCACCTTCCAGGCCTGGGTGGACCAGGCGGTGCTGCGCATCCTGCGCCTCAAACTCCGCCTCTACGGGGAGCCTTTCACTCTGGCCGACGTTCAGGTCGACCTCGACGCGGTCCCCGAGGAAGTGGGGCAACACAGCGAACAGATCGCCCCGATCGCTCAGGCGGCGGTCACGCTGCTCTCACCCCCTTCCCCCGACCTCCGCCCCCCTCCGCCCGCGGCCGACGAACAGATCGTCATTTTCACCGACGACCGGCAGGTCAGCCTGTGTACCGACTGTCCTCCGACCTACGTCATCCCCCCCACCCTCCTGGAAGAGACACTGGTCCGCCTCTACGGCCCACAGGCGACCGATCAGGTCTCGCCAGAGCGGGTGTACAGTTTCACCTACAGCGACCTGCTGGAATACCTCACCGCCCCACCCACCTCTGCGGAGGAGTCCGGCACTCCCTTACCCCCCCACCCCGTCCAGACCGCCCTGGAGCAGGCCGACTGGGTCCTTTTCGGTATGCTGGACGTGACCGACCAGATCCCAACATCCAGCGCGATCCGCCGTTTCCTGGCCGAGCAGGCCGACCTGTTGAAGGACAAGCGGGTGGTCGTCTTCGCCTTCGGCGCTCCCTACTACCTGGACACCACAGAGATCGCCAAACTCTCCGCCTACTTCGGCCTCTACGGCCACACTTCCCCCTTCGTGGAGGCCGCCGCCCGCGCTCTGTTCGACGAGTTCCCGTTCACCGGAGCCTCCCCCGTCTCCGTCACCAGCCTCAACTACGATTTGATCGTGCAGACCCAGCCCGATCCAAACCAGGAGATCCACATCTTCTACCAGGTCGGCGAGGAGATGGTGGAAACCACGGAGGGAACACCCCAGCCGCCGGAGATCTTCCAGGGGGACACCCTACGGCTGCGCACCAGCGTCATTCTGGACCGGAACGGCCATCCCGTGCCGGACGGCACGCCGGTGGAGTTCATCTTCACCTACCCCCAGGAAGGGCTGGAGCACACGGTCCAGGTTACCACCCGCGACGGCGTGGCGGAGACGATGGTCACGCTGGACCGGGTGGGGCAACTGCAGGTCTCGGTGCGGGCCGAGCCCCATCCGCGCACCGTGGGGTTAGAAGTGGAGATCCGGGAGGGGGAGCCCGCAGTCATCGTCACCGTCACCCCCACCCCCACGCAGGTCCCGCCGACGCCCACCCCCACCGTCTCCCCCTCCGCTGAGGCGACCCCAACCCCCGAATCAGCCACTCCTCAGCCCGGTGAAACGCCGGCAGCAGGGGGAACGGGGGGCAACGGACGTGACCTGGCTCTGGGGCTGGGAAGCGCGCTGCTCGTGGCCTTCGTGGGATACCTGGCCCGCTGGGC
>DUEL01000108.1 GCA_011192125.1 Thermoflexia bacterium
CCTCCCTGCAACTCCAGATCCCGCTTAACCTCATCCGGTGTGGGCACACTTTCAGTATCCTCCCTCGGATCGACCTCCCTGCAACCACGCGTCCAGTTTTCGAGCCACAGATCATACCACCTTTCAGTATCCTCCCTCGGATCGACCTCCCTGCAACTGACCAATAGATACGAGCCGTCCCCGCCACACTGACTTTCAGTATCCTCCCTCGGATCGACCTCCCTGCAACGCTGGAGGCTGGCGTCCGCCGCATCCTCGTTGAGGACTTTCAGTATCCTCCCTCGGATCGACCTCCCTGCAACCAACGCGACCAAGTTCTACGCCTATTGCCGTCACTGCTTTCAGTATCCTCCCTCGGATCGACCTCCCTGCAACCCTTGCGACTACGCGCTTCGCTGCAAGGCTACCAAGCTTTCAGTATCCTCCCTCGGATCGACCTCCCTGCAACCATTGGCTGCTTACAAAACGCCCTGCCGCCTCAATAGCTTTCAGTATCCTCCCTCGGATCGACCTCCCTGCAACCGCCGCGGCGACGCGTACAAGCCGGAGCGGCTGGACTTTCAGTATCCTCCCTCGGATCGACCTCCCTGCAACCACCTGGTTGGTGAGGCCGAGGTCGCGCCAAGCCATCTTTCAGTATCCTCCCTCGGATCGACCTCCCTGCAACGTGGACGCCAACGGCAACCTCTACGCGTTGCTGCACTTTCAGTATCCTCCCTCGGATCGACCTCCCTGCAACAGTTCGATCTCGTCCCAAGCATCGCTGTCGAAGTACTTTCAGTATCCTCCCTCGGATCGACCTCCCTGCAACATCGCGGTCACCCCGGCGGCCCGCGCGGCGGTGCCACTTTCAGTATCCTCCCTCGGATCGACCTCCCTGCAACAGCGGGTCTACCTCGATCTGGGTTACGACCCGCAGTCTTTCAGTATCCTCCCTCGGATCGACCTCCCTGCAACCCAGTTGTGGCCGACCACGCCGGGCGAGTCCTTCATCTTTCAGTATCCTCCCTCGGATCGACCTCCCTGCAACAATTGTAGCATTTTCCTTCCTGTTGTGGGATCTTTGCTTTCAGTATCCTCCCTCGGATCGACCTCCCTGCAACTCCCGTCCTGCCGCCGAGCCGTCGCCCGGTTCGAGCTTTCAGTATCCTCCCTCGGATCGACCTCCCTGCAACCCTGAAGCGTTTTACCGGTGTGACGCGGGCGGCGAACTTTCAGTATCCTCCCTCGGATCGACCTCCCTGCAACTTGCGCCGTATGCGACGATCCCGTGTCTGTCGGTGACTTTCAGTATCCTCCCTCGGATCGACCTCCCTGCAACACGGCGGCTGGTGGCGGCTGCTGTCGGCGATGGCAACTTTCAGTATCCTCCCTCGGATCGACCTCCCTGCAACGATATGAGGTTGTTAACGTACCCCTGCCTAAGCCTGTCAGCAGGGAAAATCGGCCCCTACAAAGGTCTCTGGAGAGGCATTGTGATCCTCCCCCCCGGGAGAGGACCGAAGATGCTACGGCCAGGATCGCAAATCGATGACTGCACGTTTCCCCCAGCGATTTGCGACAATCTTCTCGCTCACAGCACGTCGTTACAGAACCGACGGAATTCGCAATCGACACAGGGACGCCGCGACCTGGGCGGCGCAGGCATCCTCTCCCTTTCCACGATCTCCCGCATCGCCGCCACGGCCTCCCTGACCCCCCGCCGAAGTCGCTCCGTCACAATGATCTCTTCCGCCCGACGGGTCAGGAGTGAGTAAACGAACCCCCGCCGAACCGGCTTCCCCCATTCCTCCTCCACCATCATCCCATACGCCGCAATCTGTCGCCGGACGTGCGGCCCCGCCCGCCGACGGCTGTTCTTGTAGTCCACAGGGATCACCTCATCCGCCGTCTCAATCACCAGATCGACCCGCCCCCGAAGCCCCAACTCTTTCGATTCAACCCATACATCGAAATGCCGCTCCCCCTCCACCAACCCGTACGCCGCCAGCGTCCGACGCCGCTCCCGTCGCTTCGCCGTCGTATGCGCTGCGATCCCCACCTCCATCTTCGCCGTCGTCGGACGCACAGCCGGAAGGCAGTACGCGTAGTACACGATCCGCGGACAGTACGAGAACTGCTTCAGATCGGTCACCAGGAAGACCGTCCGCTCACCCTCCACCCTCCTCCGCCTCCCGCACGATCTCGATCCGCTGTCGCCAGTCCTTCTCGCAGAAGACGAACAGATGCACCTTCCCTTCCCGATCCCCCAGCCGGTTTCCGATCTTCAACATTAGTTCCTCCTGATGATTCCGACTGAGGTCCCCTAGAAAGGCCGAGTACTGGATCCGATCCAGGCCGTAGTCCAGGCAAAAATCGGCCACCTTCGTCCGCGTCCGATCGTCAGGGATGTCGTACACGACGAGGCACCGCATCCTTCCCTCCTACCAGCGGGCGATGAACGGCCGATAGGCCGGCCGGTCCCCCCGGACGAACGTCGCGATGTGCCGCGCCTGGCTCTGCAGGATGACCCGCAACGGCTGCCGCTTCCGCTCGTACCGCTCCGCCGCCTCCAACCGCGCCAGGACCTTCTCCGCGATCGCCCGTCGACTCTCCTCAACCAGCAAACCCCGCTCGTCCAACCGCAACTTCGCCCCCTTGTTCACCATCCCCACGATCGTCCGATCGACCACCACCTGGCGGAATTCCTCGATCAGATCGAACACCAGGCTCGGCTTCCCCGGCCGGTCGGCGTGGATGAAACCGCCGTAGGGGTCCAGCCCGGCCAGCACTAACGACCGCTCGACCTGACCGTAGAGGATGCCGTAGCCGTAGTTCAACGCCGCGTTGACCGGGTCCTTTGCCCCTCGCCCCTCCCGTCCCGGCCAGCCGTACCGCTCCGGGATCACCAGCCGCAAGGCATCCCAGTACTTCTGCGCCGCCCGGCCCTCAATGGAAAGGATCTCACCCCGGATCTCCTCCACCCGATCCGCCTCCAGCCTGCGCAGTTCCTCCAGATGGTCGAGGACCTCCCCCGCAGCCCACCGGAGTTCCCGGTAGAGATCGGGCTCCCTCTCCTTGCGGTACTTGGCGACGTACCGAAGGAACCCCGCCTGGTTGGTAATCTTCCCCTCGGCGAACGCCTTCGCCAGCGCCACCCCCCGCCGGTCCGCATACGCCAACAACTGCTCCCGCCGCGTCAGCACCGTCCCGGTCAGACCGGCGGAGTACAGCGCCCCGTAGGGCCTCCCCCGACCGTCCAGAAAGTAGATGGGAATGCCCCGCTCGGTGCAGGCCGCCACCGCGTCGGCGGAGAAGCTGACCCCCCTTGTGGCGATCAGCACGCACTCCAGATGAAGCAGCGGCGCCTCCTGCACCAGCCGCTCCGAGACCGTCCCCTCACCGATCTGCATCACCCGCAACCGCCCGCCGTGCCGCCCTACGTGCACGCCGAACTGCTCCACGATCAAATGCTGCACCACGCCCATCCCCCTGCTCCCTACCTGCCCACCCGATACCACCCGTTTCCCTTCACCGCGCTCTTCCCCACGTGGACCACCTCCCCCCACACCAGCGCCTCTAGCAGCAGCCCCCACTCGTCGGCCCGGTAGGTCGCCGTCCCGACGAAACCGCTGACCGGGGTCGATCGCCCCAGCCGTCCCGAACCGCTGGCAACGTCAACCCACCGCGTCCGATCCTCCACCAGCCGCACCCGGTCGGCCAGCGGAAGCAACCGGTCCTTCTCCAGGGGCAGCGGTCGGTCGGCATAAGCCGCGCTCAACGCTTCCAGCCGCTCCAGCAGCCGGTGGAACAGGGGCGTGAAGAACGGCCGGTGGACCAGCCGTCCCGCCTCCACGATGCGCGTGGGCGTGAGGAAGGTCAGGGTGAGTCGACCGCCGTCCTGAGCGATCCTCCGTGCCAGCCGCTCTGCCGCAGCGACGACGTCCGCGCGCCGCACGAAGACCTCCGGCACCCGGACCGTCCGCTCCCCTTCCTCCAGGACGACCGCCTGATCCCCGGTGAGCGGGTTGACCGCCTCGATGCGCCGCAGGACGAACCGGCCCCGCCGCCGCCCGTTCCCCGCCACCCGCCGACCGATCCCCACCTCGCCCATCGCCGGGACCGCCAGCACCAGGTACGGCAGAAGATCCACCGCCCGGGCGAAGAGGGTGATGCCGAAGGAGAACCGCTCTCCCGGCTCGAAGCGGGTCCGCTCCGTCAGCGGCGGCTCGACGGTGTAGGCGCGGGGTGGGGTCTTGCCCCGCGCCCGCCCCGGCTCCTCCCGCGCTATCAGCCAGCAGACGGGACAAATGGCGCTGTGAGCCGGGTCCGGATCGTCCGGCGCGGGGCAGTAGTGGCGACGTAGAGCGTTGAAGAGGGCACCGCGGATAGAGGGCCCTTTGTACGGGTTGAACTCGATCGGCGTGACGACTTCCACCTCGAACCGGAGCCGATGCACAGTGAAATCGGACATCGTATCCTCCTGCGGATCGATGCAATTATCTCCGGGAGGGGACCCGGCGATACTCGGTGCCAGGGTCCCCTCCCCCTGGCTACGCGGTGAGCCCCTCGTACACGGTGAATCCCCGGCCCGCCCGCACCACCCGGTACGGCAGGACGACATCGAACCGTATCCGGTCCCGCCCCAGGCGGATCTTTTCATCGCTGTACACGTTGACCCGCTCGAAGGTCAGGCCCGGACCCCAGTCGTCCAACCGCTGGATGATGCCGAGGGTGAACTCCCGCACTGCCTGTCCCTCGGTGCCCCAGAAAGGGCGCCCCTCCAGAAGCACGAAACCTTCCGGCACTTGCCCCTCCTCTGCCTCCACCTCCCCGGCTGGCGGGAGGAACTGGAAGAACGACCCCCGCTTGCCGAAGTAGGTGACGTGGGGAAGCAACGGCCTCACAACCTCTAGGTGGTCCGGATCACCCCCCAGGGCCAGGGCTAGGACCCCCTGCAAGTGGACGTACTCCCGGAAGGCGATGGTCCGCTGCATCGCCCGACCCCGTTCGGGGTTTCGCTCCGGTTTGAGGACCTTGGTGAAGAGGCTGCTCACGGCCACGCGCTCCGGTGGGCAAAGGGCCAGGTGTAACGCCCGGATGTGCTCGAAGGCCCCCTGGGCCCGATCGAGCCCCCAAACCCGAATGGCGACATCCAGCAGGGCGGTACGGACGGCGAAGGGGGTCGGCACCAGCAGGCTCTTCCCGCCACTCGAAGTCGCCTCCCCGTGCTTGAGGGAAAAGAGGCTCACCGGCTGATAGCGCGCGATCAGCCAGCGCATCGTCTACCCTCCGTTTTCGCCGAAGAGCCGGTACGGCCGGGTCTCCTCGATCAAGCCGCGCATGATGGCAGCGAACTTCGCCATATCCTCGAACGGCTCGACCTCCAGCCGTCCTCCCTCCCCATCCAATGCTTCAGCGATCCCCCGGATCTGGTCCTGGTAGCCCTCTGCCAGCGGGCTGATGGTCGGGGCCGGGAGGACATCGTGGCTGATGGTGATCACCCCCTCAAAGGCCACAATGTGCGGGTTCTGAGTACCCCGCATCGCCCCGCTCGGCTCCACGAAGGTGTAAAGGACACTCTCCAAGAAGGCCCGGTACCGACGCAGCCGCTCCTCCTCGTCGATGGGATAGGTCTGGCTGATGTCGTTGAAGCCGATGCGGGCCAGTTCGAAGGTCGCCACGGCGGCGTAGACGCCGGAGGAGGCGGGGCGGTGGAAGATGGGCTGGGCAGCCCGCTCCTCGTCCGGACCGCCCCGCTCGGCGGCGTAGCGGACGTGGAAGTAGGACTCGGTGCGCACCTTATCCGGCAGGCCGACCACCCAACTGAACTCGGCTACCGACTTGCGCGGAATGGACCGGGCGCCACGGGCGATCAGCGTCCCCTCGGCATCGTCCAGCGCACACCGGGCGAGTAGTGCATTGATCGTCTCCTCGTCCCGCTCGGGCAGGCTCTTTATGAACTCCCCATCGCCCAGGATACGATCGGCACGGAAGGTCTGGCACCCGGCACACAGAGGAAGCCCCCGCTCCCGCGCCAGCAGGTAGAAGTGTTCCGCCTGGATGTGTTTGAACATGTCGCCGCTGATGGCGTTGACCTTATGGACGTTTCCGTCCGTGTCCACCAGCGTGACCGTGCGGGTCATCGTCTGGTTCCCTTCGCCTCCCTCGTTGTTGAGGGAGTGCATTTCCAGCGTCAGGCGACCAGAAATGGACAGGCTATAGACCGGTTTGCGATCGGACATCTCACACCTCCTTCTACTCCTCCGTCGTTTCGGTTTCCTCACGCGGCTCCCTGGCATACCCAAAGGCCACCAGCAGGTTGGCGACCACTTCTGAACCGTATTCATCTACCAGTTTGACGACCTCCTCAATATCCGTGGTGCGCAAGTCCCGCCGCATCTGCTTCCCCGTGTTCTCCAGCACCTGGGCGTTCTCCCGGTTGTAACTGTGCATGAAATCGCTAAGTGTGGCGACGAAGTCATCCCGCACGGTGGCCTTCCGCTTCAGTTCCGCCCCCAATCCATACCGAACGTCGTAGAGGTTATCCAACCCCCGCGCCTTCCGGCTCTGGGGAATGACGGTGCTGTGGCGGATGGCGTAGGCCACGTTCTGGAACCCAGGGTTTTGAACGATGGGTAAGAGTGGTTTGTTGCTGTTCATAATCAACCTCCTTAAACTTGGTGTACTGAAGGTCGGCACCCAACGAGCACCTTCGTTCAACCGCCGGATGATCTCGTGGCTGTACCCGGCAGCGAAGTCGAAGAAGGCGTTCCAGTTGTTCCCAGCGACGAAATCCCGGTACAGCAAAAGCAGATTGTACCCGTCGCTGCGTCCCTCGTCGATCCCCCGGATCACCTCCAGGTGTTCGTCGATGACCTCCCGCAGGGCGAGCACGTCGGCCCGTGTCCTGGGCATGCCGGTCCAGCGAGGCAGGTTAAGGAACGAGAGATTGACCATCGTGTAGGCATTGCGACTGAGCAACTTGAACTGAGCGACGTGGAAGCCAGCCACCACCCTTTCCGGCACGGCCGCATCCAGATCGGTGTCAAAATCCATATCATCTTGATCCGCTGCCTCCACATAGTCCAGCCAGGCACGGATGAACAACAACAGGCTGGTAATGTCGGCCTTCATGCTGGTCTGGTCTCGGCGCCGCTCGTGCCAGAGATGGCGATTGAAGCGCCGCAGTGCCTCTCGGTTGACCCCCAGGTCTATACGCAGCGGAGCCACTACATACGCCTTCCAATCTCCCACATCCACAACCCGACGGGGAACCAGACAGAACCACAGACCGATAGCCTTGAGAAATTCCTCTAGCCAGGGCCGGTCCTTGATGTTATCCATGCGCAGCGTGTTGGCCTTGGGCTGGTTCAGACCCTTGCCCTGGTGGGGGTTCAGCAACTGGGCAGCCGTCTCCCGCACGCGGAGGCCCTTCCCCTTCGCCGTCTTTTCCCACGACCGGAGAGCATCCTCTATCTCACCATCGGGTCTGGCAAATATTGCAAGGATCGTGCGCACGTGCTCGGTGGTGAGATCCCGGCTCGCGGCCCATTGGGCGACCACCCGATTGTACGTGCTCAGCGCCTGCATCCGCCCATCCCCCAGAAAAGCCACGACCGTCCAGTCGTCTGGAGGCTCCATATCCTGCAACTGCCGCTCCATGTCGGTTCCACGGATGTTCTGATCCCACAAATCGGATCGTTGTTGCTGGTAGGTACGCACCTGGTCCCAGGTTTGATCCAGATCGCGCACCGGAGTGTCCGCCGGAGCCTCCCGGATGCGCTGGGTGGTGAGAAAGGGGGCCGGGCTTTGAAAGAAGAGGCCCTCCCGAAGCCACGCTTCTTGCACGGGCGTACTGAGACGCACGGCGTAATGGCTGCCCTCATCGACGATCTCTATACGCGGCCTGGCCCATGCCTCCTTTTCGTGCCTGGCAAGTTCCTCCAGAAGGACCGCCAGGCC
>DUEL01000109.1 GCA_011192125.1 Thermoflexia bacterium
AGGGTTACCCCATCACCTGCGCGGTGGTGGACATCGACGACGCAGACGACACCGTGACGGTGGCCTGCAGCGCCACGGTGTCCGAACTGCTGGGGAGGTCCCGCACCTTGACAAGGTGGGCCACGGCGAAGGCCAGGCCCCTCACCTTTGGGCCGTAGCAGCGTCCCCGGGCGGGGGCGCGGCGGGGGAGCCGGTCACACGCCAGCAGCCTCGCCGCCGCGCCCCACGCACACGGCTTGGGCCGCGCGGTCATCCCGGCAAGAAAGGGGGTGGTCGCGTTGAGAAAGGGGATGCTCTTCTCGGCCCTGATGGTGCTCCTGTGGCTGGTGGGAGTGCGGCTCTTCGTGGAACCGATGTTGAAGGATGTGGCAACGCTGTTCTACGAGGTGGCCGCCCTTCTGGAGACCACGGGTCGGGGCCTCCGCTGAGGGGACGCCCGCCGCGCAGGACACACGGCCCTGCAAGGCGGTCCCCGCACCTTAACAACCGAAGAGATTACACGGCCTTATTCCACCTCATATCTCTTCGGTCCAAGGCAGAGAGCACGCGCTCACCGGACGGTGGGCGTGTCATCTCTGCTTTGGACCTTGCGCCTGTGGCGCACGTCCGGGCAGTCCCGTGATGGCCCCGCCCTTCGGCGGGTTCCGTCCGGCCGTTGTCTATGTGACGGAAGGTCTCATTCAAAGCGCACCATTCCAACTCGTTTGGAACGGTGCGCTTTTCTCATTCCACCGAAGGGAGGTGATTCCAAGTGGTGGTCAAGACGATGACCGTTTCCAACCACGCCGGAGACCTAGCCGCCCTGCTACCCGTCGTGCAGCGCGCGGCACGGGGGATCGTCGGAGTCAGGATCGGGGAGTACGAGGTCCAAGAGACCGTCCCCGGTACGTTCCGCGTGGTCAACGCCCACACCGGGCGGGACTACGCAGTGCAGTACTACGAAGGGAGCGGCGTCTGGACCTGCGACTGCCCCGATTTCAAAGGCCGACATCTCCCGCTGTGCAAGCACATCGCCCTCGTGGTGTGGGGCAGCGGCCTGGTCAACGAACACGGGGTGCCTCGCTCCTGCGAGCCCCCGTTCTGACAACCGAATAACCCATTCCAAACCAAACATTCCAAAGGAGGTGCAGAGATGTCCTGGCAGAACCGCAATTCCAAGATCCTGGCCGACGAGACTTTCGCGGCGTACCCCTTCATCCAGTACGTCCACGACGGCTCGATGCTCGAGCCCCGCTCGGACACGGGTGGTTTCGCCATGCCGGTCGAGCAGGCGGAACTCCTGGAGACCGCGCCCGCGGGTGCGGAAGTCTACACCCTGACCTTCCGCAGCGGGGAGGAGACCGAGGTGTACTTCGTGGACTGGCTGGAGATCGTCCCCCTGACCACGCGCTTTGCCTGGATCAAGGACGGCGTCCGGCTCCAGGAGTACGTGGAGGGGGCGCGGGGGAAACTGCAACTCCTGGCTTACGTCAAGGACCGGGACGGCAACTGGGCCGGGCCGGTGATGCTCACGGTAAAGGGCACGGCCAGCAAGGACCTGTCCGCCGCCGTGAAGCAGCACAGGGCCCGCGTCCGCAAGGCCACCCGGGGCAAGGCCCCGGCCTGCTACTTCTCCATGCTCATCCATACCGGCGAGCCGAAGTTGGTGGGCAAGCAGCAGAAGAGCCGCGTGACCCCCATCGTTCTCGACGAAGGCGAGTTCGATCCGGACTCCGCCTACGTCGGCGACGCGCTGGCCGACCGGATCGAGCAGGAGTGGGAGGAGTATAAGCGGTGGGCCGAGGCGTGGAAGAACCCCGGCCCCAACGGGGAAGGGGAAATCTCCGAGGAGGACGCCGAGGAGACCACGCCGAAGGGCCTGCCTGAGCGGGCCGTCGAGACGTACCAGGAGTTCCAGGAGTGGCTCTCCGTCCGCCTGCCCTTTCGCTCGCAGAAGTACGGGGCCGAGGCCACCATCGGTGACCTCTACGACGCAGGCGATGTGGAGGCCCTGAAGGCCCTCGTCGCCTGGTGCGAACAGCGGCCCCGGCACGCCGACGTGAAGGAGGCGGCGCTGGCGGCCCTGGAGGCCCTGGAGAAGGGCGACGGCGGCGAGGCGGAGGAGATCCCCTTCTAGGCCCGTCGGCCCGGTAAGAGTACAAGGCGGGGAGAGGATCCACCCTCTCCCCGCCTTGGCATTCCAGAGGGAGGGCACCGATGATCGCAGCAATGACCGCAGACCAACTCCAACTGATCCACGACCTCCATCGTGCGCTGACGCGCCTGGCCGAGGCCAAGACCGAGGTGGAGTACGCAAAGTACCACCTCGACGTGCTGGAGGCCGAGGAACCCCTGGAGCGGGCAAGGGCAGAACGGCGGGCCATCGAGGCCGCAGGCGGCGAGAAGGCGCTGGGAAGCAACGCCGAAGCCCGCAGGCGGGCCCTCACCCTGGCCCTGGCCGACGATGAGCAGTACCAGGCAGACCTGGAACTGCTCGACCGGGCCCGCAAGCGGCTCCTGGAGGCCCGGCAAGAGTACGAACAGGCCAAAGTCGAGGCCGAGGGCGCCCGCGCCAAACTCAACCTGGCGCTGCGCCTGTTGGAGGTCGAGGACGTGCAGGTTTAATTCCAAGGAGGCTTCAGATGACCCGATGCATCTGGTGCCGTCGAGAACTGCAATTCGTCTCCGGTCGGGGCTGGGTCCACGCCGACGGGGGCGGTACGTACCAGATGTACTGCCCCGAGTGTGGCTGGCGTGGCTCTCCACATCCCTCGCCTACACGCTGCCCACGATGCGGCAGCCGTGAGGTCAGGGACGACCACGCCGCCCTGCCCGACCGGTCAGCAGCCTGACGAGCGTCCCACCCCCGGCGGGGATGCTTCCCCGCCGGGGGGCG
>DUEL01000011.1 GCA_011192125.1 Thermoflexia bacterium
TACAACCGCCGGGAGGTGATCGTCGGTGGGAAGCGGGTGAAACTGCGGCCGACCGAGTTCCGCCTGCTCTACCACCTCATCGAGAACGCCGGATGGGTAGTTCCCCACGAGGTACTGCTGGCCAAGGTGTGGGGACACGAATACCGGGAGGAGGTCCACTACCTGCGGCTCTACATCACCTACCTCCGTCAGAAGATCGAGCCAGACCCCTCGCACCCGCGCTACATCCTCACCGAACGGGGTGTCGGCTACCGGTTTGTTGATTTCCGGAATCGACAGGAAGATCAAGAAAAGGAGGACTTAAAACAGGATGGGTAAAACATGCAAAGTGGTCGTCACCGGCGCGTTCAACGCTGGCAAGAGCGCCTTCATCCGCACGATCTCCGAGATCCCCGTGGTCAGTACCGAGCGGCGGATCACCGACGACCTGGCCCGCGTTAAAGAGGAGACCACGGTAGCGCTGGACTACGGTCAGGTGACCATCGGGGGGCGCATGTTTCACCTCTTTGGCACCCCGGGACAGGTTCGCTTCGAATTCATGTGGGATATTCTCTCCAAGGAAGCAGATGCCCTCCTGCTCCTCGTGGACAGCACCGATCGGTCCTCGTTCACGGTGGCGCGCCGCATCCTCCGCCGCCTGCGGGGTCGCCGTCGGCTCCCCTTCCTGGTCGTCGCCACAAAGCAGGACGGCCGACGCGCGGTGCCCCCTGAAGAGATCGCAGCCGCTCTGGGCATCCAGCCTCCCTCTTTCGTCGTGCCGTGCGATGCCCGGAACAAACAGAGCGTCCGCACCGTCCTGATGCAACTCGCCCAAATGGTTCGATAGAGATCGCACGCTGCGGTAAAGAGAGCACCGACTTTCTTGGTCGGTGCTCTTTTTCTATCGCAACTCTAACGCGGTTCTTGCGCGAATCTAATGAAAAACCGCCACAATGAAAGCGCCTGAAACCGATGGGAAAGGAGGTGATGAGGATGTCCAGCCTGATGCGGTGGGAACCTTTCCGGGAACTGATCAGTCTGCGCGAGGCGATGGACCGTCTGTTTGAGGAGTCCTTCGTTCGGCCTTGGGGGACGTGGCTGCGGCCCAGCGAGGCGGGCACGTTGGCCGTGGATATGTATGAGACCGACGACGCCGTCGTGGTGAAGGCCTCCATCCCCGGCGTCAAGCCCGAGGATCTGGACATCAGCGTCACCGGCGACACACTGACCATCCGGGGCGAGATGAAGCGCGAGGAGGAGGTCAAGGAGGAGAACTACATCCGCCGCGAGCGGTTCTACGGCTCCTTCTGCCGCACCTTGCCGTTGCCGGTCCCGGTGGTCGCCGATGACGCGGAGGCCGAGTTCGAGAACGGCGTCCTCACCCTCACGCTGCCGAAGGCGGAGGAAGTGAAGCCCAAGACCATCAAGGTCAAGGCCAAATAACGACAGGAGGTGAGGGATGACCATCCGCAACTTTGACCCGTTCCGTGAGATGATGAGCCTCCGCGAGGCGATGGACCGGTTGCTGGAGGAGTCCTTCGTCCGGCCGCGCCGGGCGTGGCGGCAGGAGGGGACCCCGGAGGCACCGTTGCGGTTGCCGGTGGACGTCTACACGACGCCGGAGGAGATCGTGGTAGTCGCCTCCCTGCCCGGCCTGTTGCCGGAGGAGGTCGACATCACCATCGAGGGGGACACGCTGACCATCCGCGGCGAACTCCGTCCCCCGCTGGAGAACGTGGAGTACCTGTTCCAAGAGCGACCCTACGGCCACTTCGCCCGCTCGCTGACCCTCAACGTCCCGGTGGATGTGGACAAGGCCGAGGCGGTCTTCGAGAACGGGGTGTTGACGCTGACGCTGCCGAAGAAGGAAGCGGTTCGCCCCAAATCCATCAAGGTGAAGACCAAGTAGTCGGTCTGCGGCGAACCGAAGGGGCGGGGAGGTCCCCCGCCCCTTGTCCTTTGTCTAAAGAGCCCATCTCCGTCTCTCCGCCCCACACCATCGGTGTGAAGAAATTTGCGCATCCTCTAAGGTTAGATACAATAGCACCTCACCACGACCCAATTTCTTTCAACTGGAGGAGGTGCTATGTTAAAGAGAAAGATCGCCGGCCTGGTGCTCACCCCCTTTATTTTCCTCGCCCTTTTGGCGACATCCGGCCAAGCCGTCTATCAGAGACTGCCCGTCGCGCCAGCCGAGACCATCGTCGATTCCGACATCACCACTGACACGACCTGGACTTTAGCCAATAGTCCCTATCACATCGTGACCAACCTTAACATCATGCCTGGTGCTACCTTGACCATCGAACCCGGCGTACAAGTATTGCTCGACCCCAAACTGTACATTCACGTCTGGGATGGGGCCTCGCTGATCGCCAAGGGCACCCCCTCCCAGCACATCGTGTTCGATCGATACTCCAAGCGATGGAAGAAGATCTGGTTCCACGAAGGGTCCTCTTCTTACCTCCGCTACGTGGAGGTCCGCGGGGCAGGCGCGGATTCCAGCGACGAGAACACCTCCATTCACTACCAGGGCACCGGGAGCCATGTGCTCAACTGGTGCCAGATCGTCGACGGGGACCAGTTCGGGGTCGTCGCGGAGGGAAGCGTCAACCTTACCATCGCAGGCACGCTTCTGGCGGAGAACGCCAAGGTGGACCTTGTCATCGACGAATCAGCCAACGTGGTGGTCACCGGGAGCACACTGGATAAACGGGCTCTGGGGCAGGGCCGGACGATCTGGCTTCGCTCTGCAGGATCCAGCCTCACCATCAATGACTCCAACATCCTAACCCCTGGCAGCGAGTACGGCATCCAGAACGACGTCCCGACCAGCGTGTGCATCAACGCCGAGAACAACTGGTGGGGAGCCAGCAACGGTCCATACGACGGCTCGTGGGCCAGCGACAAGTGCGGCTCGGACAGTAACAACGGCAGTGGCTCCTGGGTGACCAACGGCGTAGACTACCGACCCTGGCGCACCAGCCAGGCTTCCCTCGCTGGCATCACCAGTGCACCCAACGTCACCTTCACCGTCTCGCCGGACCCCTTGATCCCACAGCCCCCAGGCACGGTATATACCTTCGACGCATCCGGTACCACCGACGCAGAAGACTATACCTTTTCCCTAGAGGTGTGTTGGGATTGGGAAAACGATGGGACCTGCGACACCTCCTGGACGACCACCAAGACGGCCACCCACAGTTTCTCCACTGGCGGCTGGCACACGGTCCGTCTGGTCGTGCGAGACACCGACGGGCTGACCGGAGAGGCGACGCGGGACATTCTCGCGGGTTACCCGCCCACGGCCACCTTCACGATTACTCAGACCACCTGGGCCCAGGCGGTCTTCGACGGCTCAGGGAGTAGCGACGTGGAGACACCCCAACCCCAGTTGGAAGCCCTCTGGGATTGGGAAGGAGATGGGACGTGGGACACCGGCGTGCTCAGCGTCACCCAAATCCAAACCCACACTTACCCCCACCTGGGGCGGTACTGGCCTACCCTGCAGGTGAAGGACACAGATAGCCTGACCGACATCGCCACCCAGCCTCTGAACATCATCCCGCCTGCCGTCAGCCAGGTTATCACCGGCAGCGGTGGAACCCTAACCTCCGTGGACGCCACCTGCTCCGTGGATATTTACACCTCCACGGTCAGCGGCGACGTCATCAGCAACGGGCTGATCATCACCCACACCCCCTGGCTGACTGCCCCCTTCGAGGGACTGCCCGGAGAGTTCACGTACTATGGGTTCAACCTGACCGCCCGTACCCTCAGCGACCAGCCCATCCAAGAGATCAGCGGCACTTACACGATCACCGTCGAATACGACTACACCTACCTCCTCAACGTCCTCGGCCTCCCCTCCTTCGAGGGGCAGATCAAACTGTACCGATGGAACCCCGACACGAGTTCCTGGGAACTCGTATCCGGCACACTTGATCTTGTGTCTAATCGCTTAGTTGCAACCACAAACGCCTTCGGCGACTTCGCGCTGGTTATGGACATCAGGCGGGTCTACATGCCGATCGTCGTTCGTTCGTACTGACCAGCGACCTGCGACCCATCCCCCGTACAAGGGCAGGCGAGAAAGTCTTCCTCGCCTGCCCTTCTCCATCCCAGGGATGCAATACCCGAACCTGTTCTTCAGGTCAGTACCCCATCTTGCCCTGAGCAGCCTCTTGCGTTACAATTCCCGCGATGAAACGGCGAGCCAGTATCCCATATCGCGCGATACCCGTGCTTCTCTTCCTTACAGCCCTTATTCCACGTCTCCTACGGCCCGTCTCCCGCCCGCTGGTCTGGTATCTCCGCTCCGCCCACTTCATCGACGCGGTGCTGGCGGGGGACTGGGCCAACACTGTCTACTCGGAACACCCCGGCGTGGGGTTGATGTGGCCCGTAGGGATCGGCCTCAAGGTGTATTGGACGCTATCCGGCATCAGTCCGGCCGCCTACACCGTCCCCCCCGACTTCGAGCCGATCCATTTCTTCGGACCAGTTCCGCTGGCTGAGATCAGCGCTGGAATCGCCCCACTGGCGCTGTTGATCAGCCTGGGGATCGTGGTCGCCTGGTGGATGCTCCTGCGGCTCTTCGACCAACCCACCGCAACCGCTGCCGGCTTTCTCCTCGCCCTCAGCCCCTACTACCTGACCCAGTCAAAGGTCCTCCACCTGGATGCCTGGATGGCGACGTTGATGCTTCTTTCGGCCCTGGCTCTGCTCCTCTACCGCCGCGAACGCCGCCGCCGCTGGCTCCTCCTCTCCGGCGCGCTCGGTGGGCTCGCCACGCTTGTCAAAACCCCCGCCATCTTCCTCCTCCCCTTCGCTGGCCTCGTCCTCCTGGTCGACCTCCTGCAACGCGCAATCCGCGAACCCCAATCCCTAACCCGCTCCGCAATCCGCGACCTCCTCCTCCCCCTCGCCATCTGGCTCGCCACCGCCGCCCTTGTCTACGTGGCCCTTTTCCCCACCCTCTGGGTAGACCCGCAGAAAGGGCTCGGGGCCGTGATGTGGGGGATCACTCATCACGCCAGCACCGCCCACGACACGCCGACCTACTTCCTGGGCCAGGTACTCAAAGAAGATCCCGGCCCCGTTTTCTACGCCGTCGCCCTGCTCTTCCGCACCGGCGAGGTGGAACTGACCTTCCTGGCTGTGGCCGTGGCGACGGGAGCGCTCTGGTGGATACGCCACCGGCGTATACCACCGAAAGGAATCGACCTTCTTTTGCTGGTCGCTTACGCCTTCTTCTTCCTGGCCCAGATGTCGCTGGGGGCCAAGAAGATGCCCCGTTACGTTCTTCCTTCCATCCTAGCGCTGGACGTCCTGGCCGCGGCCGCCATCGTCGCCTGGGCGCGGTCGCTGGCAGGTGACCATCGCCGATGGGCCGCCGCGCTGATGGCGCTCCCCCTGCTCGTCCAGGCCGGCCTTGTCCTCCCCCGCCACCCCTACTACGGCACCGGCCTCAACTGGATCGCAGGCGGTCCGACCGCCGCCGCGCGGGCCATCCTCATCGGCGAGGAAGGGGAAGGTCTGGCCGATCTGGCCGCCTACCTCAACGAACGGCCGGATGCCGAACATCTGACGGTCGCCGCGCAACTCAAGCACGTCTTCAACCAGACCTTCCGCGGCACCACAGTGGACATCGACGAACCGGCCGACTACCTGGTCTTTCACCGAAACTACACGGTGCGGGACTACAAGGTGGAGCAATGGGGAGGCCTCTGGGAACGGTACGCGCCGCGCACGCCGGAGCAGGAGGTGGCCTTCGACGGAGTTCCCTACGCCTGGCTCTACCCGGCCCTCCCCTCCGACGTGCCACCTGAGCATTCCGCCCAGGTACACCTGGGGACGGGGTTCCGCTTCCTGGGGTACGACCTCCGTTCGACGGAGGTAGCCCCAGGCGACCGGGTTCCCTTCGTGCTGTACTGGCAGGCCACCGAGCCGGTCACGGCCGACCTCAGCATCTTCGTCCACCTCCTGGCCCCGTCGGGCGACCTGGTCTGGCAGGACGACGGGGCCGCCGCCCACGGCACGCGGCCCACGTGGAGTTGGCCGGTAGGCGAAACGGTCGCCGACCCCCACACGATCGCCCTCCCGGCCGACCTGCCGGAAGGGGAGTATCTGTTGACGACCGGCCTCTACGACTGGCAGACCGGCGAACGGCTGCCCGCCTTCGGCTCCGACGGCGCACGGCTGGCGGAGGACCGCATCGAGGTGGCCCGGCTGACCGTCCACCACCCCCGTACCCACCCGGCGGCGTGGATCGCCCGCGGTCTGGCCGGGCTGGTGCTTGCGTCCGCACTCTTCGCAACCTGGAGGGAGAGATGAGCGAGCGGACGGCCAACCGCGCGTTGTCGATCATCCTCGCCCTCTTCATCCTCCTGGGATGGGCCTACGCCTTCACCACCCCCACCCTGGAGGCTCCCGACGAGATCTACCACTACGACTACATCCGCGCCCTGATCAAGACGGGCCGCCCTCCGGTCCTGGAAGCAGGCGGCGGCAAGGGGTTCGGCCACCACGCCCCCCTCTATTACGCCGTCGGCGCGCTGGCCTCCTTCTGGGTGGGAGAGAACGACCTCCACCTCTGGCCCGACCGGCACAACCCATTCTTCGGCTACCGGTTCGGCGACGTGGGGCGAGATAACAAGAACCTCTACATCCACCCCGAGGACGACCGGTTCGGCACCAGCGACACCTGGCTGGGCCTGCGGGTGGTCCGGGCGATCTCCGTCCTGATGGGAGCCCTCACCGTCTGGGTCATCTACCGCATCGGACGGGAGATCTTCCCCGACCGGCCCGAGATGGCCGTCGGGGCGGCTGGGCTGGCGGCGTTCATCCCTGAGTTCCTCTTCATCTCCGGCGCGGTCAACGACGACAACGGCGCCGCCCTCTTCGGCGCGCTCTCCCTCTGGGCGATGGTGCGCATCCTGCAGCAAGGGCCCACCCTGCGCCGCTGCGCGGCCCTGGGAGCCGCCCTGGGGCTGGGGTGGCTCTCCAAACTCACCACCGCCGCCCTGGTGCCCACCGCCGGCTTGGCCGTGGCCTGGGTCGCTTACCGCCGTCGGTCGTGGCGGGACCTCCTCCGCTGGGGATTGATCGTCTTCGGTGTCGCCGCCCTCTTCATCGTCCCCTGGATGGTCCGGCAGACCCTCCTCTATGGCGACCCCACCGGCACGTCCCGCGAGATGAGCGAGTGGGGATTGCGCGACCGCCCCCCCACCCTCGCCGACCTGGGCCCCGACCTCTACTGGCTGCGCACCTCCTTCTGGGGCCGGTTGGGCTACAACCAGATCCCCCTCTCCCGCTGGATCTACGACCTCCTCGACCTCCTCACCCTCCTCGCCATCGTCGGCCTCCTCCGCCTCGCCTTGCGCTCTGCTTCCTTGCGGCCCGCTCCCCTCCTTGCCCTCCTCGCCCTCGCCTTCCTCCTCTCCTTTGTCCCTATGGTCATCCGTCGCTTCCTCCGGCCGATGCCCAACTTCGGCCGCTATCTCTTCCCGGTCCTTCCCTCCATCGTCCTGCTCCTCTTCACCGGCCTGAGCGCGTGGCTCCCCCGCCGCCACCACCGCCACCTGGCCCTGGGTGTGACGGGAGGGATGTTGCTGTTGGGGATCGCCGGCCTGGTCTGCTTCCTCGCCCCCGCCTATGCCCGCCCGCCCATCTACGACGTCGCCGCCGCGCCGGAGCCGACCTACCCGCTGGACCGCATCTACTGGGAGGACGGGGAACCTCTGGCCCGCCTGCGAGGGTACGACCTGGAATCGGCGGCCGTGGAACCCGGCGGGACGGTCCGGGCGACGCTCCACTGGGAAGTGCTGGGAGAGACCGACGAAAACTACGTCCTTTTCGCCCAACTGTTCGGCCGGGGGGGAGCGAAAGTGGGCCAGCGGGATACCTACCCCGGTCTGGGCCATTACCCTACCTCGTTCTGGAAGCCCGGTCAGGTCATCCTGGACGAGGTGCCCATCCCGGTGGACCCCGAGGCCGTGGCCCCCAGCAGGCTGCGGCTGGACGCCGGGCTCTACGTCCTGGAGACCGAGGAGCGGCTGGCGGTGACCGACGGCGAGGGCAACCCGATCCCGCTGGCGACCATCGGGTGGCTGAAACTGACCGCCACAGAGGAGCCTCCTCCCCCTACCCACCCCACAGATTATCGGCTTGGAGAGGGGATCGCGCTGACCGGGTACGATCTGACCAAAGGGCGAGACGGCTTGCGCCTTGCCCTCCATTGGACCTGCCGGGCCCCGATGGATCGGGATTACACCGTCTTCGTCCACCTGATCGGTCCGGACGGCACGCTGGCGACCCAGGCGGACGGCCCGCCGGTGGAAGGCGACTACCCCACGTCCCTCTGGGCACCCGGCGAGGCCATCGTCGACGAGCGGACCATCTCTCTCGAGGAGATTCCGCCGGGGACATATCGTCTATACGTGGGGATGTACCTTCTGGAGACGGGCGAGCGGCTGCCGGCGCTCGACGCCGGAGGGACTCGCCTTCTCAACGATGCGATTCCGTTGACAGAGGTGGTCTGGCCGTGAGCAAGCGTCGCGCGCGCCAACTGCTGTACATCATCGTCCTGCTGTATCTGGGCCTCGGCGTGGCCTACAGCGTGGTCAATCCCATCTTCGAGAGCCCCGACGAGGCACTGAACTACGACAACATTCGCTACCTCATTGAGGAGCGGAGGTTGCCCGTGCTGGAACCGGACGAGCCGACCAAGGCCCACCACCCTCCCCTCTACTACGTGCTGGGCGCGTTGCTCACCTTCTGGGTGCCCAACGAGCACCTCGACGCCATCGTGGAACGGACCAACCCCTTCTGGGCCTACCGCCTCTGGGAGCCAGGGGTAGATAACAAGAGCCTCTACCTGCACGATCCGACGCTGGAGTCGTTCCCTTACCGGGACGTAGCATTGGGAGTTCACCTGATCCGATGGCTCTCGCTGCTGATGGGGGCTGGGACCATTCTTCTTGTCTATGCGACGGCCCGTGAGATCATCACGGCGGTGTACGGCGGACGGAACGACTCCGCCCGAGCGCTGGCCGTCGGAGCGGCGGCGCTGGTCGCCTTCAACCCGATGTTCCTGTACATCAGCGGCTCGGTCCACGACGACCCCCTGGCCAACCTGGTCTCCGCAGCGATGCTCTACGTCGCAACACGGATCCTCGTCCACGGCGCAACGGTGCGTCGGGCGGCGACGCTGGGGCTGCTGATGGGGTTGGGCGTCCTGACCAAGTTGACCTGCCTGCTGGTGATGCCCACGGCGGGGTTGGCCCTCCTCTACCGCCCTTTGGCCGACCGAGGCCGGGCCGGATGGCGGGATGTGGTCCGTCTGGGAGGGGTCGCCCTCGGATTGGCCCTGCTGATCGGCGGCTGGTGGTTCGCCCGCAACTGGGTCCTCTACGGCGAGCCGACGGCCATGGTGCGCCAGACGGGGGTGTGGGGTGTGCGGGAGAACGCCCCCGACTTCGTGGCAGCGGCACGGGAATTGGGTTTCCTGCACAACTCTCTCTGGGGCATCTTCGGCTACGGCCAGATCCCATTCCCTCGTCCCATCTACGACCTGGCCCGGTTGATGGGACTGATGGCCCTGGGCGGGCTCCTGCTCCTCTACGTCCGTCATCGGTTGGGCAGGACGGCGTGGAGGGGCTCGTTGTCCGCCTTAGGGGTGCTTGCCACCGCTCCCATCATCGCCCTTGCGGTCAACTTCGCCCGAATGACGATCAGCGCAGCGGCCGACTTCGGACGTTACCTGTTCGTGACCCTGGCCATCCTGGCTCCTCTCTACGCTCTGGGGCTCGCCGAATGGCTGTCGGTCCGCCGTCGGACGGCGCTGGCTCCCGCCATCGCTTTGGGGATGCTGACCCTGGCGGTCTACGGCCTGGTCGGTGTGCTGGCCCCGGCCTATGCTCCGCCACCCCGGTACGCCTCCCCCGACGCGGTGAGCCCGCAATACCCGGCGGACGTGACCTACCCGGGGCTGGCTCGCCTCATCGGCTACGACACCGCGCCCGATCCTCCCTATCCTGGCGACACGCTGCGGGTGACCTTCTACTGGGAGGTGCTGGACCGGCCGGACGAAGATTACGTCTTCTTCGTGCAGGTCTTCGGCCGGGGCGGGGTCAAACTCGGGGGGCGGGACACACATCCAGGCCTGGGGCGGTATCCGACCAGCCGCTGGCAGCCCGGCGAGGTCATCGCGGACACGGTCCCGGTGCCGCTGCCGGAGGACGCCGCCGCCCCCACCGCCCTCCGACTCGACCTGGGATTCTACCTGCTCGATGGGCCACGACTACCAACCGCCGATGGGCTGACCACCGTCAGCCTGGGACCGGTGCGGCTGGCGGCACGCGAGCCGATGTCGCCCGTCGGCGCTCCTCTGGACTACCGCCTGGGCGAGGGGATCCGCCTCGTAGCCTGGGAGCCAGCGTGGGAGGGGCCTATCCATCCAGGCGACACGCTCCGCTTCACCCTCTACTGGGCCTGCGACGCACCACCGGGCCGACCGTTCAACGTCTTCGTCCACCTGATCGGAGAGGAAGGCCCTCCGGTCGCCCAGGGGGACGGCCCACCAATGGAGGGAGACTACCCGACCCATCTCTGGACCACTGGCGACGTGATCGCCGACCCACGTACCGTGCACATACCACCCGATCTCCCGTCGGGACGGTACAGACTGCTGGTGGGACTCTACAGCCTGGAGACCGGCGAGCGGTTGCCGGCATTCGACGCCGGAGGGACTCGCCTTCTCAATGACACCATCCCCCTGAGCGACGTGGAGATCAGACCATAACAAGGCTTACCCACCCCGGGTGCAGGAAATGCCACGGGGGGATAACACACATCGACAGACGAGGAAATATGAAAACTCTGCGTCCTCTGCACCTCTGCGGTGGAAACACTAAGAGCAGGAGGTGGGCTTGAAACGCTCGTGGAGCAAGGGGGCGAGGATCGGCCTGTGGATCCTGCTCTTCATTGCTTACGCCCTTCGGGTGGGCTCCCTGACCCTCCAGAGCCTCTGGGTGGACGAGGGGTATGCCCTCTATTTCACCGACGGTAACTTCCTCAAGGTGATGCACACCATCGTCCAACCCCAACACAACGGTCCTCTCTTCTACTTCCTCCTGTTCTGGTGGCGTCGGATCGCCGGGGATTCCGACTTTGCGATCCGCTACCTCTCGGTGATGTTCAACGTGCTGACCCTTCCCCTTCTGTTCCGCTGGGCGAAGCGGCTCTTCACCAAACGGACCGCGCTCACCGCCTGCTGGCTGTTCGCCTTCTCCCCCTTCTCCCTCTGGTTCGCCCAGGAGGCGAAGATGTACGCCCTCCATATGATGGTCGCCACCGGTTCTAGCCTGGTGCTCACCGAAGCGTTCCTGCGAGGGAGATGGTGGCGATGGGCGTTGTACGCCCTTCTGACCTCGACGGTGCTCTACAGCCACTTCTTCGGTGCCTTCCTCGTCGCCACCCAGCTGGGAATGGCGCTCCTCCTGGGCTGGTCGCGGCGTCGACGGCTGGCGGCCTACTTCATAACGATGCTCCTTCTTGGACTGGCCCATACTCCCTTGATCAAGTTCGGCTGGCTGGTCTTGCGATATTACGAACCACGCGACCTCTGGCGGGGCTTCGTGCCCCTGGGAACGATGGTCCGGGACGCGGTAGGGAACTACTTCTATCGCCTCTCGGCGCCTCTGATCTCTTGGACTGCCTTCCTCCTCCCTACCGGACTTGCCCTGGCTGGGGTAGCAGCCCTCCTTCGCCTGCACCAAAGACGGGAACGGTGGATCATCGTCCTCCAGGCCACCGCGCCGGTGCTGATCTTCTATCCGATTTCGTTCCGCGCCCCCGTCTACGCCGCCAAGTACCTCTCCGCCGTCGTGCCGGCCCTGTTCATCCTGGCCGCCTTCGGCATCGAGAGCCTGGCCCGCCTCTGGCGACCGCTAGGGCTCCTCCTGCTAGCCCTGGGCATGTTGATGACGAACGGCATTGTCCGCGACCTCACCGATCCAACGGTCCAGCGGGCCGACTGGCGGTTCGTCGCCGAGTACCTGGAGACTCACGAGGGGCCCAACGACATCGTGGTCGTCTCGGCCTTTTACAACACCTACCTGCTGAATCGCTACTACCGGGGCCAATCCAAAGTGTGGGGATTCGAGGCGGATCCCTACAATCCCGGCCCCGTCTACCAGGAGTTCGGTGAGAAGTACGACCACATCTGGCTGGTCCTCCACCACGACCAAGCCATGGCCCCCGGCAACCGCTTGCGGGAAGCAGCCATCGAGGCCTTCCCGATCATCACCGAACAATATCCCAACGGCGGTCAGATCGCGGTGATCGGCCTTCAGGCACGGTTCGCTTACCCCAACCTGCCATCGACGGCCACCCCGATGGACTCCTGCTTTGCCAACGGGATCTGCCTGGTCGGTTACTGGCTGGACGCGCGGAGCCTCCCCCCCACCGAGGACCTCTCACACCCCCCGAGCAACTGGATCCACATCGTCCTCTACTGGCGCCGAGAGCCGAAGATCGACCCTACCCCCTTCCGCCCCCTGGTCCGCCTGGTGGACGCCGGGTTCGAGGTGTGGGGAGGAAACCTGGACCGCCAGCCCGACCTGTTCGACCGTTACCCGCCAGATCAGTGGGATGCGAACGAGGTGGTCGAAACCCACTTCGACCTGAACCTCAACCCGGCGACACCTCCTGGGATGTACAAACTGGAGGTCAGTCTCGCGCTCGAAGGGGCTGAGAACCGCCGGGTGGAATTGGTCAATCCAGCTTTCGGTCAACCACCGGACCGAGTTCTGTTCGAACGCATCCAGATCCTACCAGGAGACTGATAGATAGAGGAAGCAATGAGCGCGGAAAGGCTCCCTGCCTCGTGGCGATGGGCCGTCGGGATCGCAGCCCTTTACCTGGCGCTGGCGATCCTCTACGGAGTCACCATACCCATCTTCGAGACCCCGGACGAGAACGGTCACTACGCCTACATCCACGAACTGACGGAGGGGCGCGGTTTGCCGATCCAGGGGACGCCCTCCGGCGAGCGGGTCACCGGCTACGTCGCCAGCCACCCGCCGCTCTACTACGCCCTCTGTGCTGCCCTCACCTTCTGGGTGCCCGACGACGTAGACTTCTGGGACTGGGCCTGGCGGAACCCCCTCCACGCCAACGGCTTCCCCGGCTCGGTGGGCAACAAGAACTTCCTCATCCACACCGACGCAGAAGCGTTCCCCTGGCGCGGCACCCCGCTCACGGTCCACATCGCCCGGATGGTCTCGGCCCTGCTGGGGGCTGTGGCCGTGATCGGGACCTACGGGACGGCGTGGGAACTGGCAGGCAACCATAAGGGACGCCCCTATCTTGCACTGGGAGCAGCGGCGCTGACGGCGTTCAACCCGATGTTCGTCTTCACCGGCGGGCGTGTCTCCAACGACGCCGCCGTCGCCGCCTTTGGCTCCCTCACCATCTGGGGCGCTACCCGCCTCGCCGTGCGCGGCCTCTCTCGGCGCGGGCTGATCCTCCTCGGCATCGCCCAGGGTTTGGCCGTCCTCTCCAAACTGAGCGGCCTCACCCTCCTCCCCGCCGTCGCCCTCGCCTTCCTCCTCCACGCAACACGCAATACGCAACACGCAAACCGCCCATCCCTTGCCCTTGACGCCCTCGCCCTCTTCGGCCCCGTCGTCCTCCTCTGCGGCTGGTGGTTCGTCCGCAACCTCTTCCTCTACGGCGAACTGATGGGCGTCAACGCCTGGCTGAGCCACACCAAGACCGTCCGGCCGGAGCCCATCGGCGTCCTGGAGGTCATCCCCCAGTTGGAAGGCCTGGAGATGTCCTACTGGGCGATGTTCGGTTGGTTCAACATCCCCGTCGCCCCGTGGATGTACCGCGCCTGGTGGCTCCTGGTCCGGCTGAGTGTCGTGGGCCTGACTGTCCTCCTCGCTGACCAGTGGACCCGCTGGCGCTGGCCCCGGTCGGCTCAGGCCGGCCTGGCGGTGGTCGCCACCTCGTTCCTCCTGGTCTTCGGATCGGTCTGGCGGTTCATCATGATCGTCCTGGGCGCGCAGGGGCGATACCTCTTCCCGGCCATCGCCGCGGCGTCTACCCTGATGATGCTGGGGCTGGCCCGCCTGCTGGGACGTCTCACGCTCTTCCAAGGGACACCCCGGGAAACAGGGCGGTGGACCCTGGCTCTCGGCCTGGGGGCGGCCCACGTGGCTGCGACGATTGCCTCCCTCTTCCTGTTCATCCTCCCCGCCTACGCTCCACCCCGACCGATAACCGAGGCTAGCCTCCCGGCCGACCTGACCCGGTTCGACGCAACCGTGAAGGGAACATCGATCCAGATCCTCGGCGGCCGCATTGAGGTAGAAGAGGCCCGCCCCGGCGATGCCGTCCCGGTGTCCATCTACTGGCGTGCGCTGGCACCACCTGAGGAAGACTACGTAGCCCATGTGCGGCTCCTGGGTTGGGAGTGGGAACGGGTCGCTGGAACCGACGGCTATCCCGGCCGCGGCACCTTCCCACCAACCCTCTGGGAGCCGGGAGTTATCTACGAGGACCGGTATCTCCTACCGATCGCTCCCTGGGCCAAGACCCCTACATTGATCCGCCTGGAAGCAGGACTGCGGCGGCTGGAGGAGAGTCCACTCCCCCTCATGCTGCCATCGGGAGAGGAGGTCGGAACGCTGTTCCTGGACGCGGTGCCGCTGCGCTCGGCCCAGCCGGTCCCGACGGAGACCTCCCATCCTATCGGAGCGCGGCTGGGAGACGCACTCACCCTGATCGGGGCGGACCTCCCCACCGGCTCCGTTCAGGCGGGGCAGACGCTCACCGTCACCCTGGTCTGGCGGGTGGAGGAAAAGGTTGAAGCCGATTATACCGTCTTCATCCACCTGTTCGACGCCCAGGGCACGCTGGTCGCTCAGGCGGACAGCCCTCCGCTGGACGGCGCGTATCCGACGGGCTGGTGGGCCCCCGGCGAGGTGGTGCGCGATCCCCACCCGTTCCCTATCCCAGCGGACCTCCCTTCAGGACGGTACACGCTCTACGCCGGCCTCTACGATCCGACGACGATGGCCCGCATCCCGGCGACGGACGCGCAAGGGGCCCCCTTCGCCAACGACGCCATCCCGCTGGCCTCACTGGAGGTGCGATGAACAACCGACGCTGGTTTCTCCTCATCCTCCTGGCCTATCTCATCCTGGGAGTCATCTACAGCCTGGCGACCCCGCCTCTGGAGGCCTCCGATGAGTTCAAGCACTACCCTTACACCCAGTACGTCCAGACCCACCACGATCTCCCCGTCCTCGACCCGGAGACCTGCCTGGCGACCCCCGACGACTGCCCCTGGCTGCAGGACGGGGGGCAACCGCCGCTCTACTACATCCTGATGGCGGCCGTTACCTCCTGGATCGACACCTCGGACCTCCCTACACTCCGGTGGATGAACTGGCACGCTTTCATTGGCGATCCTTCTCAGATTTGCAACAAGAACCTGGTGATCCACGTTCCCGAGCGCGAGGCCTTCCCGTGGCGGGGCTCCGTGCTGGCGATCCACCTCATCCGGCTGCTCACGGTGGGGATCGGGGCAGGGACGGTCTTTCTGACCTATCGGCTGGCCCGCGACCTCTTCCCCGACGGGCCTCCTGGCATAGTACTGGGAGCGACCGCGCTGACGGCGTTCAATCCGATGTTCCTCTTCGTCAACAGCGCGGTCAACAACGACGCGCTGGCCGCCTTTCTGGGCTGCCTCAGCCTGCTGCTGACAGTACGGCTGGTCTGTGACGGACTGCAAGGGCCACTTCCCCTCCGGCGATACGGTCTCGTCGGCCTTGTGGTGGGCCTCTTCCTCCTCACCAAACTGAGTGGACTGGCCGCCTTGATCCTCCTGGCCCTGCTCCTCACCTGGGTCAGTCTCCACCGCCGGAGCCTCCGACCATTGTTGGTGGGATTTCCCATCATCGTGGGGATCGCCGCTGGGCTCTCCGGCTGGTGGTTCCTGCGCAACTGGCGTCTCTACGGCGACCCGACGGCCCTGAACGTCTTCGTCGCCATCCAGGGCGTGCGACCGGGCACCCCTACCCTGCGCGACTGGTGGGGCGAGTTCGGCACCTTCCGCTGGACCTACTGGGGGCTATTCGGCGCGGTGGACGTGATGGCCCCGAGGTGGGTCTACACGTTCTTCGACCTCCTATCAGTGGCCGGCCTCGTGGGCCTCATCCGCTGGGCCGCTCGCCGACGCCCCACCCTGCCCGACCCATCGTCGCTCTGGTGGATCCCCGCCCTCTGGGCCGGCATTCTGTTCGTCTCCGTCCTCCGCTGGACCTGGATCTACTTCTCCTTCCAGGGACGGCTCGTCTTCCCAGCCATCGCCGGGATCAGCACGCTGCTCACCGTGGGACTGCGGGAGTGGGCTCCGCCGCACCACCGCCTGAAAGTGACGACTGGGGTCAGCCTGGCACTGCTCCTCATCGCCGCAGCGATCCCCTTCGCCGTCATCCGACCCGCCTACGTCCTCCCCGAACCCATCGACCCCGGCGACGTCCCCTCGGAGGCCCGGGTGGAGCCGATCGACGTCGGCGGCGGGATCCGCGTGGTGGGGTGGGAACTCCCCCCGCAGACGGTGCGGACGGGCGAAAATGTGGAAGTTGTGATATACTGGGAAGCCGTAGCACCGGATGGTGGAGACTACGTCAGTTTCGTCCGCCTGCTAGGGCGAGGGATGGAACTGGCCGGGGACGTCAACCGCCGCCCGGCGTGCGGGATGGTGCCCACGAGCCTGTGGGAGCCCGGGCAGGTCTGGCGCGATCCGTACCGGGTGCGCGTCCGGTCGGACGCCGCCGCCCCGACCCGGCTCCGGATTGAGGCGGGGTTGTACGACGCGACGCGGAGGGAGACTCTGGGAGTGGTCCGTCTGGGCGAGGCTAAACTAGCCCCTCCCCGACAGGCACCATCCCCATCCTACTCACTGGAGGTCGAGTTCGAGGAAGGAATCGTGCTGGAGGGATACGACCTGAGTCCCTCGATAGCCGCGCCTGGAGACGTGGTCACGCTCACACTCTACTGGAGGGCGGAGGGAACACCCTCCAGAGACTATCAGGTCTTCGTCCATCTGGTGGGAGAGGACCCGCAGCCCGCGGCCCAGGCCGACGGGCCACCGCTGAACGGCGATTACCCGACAGGGATGTGGGAGGCCGGTGAGACGATCGTGGATCCACACCCGATCCCTCTGCCGGCCGACCTTCCACCAGGAGAGTATCGGCTGAGGGTAGGACTATACGATTTGGAGACGATGATGAGATTGGCGAGGCGGGACGGAGGCGGCGATGCCGTCGATATCTCAACCCCCATCCAGGTCCGCTAGCCCGTCCCCGCCCCCGCAACTCGCCGACTCGCTGATTCGCTGACTCGCTATGACATCCCAAGACTGGCTCTACCGCATATTCACCTCCCGCCACCGTTGGCTGTCCGCGCTGGCGGCCCTGACGCTGACACTGCTGCTGGCCCTCGTGGCGGGGTTCCTACTGGCGGAGGTCGGTCCACTCCTGGCCGCCGTCGGTGTGATAGCCCTGGCCATCGCCCTGTGGATGCTGCGTGACATCGAGGTGGCCTATATGGCGGTCATCGGCGTCATCTGCCTGCTCCCCTTCGCCTCGTTCCCCTTCGACATCGGCTTCACCCCCACCTTCCTGGATGCCGCCCTGGGAGCGCTGTTCCTGGTCTGGCTCCTCCAGATGCTGACGGCGAACGAGCGGCGGCTGGTGACCACTTCCCTCGGTGGGCCAGTGCTGGTCTTTCTGCTCCTGGCACTGGCAGCCTTCGTGCTCGGTCTGGGGCACGCCCCGCTGACTCCCTACATCGTCCGCCACTTCGCCGAGATCATCCTCAGCGTCCTCCTCTTCTTCCTCGTGGTCAACACGGTCCGGGAGACAGACCGACTCGAACGGCTGGTCCGCCTGCTGATCCTGTTCGCCTTTATCGAAGCACTCATCGGAGTGGTCCTCTACGCGATCCCCGACGAGTGGGCGATGCGGGCCCTCTCCGCCCTACGGGTGGTCGGCTACCCGGCGGGGCCGGGGGTGCTCCGATACATCCGCGACGACCCGACCCTTCCCCAGCGGGCCACCGCCACCTCTGTGGATCCCAACGTGCTAGGCAGTCTCCTCAACCTCACCCTCGCCCTTGCCATCCCCCAACTCTTCGCCCGCCGTCCACTGATCCGACGCCGGTACCTGCTGCCTATGATCGGGGTAATGCTCCTCTGCCTGGGGCTGAGCTTCTCGCGGGGGTCGATGGTCGGCCTGGGCGCGGCGATGGTGACGGTCGCCAGCCTGCGATATCGGAGACTGTGGTGGGTCCTGCTGGCTGGCGTGGTCCTCCTCGCCGTGCTGCCGCAGACCCAGGTGTACGTCGCCCACTTCATCGCCGGGCTGCGCGGGGAGGACCTGGCGACCCGGATGCGGTTCGGCGAGTACAAGGACGCACTGATCCTCATCAGGCGGTATCCCATTCTGGGGGTGGGGTTCGCCGGATCGCCGGACATAGACACCTACATCGGCGTCGCCAACCTCTACCTCCTCATCGCCCAGGAGATGGGACTGGTCGGACTCTCCAGTTTTCTGGTCGTGATGGGAGTCCTCTTCGCCCGCTTCTGGCGGACCCGGAGGCTGATCACCCACGGTGAGCGGCTAGAGCCCCTGTGGTGGGGACTGCACGCAGCGGTGGTCGGGGCTCTGGTCGGTGGGATATTTGACCACTTCCTCTTCAACCTCGACTTCCATCACTCGGCCACCCTTTTCTGGCTGATCGTGAGCCTGGCAACGGCCGCCACCGAGATCGCCCGCACGTCCCGCGAGAGCGAACAAGATCAATCGATCCAATAACCGTGCTATGACTGGAGGGGAAACACTCAGCGGAGAGAGCGCCTGGGCCATCCTCGCGCTGATGGCCGCCATCGCCATCTTCACCGAGCGGGTGGTGGAGGCCTTCTGGGACCGATGGGAACAGCCCGGCACCTGGCCCAACGAAAGAGGGGTCCCGGACCCGACCGATCCCGAGTACAGGCGGCTGAAAAGGATCCGATCCCAGTGGCTGGGCACCGGTATCGCCCTCCTCATCACCGGCCTGACCAACGTGCGCTTCTTCCGCGGCCTGGGCATCGAGGTCCTCTTCTCCAATCTGGGCACGCTGGTCGACTGGCTCGCCACCAGTGGGATCATCGGTTGGGGAGGCGCAGAACTGGCCCACAGCCTCATCGAAGGGATGCTCGACGCCCGGACGCTCCTGAAGGAACGCCGGGAAAGCCACGCCAGCCGTCGGTCCGTCCAAGACATGGAGCTCCTCCACACCCACATCACGCCCCAACTGGCAGCGGCAGGCATCTCTCCCGAGAAGGTGCGCCAAATCCTGCTGACTCTGCGGCGGATCGGGGGGTCCGAAGAGGTCCTGATCGACCACCTGGCAGCGGGGGACCTCGAAGGAGCTTTGAGACGACTCCGACCTGGACCGGAGCAGGAGCAAGCCTTCCGCGAACTGCGGTCCCTTCTGGAAGGGCTCACCCCCGAGCAGCGGCAACGGCTCGGCGAAGTGCTGGAGGTCCTCACCCCTGCGCAACGGGAGCGGCTCTTCGGTCCCATCCCCCATCCTCCTCGTCCTTCACCTCCTACTCCTCGTCCCCCGCAGCCCACCCCTCGTCCCTCGCCCCCTCCCCCTCGCCCTCAGCCGAGACCGGAGGTAAGGCCAATGCCCACACGACCACCACGGACGATCCACTCCCCTCGGACTGGCCCACCGAAGTTCGTCTACGGCCGGCCTGTCCAACCGTCGGAGTTCCTGGACCGGGAGACCTCCCTCCGCACGCTGTTCAACCGGCTGCGCCACAACGAGTCCACGGCGGTCGTCGGTGAGCCGCACATCGGCAAGACCTCCCTCCTCCTGAAACTGGCCCACGAACCGACCCGCCGCGAGTACCTGGGGAGCGGCGCTGAGAAGGTGATCATCTCCTTCATCGACCTCCATCCCATCGGGAGCGACTACAACCCCTCCGCCTTCTGGCAGGAAGCCCTCGAACCCCTCAAAGAACACCCCGTTTCCGCCACTGTGGCCCCACTGCTCCGCCAAGCAGCGGAGACCGGCTACGAGCGCCGAGCGCTGGAGCGGATCGCTAACCATCTGGCACAACACGACCTTCAGTTGGTTCTCCTCCTGGACGAGTTCGAACAGCTGCTCTTCCACCCCAATTTCCGCGACCCCGCCCTCTTCGCCCTGTTGCGGTCGCTGGCTACACGAACTGGCGGACTGGCGCTGATCACCAGCAGCCGCCTCTCGGTCGCGGCGATGAACGAACGCGGACGGGACCTCTGGGATGCTGGCTCCCCCTTCTTCAACAACATGATCGAACTTCGGCTGGCCCCCTTCGACGACGTCACCGTGGGCCGCCTGCTGGATCAGGCGGGCGATCTGTTCGACGCTTACGACCGCCGTTTCATCCGCCGCGTCGCCGGACGTCACCCCTTCCTCATCCAAGCAATGGCAGCTACTCTCGCCGAGACCTCAGGGGAGGACCGCCACCAGCGCGCTGCCGAGGTTTTCTACAGCCGGATCGCCTTCCACTTCGACGATCTGTGGCGGGTCCTGGACGACCGTGCTCGCACCACCGCCGTGATCCTCAGTCTGCTGGAACTGGGAGGCCGCGCGCTGGGAGAGCGGTTTGCCTTCCGGGAGATCGAACGGGTGGACGCCTTCGGCCCTGAACTGAGACGGCTGGCCGAACTGGGCCTCGCCGAACAGGTGGGGAAAGGCTGGCAGTTCGACTGGCGACACCTCGTCCTCTGGCGCGGAGAGCGGTGGACGGTCGGCGCGCAGGCCTTCGTCTGGTGGGTACGCGACGTGATCATCGCCCAGTCCCGCCGCGTGCCCGCCTACGACCAATGGCTAGCCAGCAAACGGTACCGGCTTCTCCTCACCCAAGAGCAATGGGACTGGTTGATCAACGCGGTGCGGAACGCACCGGATTGGGCCATCCGCGGCGTGGGCGTGTTGGCTCGGGCCCTCTTCGAGGAATTGGTGAGAAGCCTGTGATGAAGGAGTAGATCAATGGCTCGGCCGATCAACCCCTACGTCGCCGGAGCCCCCCTCCGTGGCAAAGAGGGGTTCTTCGGACGCCGAGACATCCTGGCCTGGGTGGAGCGGGAATTGCGCAACCCGACCACCAACGCGCTGGTGCTCACCGGTCAGCGGCGGATCGGAAAAACGTCGATCCTGCTCCAACTCCAGCGATCCCTCCCCACCGATACGTTCTTCCCCGTGTATTTCGACCTCCAGGACCAGGCAGCCCGCCCCCTGGCCCAGGTCCTGGCCGACCTCGCCGACGTCGTGGCGGAACGGATCGGGCTGGAGCCCCCCCCTCCCGACACGTTCGACGACCAGGGCCGGTTCTTCCGCGAGACGTTCCTGCCCCGGGTCTACGACGCCATCGGCCCTCATCGGCGCCCCGTCTTCCTCCTGGACGAATTCGATGTGCTGGACCGCGGAACGGACGTTCCCCTGCCGGAGACGGCGGCGATGAGAGCGCTGTTCCCCTTCCTCCGACGGATGATCGCCGAGGATCCCCGGACCGCCTTCGTCTTCGCCGTCGGCCGTCGGCCGGAGGACCTCTCCATCGATTTCACCGCCACGTTCAAGACCTCCCTGGTGCGGGAGGTCTGGGTTCTGGACCGAGAGAGCGCGGAGGAACTGGTCCGCCAGGCGGAGCGGAACCGGACCCTTCGCTTCACTGATCGGGCGGTGGTTCGTATTCTGGGGCTGACCAACTGCCATCCGTACTTCACCCAGTTGCTTTGCCAGCGGATATGGGAGCAGGCCTACCGGGACAACCCCTCCTCCCCTCCTACCATCGACGGAGATGCGGTGGAGAGGGCCATTCCCGACGCGCTGCGCACCGGGGAGCAGGCGATCCTCTGGCTATGGAACGGCCTCAGCCCCGGCGAGAAGGTCTATGCCGCCGGGCTGGCAGCGCTTTCCAGCGAGGGGGAGGACGTCCCTGAGGAACGGGTCATCCAACTACTGACCAGCCACGCCACTCGCCTGCACACGCGCGAGGTCGAGGAGGCCCCCCGCCACCTGGTCCGCCGTCGGATACTAGAGGAGGTAGGAGAACGAAACCACCGGTTCACCATCGACCTCTTCCGCCGCTGGGTGCGCGCCAACCGGCCTGTGCGGGAGGTGAAGGACGAACTGGATCGGGTCGAGCCGCGGGCGGAGCAACTGTACCGCCAGGGAAGACGCGCCTTCGAGCGACGGCAGTGGGAGGCCGCCGCGCGTCACTTCCGCAGGGCCCTGGCGATCCATCCCTCCCACTTCCGAGCCCGTCTGTACCTGGGAGAAGCGCTGCTGGAGATGGGAGAGACGGAAGCAGCGCTGGCTGAACTGGAGCGGGCTTACGAACTGGATCCCGACGAGGCGAAATTCGCCCTGGCCCGGGCGAAGGCCAAAACGACCCGGACCGCCCCTACCCTCCTGGTGGACAACCGGCGAAGGCAGGTCTACCTCGGCGACCGCGAGATCCGCCTTTCCCCGCTGGAGTTCGAGATCCTCGCTCTCCTTGCCCGAGAAGCAGGACGGCCCGTGTCGAAAAAGGAGATCCTGGAGGCCCTGCGCGCCCGAGGCCGCGCCAATCCCAGCGTCGACGCTGCTGTGTACCGGCTGCGCAAGAAACTGGGGGAAAGCGCCCGCAACCCGACGTACCTGGAGACCCGGCGGGGGGAGGGGTACGTCCTCCGCAACGCAACATACGTCCCTTGAACCATCAGCCTCCCGCAGGTCTCCTACCTGCGGGAGGCTTCAAAAACTCTGCGTCCTCTGCGCCTCCAGAGTGAAACCCTATTCCTTCGCCTGGGCCAACTGTGTCGGCGTGACCTCCGCTCCCTCCAGATTCGCGTTGGCGATCCGGGCACCGAACAGCCTCGCCTCCTTCAAGCACGCCCGGCGCAGGTCGGCCATCGTCAGGTCGGCCTCGCTCAGATCCGCACCGGTCAGATCCGCCTCGCTCAGGTCCGCCCCCTGGAGGACCGCCCCCCTCAAGTCGGCCAGGTTGAGGTTGCAGGCGTTCAGGTGCGCCTGATCCAGCCGAGCCCTAGCCAGTCGGGCACCGGAGAGGTCCGCCCCCGCCAAATCCGCCCCTCGCAGATCCGCTCCACGCAGGTCGGCACCTCGCAGATACGCCCCCGCCAGCGATGCGCTGCGCAGGTCCGCCCCGCTGAGGTCCCGCGCCGCCACCTTCCGGTTGACGATCTCCCAGACCAGCCGCCACTTCTCGGCGACCTGGGTCATCTCATCCATCTGGACGTCCGCCAGGCGGGCCAGCGACAGGTCGGCATCCGTCAGGTCGGCTCCACCCAGTTCGGCCCGGCTGAGGTCCGCTCCGACCAGACTGGCGTCGTAGAGCGTCGCCCGCCGCAGGTACGCCCCGCTCAGGTCGGCGTCGTCGAGGCGCGCCCCGCTCAGATCCGCGTTGCTCAGATCCACCCCGGCCGCCTGCACGCCTGTGAGGTCCGCCTGGCTCAGGATCGCCTCGTGCAGGTTCGCCCCCCGTAAGCCCGCCCCCTGCAAACTCGCTCCCCGCAGGTCCGCGCCGCTCAGGTCCGCCTCGGTCAGATCGGCCTCCGCGAGCACCGCCCGGCTCAAGGCGGCTCCGAACAGACTGGCGCCCGAAAGATCGCACTGCCGACCATCTACCCCGCTCAGGTCCGCCTCACTGAGGTCGGCCCCGCTCAGGTCCGCGCCCTCCAGGCGCGCTTTGCGCAACACCGCGCCGACCATCTGTGCCTCTCTCAAATTCGCCCCGCTCAGATCCACCTCGCCCAAGTCACGCCCGCTTGCCCCCTGGTTGACGATCTCCCAGACCAGCCGCCACTTCGCATCGACGCGGGTCGCCTCGTCCATCTGCACGCCCCGCAGGTCGACAAGGGACAGATCGACCCCCTGGAGATTGGCACCAGCAAGATCCGCCTCCTGGAGATTGGCACCTCTCATCCGCGCACCAGCCAGATCCGCCCCCCGCAAACTGGCTCCCCGCAGGTTCGTCCCCTGCAGGTTCGCCTCCCGCAGGTCCGCCCCCTCCAGATCCGCCCCCTCCAGGTTCGCTCCACCGAAGTCCACCCCACGCAGGTCCATCCTCGCCAGGTTGATCTCCCGCAGGTCGCGCCCTCTCCCACCCTGATTGACCACCTCCCAGGCCAACCGCCACCGATCGTCCACCTGCGTGGTGTGGTCCCATCGGGTTCCCCTGAGGCGAGCTCCAACGAGGTTAGCGCCGTTCAGGTTCGCCCCACGCAGATCGGCGGAACGCAGGTCGGCAGAACGCAGGTCGGCCCCCTCCATGTCGGCGGAGCGCAGATCGGCCGCCTGGAGGTTCGCGCCGCGCAGGTTGGCCAGCCGGAGATCCGCCCCGCTGAGGTCAACCCCGCTGAGGTCAACCCCGCTCAAGTCGGTCTCGAAGGCTCCCTGGTTAACGATCTGCCAGATCAGCCGCCACTTCGCATCGATGCGGGTCGCCTCGTCCATCTGCACGCCCCGCAGGTCCGCACCGCGCAGGTCGGCGTCTGCCAAATCCGCGCCGCGCAGGTCGGCCCCGCGCAACATGGCCCCGCGCAGGTTCGCACCCTGCAGCGACGCCGCCCTCAAATACGCACCGCTCAGGTCGGCCTCCTGCAGGTCGGCTCCCCGCAGATTCGCCCCGCTCAGGTCCGCACCGCTCAGATCCCACCCCGCGGCCCCTTGATTGACAATCCGCCAAACCAGGTGCCACCGGGCCTCGACGCGGGTCGTCTCGTCTAGGATCGCGCCGCGCAGGTCGGCACCGCTCAGGAGCGTACCAGTCAGGTCCGCACCGCTCATATCCGCGCCCCGCAAGACCGCGCCGCGCAGGTCGGCTCCCCGCAGATTCGCCCCCGAGAGGACCGTATCGCTCAGGTCAGCCTCCCGCAGGTTGGCCCCCTCCAGGTTCGCCCCACTCAGGTCCAGCCGGGCCAGGTCCTTCCCCGCAGCCCCTTCGTTGACGATCTGCCAGACCAACCGCCATTTCTCATCGACCTCGGTCGTCTCATCCAACCGGGCCTCCCGCAGGTCGACCAAGGAGAGATCGGCTCCGACCAGATTGGCCTCTCGGAGGTCGGCCCGACGGAGCACTGCACCTCGCAGATCGGCGGACCGCAGATCAGCACCGCGAAGGTCAGCATCGGACAGGTCCCGCCCTGCCCCACCCTCGTTGAGCAGTTCCCAGACCAGGCGGGCTTTGTCCGGCAGGTGGGCCGTCTCATAGAGCAGGGTCCCCTTCCAACGCACCCGATCCAGGCGAGCGCCGGTGAGGCGAGCCCCGCGCAGGTCGGCATCTTCCAGATCGGCACCACGCAGGTCGGCCCCCTCCAGGTTGGCCCCGTGCAGGTCGGCGGAGCGGAGGCTGGCAGAGCGAAGGTTCGCCTGGGGGAGGCAGGCTCCTCGCAGATCGCTGCCGCTCAGGTCCCGCCCTGCCCCGCCCTCGTTGACGATCTCCCACACCAACCGCCACTTGGCGTCGATCCGAGTGGTCTCATCCAGCCGAACGCGCTCCAACAACGCACCGCGCAGATCGGCGTCCGTCAAACAAGCCCCGGTCAGATCCGCGCCGGTCAGATCGGCTCCTTGCAGATCGGCCCCGGTCAGGTCCGCGCCGCGCAGGTCCGCACCCGCCAGCCGAGTATTGGACAGGCAAGCCTGCCTGAGATCGGCACCGCGCAGGTCCGCCTCCCGCAGGTCGGCCTCGTCGAGGCGGGCGTGGTGGAGGACGGCGTTGGCAATGCAGGCTCGGTAGAGATCCACCCCCCGCAGATCCCGCTCGGGCGCGCCCCAATTGACGATCTCCCACACCAACCGCCACTTGGTCTCGATCTGCGTCGTGTCGTTGATCTGGGCGTCCTTCAGGTCGGCCTCGGTCAGGTCCGCGCCGGTCAGATCGGCACCGCGCAGATCGGCACGCTGCAGGCAGGCACCCCGCAGGTCGACGTTGCGGAGACTCGCCCCGACGACCCAGGCGCCGGTCAGGTCGGCCGACCGGAGGTTAGCCCCGTCCAGGCTGGCCCAGCGGAGATGGACGTGGGAGAGGCTGGCCTCAGTGAGATCACTTCCCCGCAGGTCGACCCGACCCAGGTCAGCCCCACCCAGGCGAGCCTTCGGCAGTCGGGCACCGGCCAACTGCGCGGCGAAAAGGTGGGCTCCTTGAAGATCGGCCTCGGTCAGATCGGCGGCGGTCAACTTCGCCCCATCCAGGTTCGCCTCGCCCAGGTCAGCACGGCTCAGGTCCGCCTCGGCCAGGTTGGCCTCCCGCAGGTCGGCTTTGTTCAGCCGCGCATCGTGGAGGTTGGAAAGGCGAAGGTCGGCCTCGCTCAGATTGGCACCGGTGAGGATCGCCCCTCGCAGGTCGGCCTCGGTCAACTCCGCCTGGACCAAGTTCGCTCGGCTCAGATCGGCCCCTTCCAGGTTCACGCCGTTCGCCTTCACCTCGGTGAGGGTGCACCCCTTGAGCACACACCGGCGAAGGTCGGCGTTGCGCAGGTTGGCCCGGGCGAGATCGGCCATATAGAGGGAGGCCTCGCCGAGGTTGGCCCACATCAGGTTGGCCTCGACCAGATCGGCCCCGGACAGTTCGGCACCCGTCAGGTCCGCGCCGCTCAGATCCGCACCCTGGAGGTGGGCGTCGGTCAGGTCGGCCCGGCTCAGGTTGACCCCGCCCAAGTTGGCACCGGAGAGATCCGTCTTCCGCAGATCGGCACCGCTCAGTTCAGCGCCGCTGAGATCGACCCCCCGCAGGTCGCGGCCGGCGGCCCGGTGATTGACGATCTCCCAGACCAGCCGCCACCGCTCGTCGATCCGGGTGGTCTCATCCAGCCGCGCGCCCCGCAGCGCCGCCTCGCTGATCTCGGCTCCGGTGAGGTCGGCACCGCGCAGGTCGGCGTCCCGCAGATTGGCCAGTCGGAGGTCGGCCCGGGAGAGGTTAGCCTCCCGCAGGTCGGCAGCCCGGAGGCGGGCCAGTCGGAGATAGGCGCGGCTCAGGTTCACCCGGCGGAGGTTCGCACCGTCCAGGTTGGCTCCGCCCAGGTCCACCCCCTGCAGGTCGGCCCCTTCCGCGATCTTCTGGTTGACGATCTCCCAAACCAGATACCACTTGGGGGCTATGTGGGTCGTCCTATCCAGTTCCGCGCCGCGCAGGTTGGCGACGAAGAGGTTGGCGCCGACGAGGTTGGCCCCTGCAAGCCGCGTGCCGCTGAGATTGGCGCCGCTCAGATCGGCGCCGCGCAGGTTGGAGAAGCGAAGATCGGCACCGGTCAGGTTCGCCCGCGCCAGGTTAGCCCCGATGAGGCTGGCACCACTCAAGAAGGCGCGGCTCAGGTCGGTGCCGACCAGGTTCGCCCCGTTCAGGTCCACCCCTCTGAGGTTGGCCCCGCTCAGGTCCACTCCCCCCAGATCCTGCTCGCTCCCTCCCCGACGAACCAGATCGCACACGAGGGACCACTTGGCGTCGATGCGGGTCGACCCGTCCAGTTTGACCCCTTTCAGATAAGCCCCCTCCAACCGCGCCCCTTCCAGGTTGGCTCCGTTGAGGACGGTGTCCTGGAGGTTGCACATCCTCAGATTCGCCCCCCGCAGGTCGGCGTGAGAAAGATCGGCGTCCTGGAGGTTGGCCATCTGGAGATTGGCCTCTCGGAGGTCGGCGTTCTCAAGGCGGGTCAACACCAGGCCGGCCCGGCTCAGATTGGCCCCCCGAAGCCGTGCGCCGGTCAGGTCCGCACCGGAAAGGTCCATCTCGGCCAGGTCGCGTCCAACCGCTCCCTGATTGACCAGCACCCAGACCAGTTGCCACTTCCGGTCCAGGAGCGTGCTCCGGTCGACCTTCGTCGCCACGAGACAGGTCATAAAGAGATCCGCCCCGCGCAGGTCGGCACCGGTCAGGTCGGCACCGGTCAGGTCGGCAAACCGGAGATCGGCCGCAGAGAGGTCGGCCTCCTTCAGATTCGCCTCCGCGAGAAAGGCAGCCCGCAGGACAGATCCCGAGAGGCGAGCCCGAGAGAGATCGGCTCCTCGGAGATCCGCCTCGTGCAGGTCGGCGAACCCCAGATCGGCCGCGGAGAGGTTGGCCTGCCGGAGCACCGTCTGCTCCAGATCGGCGCCGTTCAGGGAGGCAGCCATCAGGTTCGCACCAGTGAGGTCGGCTCCGCTGAGATCGACGCCGCTCAGATTAGCGCCGCTGAGGTCCGCCCCGACCAGATCCTGCCCTTCCCAGCCGCGGGTTGCGATCTGCCAGACCTGCCGCCACTTGGGGTCGATCGCTGTGGAATCGTCGAGGATCGCCCCCCTCAACTCCGCGCCGGTCAGATCGGCACCGGTCAGATCGGCACCGCGCAGGTCGGCCTTGTACAGGTTGGCCGATCTCAGACCCGCCCGAGTCAGGTTGGCCTGAAGGAGGGTCGATTCACTCAGGTTGGCCCCCCGCAGGTCCGCCGTCTCCAAGGAGGCCTGGCAGAGATCGGCCTGGCGAAGGCTGGCGTCGCGGAGGGTAGCACCGGTGAGATCGGCCCCGATGAGACGGGCGCGGGTCAGATCCGCCTCGTCCAGGTTCGCCTCCCGCAGGACAGCCCCTTCCAGGTCGGCCTCGCTCAGATCGACACCGGCGAGCGCCCACCCGGTCATCTGCCGACTGACGATCTCCCAGATCAGACGCCACTTCCGGTCCAGACGGGTCGCTGCGTCGATCCGTGCCCCGGCCAGGCGGGCCAGAGCGAGGTCCGCCCGCTCCATGTTCGCCCCGGAGAGATCAGCCTGCAGAAGGGACGCCCGTCGGAGGAGGGCACCGGTCAGATCGGCGCCAGCCAGATCAGCCCCTTCCAGGTCCGCCTCAGAGAGGTCGGCGGAGCGTAGGTCCGCGTCGCGCAACACGGCTCCCCTCAGATCGGCTCCGGTCAGGACCGCTCCGGCGAGGCAGGCGCCGGTCAGATCGGCACCGTGGAGGTCCGTCGCCGTCAGGTTGACACCCCGAAGATCCACCTCGGTCAGGCGGCGGCCCGCCCCTCCGGCGTTCACCAGTTCCCACAACAGCCACCATCGCCCGTCGATTCGGGTGGTTTCGTCCAGCACAACGTCCCGCAGATCGACCTCGGAGAGGTCGGCCCCACGGAGATCGGCACCGCGCAGGTCGGCCGCCGTCAGGCGGGCGCGACGGAGGTTCACCTCTCTGAGATCGGCACCGCGTAGGTCGGCGGACCGCAGATCGGCGGCGCTCAGGTCGGTCCCCCGCAGGAAGGCCCCCCGCAGATCGACCCCGTGCAGGTCCCGACCCGTCCCGCCCAGATTGACGATCTGCCAGACGAAGTGCGATCTGGGATCGATCTTGGTCTCCTCATCCAGTTTCACCCCTTCGACCCAGGCAGCGAAGAGGTCGGCACCGGTGAGATCGGCCCCTCGCAGGTCGGCCTCCCGCAGGTCGGCCCCCTGGAGGCGCGCCTGGGTCAGGTCGGCTCCCTGGAGATTCACGGACCGCAGATTGGCTCCCCGCAGGTCGGCGGACCGCAGGTCCACCCCGCTGAGATCCGCGTCGCTGAGGTCCACCCCTGCCAGGTCGCGGCCAGCCGCCCCTCGGTTGACGAGATCCCAGACCAGATACCACTTGGAATCGATTTGGGTCATCTCGTCGATCTGCGCGCCCTGCCACTGGACCCACCGCAGGTCGGCAGTGAGGAGGTTGGCGGACCGCAGGTCGGCCTGCTGGAGGTTCGCACCGCGGAGGTCGGCCCCCTCGAGATTCGCACCCCGCAGGTCTGTTTCTGCGAGCACGGATCGCCGCAGATCTGCCCAAGCGAGATCGACCGCCCGCAGGTCCGCGCCGCTCAGATCGACGCCGGAGAGATCCCGCTCAACGCCTCCCTGGTTCACCAACTCCCAGACCAAGCGCCACTTCTCAGCGAGCCTCGTCCCCTTGTCAATCCGGGCAGACCGCAGATCGGCGTGCCGAAGGTCCGCGTCGGTGAGGTCGGCCCCCCGCAGGTCGGCACCGCTCAAATCGGCACCGTGGAGGTTGGCCCCCTGGAGATCCACGGACCGCAGGTCGGCTCCCCGCAGGTCGGCGGCCTGGAGGTCCCGCCCCGCACCTCCCTGGTTGACCAACTCCCAGATCAGGCGGTACCTCTCACTCAGGCAGGTCGTCTCGTCGATCACCACGTCCCGCAGGTTCGCTCCCCACAACCGCGCTTCGGTCAGGTCAGTCCCTCGGAGGTCGGCCCCCCGCAGGTCGGCCTCCGTCAGGTCGGCGGAGGAGAGGTCCACTCCCCGGAGGTCCGCCCCCCGCAGGTCGGCCCCTCGAAGGTCCTGGGCCGCCTCTCTGCGGTTGACCACCTGCCAGACGTAGCGCCATCGCTCGTCCATCCGGGTGCTTCCGTCGATCACCGCGCCGGCCAGCCGAGCCCGGTCGAGCACGGCTTCGGAGAGGTCGGCTCCGCGCAAGTCCGCGTCCCTCAGGTCGGCTCCAGAGAGATCCGCCTGCCGCAGGTCCGCGCCGCCCAGGTTAGCCCCCCGCAGGTCGGCGTCGCGCAGGTCGGCACCGACCCCGCCCTCGTTGACCAATCGCCATACGAGGAGCCACTTCGGATCGACGCGGGTTTCTTCGTCCAAGACGGTGCCCTGCAGGTCGGCCCCCTCAAGACGTGCGCCGGTCAGGACGGCACCGCGCAGGTCGGCCTCCCGCAGGTCGGCAAAGCGGAGATCGGCGCCGGTCAGGTCAGCCCCGCGCAGGTCGGCCCACGTCAGCGCGCTACCCCTGAGGTCGATCCGGCGCAGATCCGCGCCACCGAGGTCCGACCGACGCAGATCGCGGCCCACGCCCCCTTGATTGACCAACTCCCAAACCAGGCGCCACTTCCGGTCCAGACGGGTCGCCTCGTCGAGGACCGCCCCGCGCAGGTTGGCACCGGTGAACTCAGCTCCCCGCAGGTCGGCCCCCCGCAGGTCGGCCCCCCGCAGGTCGGCCCCCCGCAGGTCCACGCCCTCCAAGTCCGCCCCCCGCAGGTCCACCCCCTGCAGATCGCGCCCCACACCGCCCTGGTTGACCAACTCCCAGACCAGACGCCATTTCCCGTTCAGCCGGGTCGTCTCATCCAGGACCACCCTTCGCAGGTTGGCACCAGCCAACTCCGCTCCTTGCAGGTCAGCAGACCGCAGGTCGGCGGACCGCAGTTCGGCCCCGCTCAAGTCGGCCGACGTCAAATCAGCACCGTGTGCGACGATGTCGACGAGCCGCGCCGCCCTGAGGTTCGCTCCTGCCAATCGGGCCCCCGTCAGATCAGCCTTCCCCAGGTCCGCGCCCATCAGGTCGGCCGCGCTCAGATCCGCCTCAGACAGATCGGCCTCCTGCAGATCGGCACCGGCGAGATTCGCCCGCGCCAGGTCCGCACCGCTCAGGTCCACGCCCTGAAGGTCTCGCCCCACGCCACCCTGATTCACCAGTTCCCAGGCCAGACGGTACTTCTCGTCGATGTGGGTCGCCTCGTCCAGGACCGTCCCACGCAGGTTCGCGCCGTCCAGAAGCGCGTCGGTCAGATCGGCACCGCGCAGGTCCGCCTCCCGCAGGTCGGCCCCCCGCAGATCCACACCCCGAAGTCCAGCACCGCTCAGATCCGCCCCCCGCAGGTCCCGAGCCATCCCCTGACCGTTGACCAACTCCCAGACCAGGCGGTACTTCGGAGCGATCTGGGTACTTTCGTCCAGAAGGCTGCCGCGAAGGTCGACACCATCCAGGGCAGCGCGGTCGAGGACGGCGTTCCGGAGGTCGGCGGAGCGGAGGTCGGCGTTGACCAACACCGCTTCGGTCAGATCGGCGGCCCGGAGAACCGCCCCCTGGAGGTTGGCACCGGTCAGATCGGTGCCGCGCAGGGTGGCAGCACGGAGATTGGCCCCTCGCAGGTCGGCTCCGCGCAGGTCCACACCCTCCAGATCGACCTCTTGAAGGTCGGCCCCGCGCAGGTCGCGACCGACGCCTCCCTCGTTGATCAGCAACCAGACCTGCCGGTATTTCCCTTCGATGCGGGTCGACTCGTCCAGCAGCGCACCTCGCAGGTCGACGTCGGTCAACACCGCGTCCGTCAGATCCGCCCCACGCAGATCCGCACCCGCCAACACCGCCCCCGTCAGATCCGCACCACGCAGATCCACCCCGCGCAGATCCGCACCCGACAGATCCACACCCCCCAGATCCCGACCCGCTCCCCCATCGTTCACYAACTCCCACACCAACCGCCACTTGGGGTCCAATCGGGTCGACTCGTCCAGCACCACCCCTCGCAGATCCGCACCCGCCAACACCGCCCCCGTCAGATCCGCACCCCGCAGATCGGCTCCCCGCAAGTCGGCCCCTTGCAGATCGGCCCCCACCAGGTGGGCCTCCCGCAGGTTCGCACCCCTCAGATCCAACCCCCGGAGGTCCGCACCCTGGAGATCCATTCCGCTGAGCGTCGCCCGCTGGAAGTCACGCTCCTCCGGCTCCCTCCGGACGACCCGCCACCACAGCCACCATCGTTCGTCGATGTCGGTCGTCTCATCCAGCAGAGCGTCCCGCAACTGGGCCAACGTGACCTTCGCTGTGCGGAGGCCCGCGCCCCGGAGATCGGCTCCGGTCAGGTCGGCCCCTTGCAGGTCGGCGTCGATCAGGTTCGCATCTCGAAGGTCCGCCCCCGTGAGATCGGCCCCTCGGAGGTTGGCGCGGTGCAGGTCGGTCCCTCGCAGCACTGCTCCCCGCAGCCGCGCCCTGCGGAGATCGGCACCGGTCAGATCGGCCCCTGTGAGGTCACTTCCCTCCAGGACGGCCTCCCGCAGGTTGGCCACGCTAAGGTCCACTGAGCGGAGGTCGGCACCGGTGAGGTCGATCCCGCCGAGGTTCACGCCGCGCAGATCCGCCCCGCTGAGATCGGCTTTGGCGAGGTCCACCCCCTCCGCCCCGGCGTTGACTACCCTCCATACCCGCCGCCACTTCTCGTCGATGCGGGTCTCGTCATCCAGCAGCACCCCGCGCAGATCCACGCCGGTCAACTTCACCCCGGACAAATCCGCGCCCCGCAGGTCGGCACCCACCAATATCACGGCGGTCAGATCGGTCTCGCTGAGGTCGGCACCACGGAGGTCGGCGTTGGACAGGTTCGCCCCGCTCAGGCTTGCTCCCCTGAGCCACGTCTCTTTGAGATCGGCACTGCTGAGGTCGGCGTCGGCCAGATCCGCGTCCCGCAGATCAGCCCCGCTGAGATCCGCCCCTCGCAGGTCGCGGCCCACGCCCCCTTCGTTGACCAGCACCCAAACCTGATGCCATTTCTCATCCAGCCTGGTCTGGTCATCCAACACCGCGCGGCGCAACTGCACCCAGCGGAGATCGGCCCCGGTCAGATCGGCCCCCCGCAGGTCGGCGTCGCGCAGGTCGGCACCGTGAAGGTCGGCCAGGCTGAGGTCGACCTCCTGAAGCACCGCGCCAGACAGTTGCGCCTTGTTCAACGCAGCAGCCCCCAGGTTCGCCTTCGCCAACTTCGCCCGACGGAGATCGGCCTCCCGAAGCACGGCCTCCTGACCATCCACGCCCGTGAGTTCCGCGTCGCTCAGGTCGGCACCCTGGAGAGAAGCATCCCGAAGGAACGACTCGGCGAAACAGGCGCCAGCGAGGTGGGCCCGATCCAGGAGCGCGCCCGTCAAGTCCGATCGGGTGAAGTCCGCATCCGGGAACGCGGCCTCAGAAAGGTCGGCACCGGCGAGATCGGCGGAGCGGAGCGTTGCCTCTCCCCCCAACGCGCCCCCCAACACAGCGCGCTGCATCCGTGCTCCTGTCATATCAGCCTGTTCGAGGAAAGCGCCGGTGAGATCGGCTCCCGAGAGATCGGCGTCACGCAAGTCGGCCGCACGGAGGTCCGCGCCGCTCAGATCGGCATCCTGGAGGTTCGCTCCGGCGAGGTCCACACCCTTCCAACCGCCACCCGCACCGCCCTCATTTACCAGAGTCCAGACGAGGCGACACTTCTCATCCAGGCGGGTCTGCTCATCGACCACCGCTCCCCTCAGGTTGGCTCCTGTCAGATCCGCACCGGTCAGATCGGCCCCTCGAAGGTCCGCATCGCGCAGGTCGGCACCCAGAAGATCGGCATCCCGCAGGTCGGCGGAGCGGAGATCGGCGGAGCGAAGATCGGCGCCGGAGAGGTCAGCGCCGATGAGCAGAGCGTTCCGCAGGTCCACCCCCCGGAGGTCCCGACCTGCGCCTCCTTCGTTGACCAGCGACCAGATCAGGAGCCATCTTTCGTCGATGCGGGTTGTCTCGTCCAGGGCCGCGCCCCGAAGGTCGGCCCCGGTGAGGTCAGCCCCGCGGAGGTCCGCACCGCGGAGATCGGCCTCTTGCAGGTCGCACTTCCGGAGCCGCGCTCCTCGCAGATCGACACCTACCAACCGAGCGCCGCCCAGCCGAGCCTCCTGGAGGTCTACACCTCGCAGATCGGCTCCGCCGAGGTCCACATCCCGCAGGTCCCGACCTGCGCCTCCCTGGTTGACCAACTCCCAAACCAGTCGGTACTTCTCATCAAGCCGGGTCGTCCCATCCGCCAGGGCATCCCGCAGGTCGGCTCGGTCCAACACCGCCCCCGTCAGGTCAGCCCCTCGAAGGTCCGCACCCCGCAGGTCGGCACCGGTCAGATCTGCGTGGGCGAGGTCGGCGGAGCGCAGGTCGGCAGAACGGAGATCGGCAGACTGGAGGGAGGCTCTCTGCAGGTCGACCCCCCGCAGGTTCACCCCCTGCAGGTCCACTCCCTGCAGATTCCGTCCGGCCCCTCCTTCGTTGAGCAGCACCCAGATCAGGCGATACTTCTCCTCCAGCCGCGTCGTCTCGTCGATTACGGCACCGCGCAGGTCGGCCCCGTTCAACACCGCGTCCGTCAGATTGGCACCGCGCAGGTCGGCCCCGTTCAGCACCGCACCGGTCAGATCCGCCTCCCGCAGATCCGCCTCTCGCAGGCTCGCCCCCGAGAGATCCACCCCTTGCAGGTCCCTACCCTTCCCTCCTTCGTTGACCAACTGCCAGACCAGCCGCCACTTCTCGCTCAGTTGCGTCGTCCCGTCGAGCACAGCGTCTCGCAGGTTGGCCCGGTCCAACACCGCGTCCGTCAGATCGGCACCGCGCAGGTCGGCCCCCTGCAGGTCGGCACCGGTCAGCGTGGCGGCGGTCAAAGCGGCACCCCGCAGATCGGCGGAACGGAGGTCGGCATCCGTCAGATCGGCGTCGGAGAGATCGGCCTGGCGGAGATCGACCCGGCGCAGGTTGGCACGTTCCAGGTCGGCTCCCCGCAGATCGGCTCCGTCCAGGACCGCACCGCTCAGATCGAGCCCCCTCAGTTCTCGACCGGCACCGCCCGTGTTGACCAACTCCCAAACCAGGTGGTACTTCTCCGCCCACCGCGTCTCCCCGCTCACCGCCGCATCCCGCAGATCAGCCCCCTCCAGCGATGCATCGGTCAGGTCCGCGCCCTGCAGGTCCGCACCCCGCAGGTCGACCCCCACCAGCGTCGCGCCAGTCAGGATCGCGCCCCGCAGATCAGCGGCACGGAAGTCGGCCCCGGTGAAATCCGCGTCCCGCAGGTTCGCCTCCCGCAACGCGGCCCCACTCAGATCGATCCCTCGAAGGTCGCGGCCCTCCGCCCCTTCGTTGACCAATTGCCAGACCAGCCGCCATTTCTCGCTCAGTTGCGTCGTCCCGTCGAGTACGGCGTCTTGCAGGTTGGCCCCGCCCAGCGCCGCGCTGGTCAGATCGGCGCCACGCAGGTCGGCGCTTCGCAGGTCGGCATCGGTCAGCACCGCGCCGGTCAGATCGGCGCCCCGGAGATCGGCTTCGCGAAGGTCGGCCCGCTCCAGATCGGCTCCGTGCAGGTCCACCTCGCGCAGGTTGGCCGTCCGTAGGTCCACCCCCCGCAGACCTCGCCCAGCGCCTCCTCGGGTGGCCAACTCCCAAACCAGACGCCATTTGGGGGCCAACCGGGTGGTCTCATCCAACACCGCACCCCGCAGGTCGGCACCAGCCAACTGCGCGTCGGTCAGATCCGCCTCCCGAAGGTCGGCTTCGCGCAGGTCGGCATCGGTCAGCACCGCGCCGGTCAGATCGGCCGCCCACAGATCGGCTCCTCGAAGATCGGCGTTCCGCAGGTCCGCACCGACCAGCCTGGCCTCGCGCAGGTCCGCCCCGCGCAGGTCTCGCCCCGCGCCTCCTCGGTTGACCAATTCCCAGACCAGATGCCACTTCGGGTCCAGCCGGGTGGTCTCATCCAACACCACCCCCCGCAGGTCGGCACCAGCCAACTGCGCATCGGTCAGATCCGCCCCTCGGAGGTCCACACCGCGAAGGTCGGCTCCGCGCAGGTCCATCCCCTGGAGACCGGCCCCCCGCAGATCCACGCCTTGCAGGTCCCGACCGGTGCTCCGCCCGTTGACCAACTCCCAGACCACCCACCAGCGTCGCTCGATGCGGGTCCCCTCATCGAGCACCGCGTCCCGCAGGTCGGCTCCTACCAACTCCGCGTCCGTGAGATCAGCACCGCGCAGGTCAGCACCGCGCAGGTCAGCGCCGCTCAGATCGGCACCGCGGAGGTCGGCGGACCGCAGATCGGCTCCCGTCAGCCTCGCCGCAGAGAGGTTCGCCCCCGCCAGTCCACAGCCGCGCAGGTCGGCGCCGCTCAGATCGACGCCGCGGAGGTCGGCACCGGGGAGCAGGAGGTCCCGCAGATCGGCCCCCGAGAGGTCGACGTCCACCAGGTCGCGCTCGCCCCTCCCCTCGTTGACCAACGACCAGACCAGCCGCCATTTCTCGTCGATGTCCGTCGTTTCGTCCAGCCGCGTATCCCGCAGGTTGGCCCGGCTGAGGTCGGCTCCGCGCAGCGAGGCGGAGCGAAGATCGGCCCATCTCAGATCGGTCCGGGCCATATTCGCACCGGCCAGGTCCGCTTCCCTGAGGTCGGCGCCGGCCAGATCGGCCCCGTGCAGGTCCACCTCCTGGAGGTACGCCCCCTGCAGATCCACCCCGCTCAGATCACGTCCGGACCCTCCCTCGTTGACCAACTCCCAGACCAGCCGCCACTTCTCGTCGATGTCGGTCGTCTCATCCAGACGCGCTCCTTTAAGGATCGCTCCTCGCAGATCGGCGGAACGGAGGTCAGCGTCCCGAAGGTCCACCTGGAAGAGATCGACGCCGCGGAGGTCGGCACCGGAGAGGTTGGCCCCACGCAGGTCGGCCCCTTCCAGGTCCCGCCCCTCCGCCTCCCCGTTCACCAACTCCCAGACCAACCGCCACTTCGGATCGACCTGCGTAGAGGGGTCCATTCGGGCACCTTTCACGTTCGCCCGGGTCAGGTCTGCGCCCTCCAAATTTGTTCCGACCAAATCGGCCTCGCGCAGGTCGGCGCCGTGCAGGTCGGCGCCACGGAGGTCGGCACCGCGCAGATCCGCTCCTGAGAGATCAGCCCCCCGCAGGTCGCGCCCCGACGCTCCCTGATTGACAATCTCCCAAACCAACCGCCACTTCTCATCGATCCAGGTTCCTTCGTCGAGGAGAGCACCCCGAAGGTCGGCCCGGGCGAGCCGCGCCCCATCCAGGTTCGCCAATCGGAGATCGGCTCCGCGCAGGTCTGCCTCCTCAAGGGAGGCACCACTCAGGTTGGCTCGGCTCAGCTTGGCGTCCTTCAGGATGGCTCCCTCGAGGTTCGCACCGGAGAGGTCGGCCTCGCTCAGGTCGGCCCCTGAAAGGTCGGCACCGTTGAGATCCACACCGCGCAGGTCGGCCCGGCCGAGGTGGGCCAGGCGCAGGTCGCTGCGACGGAGGTCGGGCCTGGGGCCTTCCAGGTTGAGGATCTCCCAGACCAGTCGCCACTTTGGGGCCATTTGGGTCGTTTCGTCGACGATGGCCCCTCGCAGGACGGCCATTGAGAGGTCTGTGTCGGTCAGATCGGCACCGATCAGCGCCGCCTGGGTGAGGTTGGCCCCCCGCAGGATCGCATCGGGCAAGCGGGCGTCGCGCAGGTCCGCACCGCTGAGATCGGCACCACTCAGATCGGCCCGGCCGAGGTAGGCACCGGAGAGATCGGCCCCACGCAGGCTCGCCCAACTCAACTGGGCTGCCGTCAGATTGGCCTGACCCAGGTCGACCCCACTCAGGTCGCGCCCTGAGGCCTGGCGATTGACGATCTCCCAGACCAGCCGCCATTTCTGATCCAGACGGGTCTCCTCGTCCAACTGCGCCTCCCGCAGGTCCGCCATCCGCAGGTCGGTGCCCTCCAGGTTGGCCCCAGAGAGATCGGCACGGCGAAGGTCCGCACCCTGCAGGTTCGCGCCGGAGAGATCGGCCCCGCGCAGGTCCACCCCGCTCAGATCGCGCCCCGGCGCTCCGCGGTTGACGATCTCCCAGACCAGGGCCCATTTCTCATCCAGCCGCGTTTTCTCATCGATCCGGGCCCCACGCAGGTTGGCCCTGGAAAGATCGGCCCGGCGGAGGTCGGCACCGCGGAGGTCGGCGTTGGTGAAGACCGCGCCCGTCGCCTTTGCCCCTACCAGGCGGGCCGCGCTGAGGTCGATCCCGCCGAAATCCAGCCCGGTCAGGTCGGCATCGTCCAACCGGGCCTCCCGCAGATCGGCTCCAGTGAGCACGGCCCCGGCCAACCGGGCTCCGGTGAGCACCGCCCCCTTCAGGTTGACTCCGGAGAGATCGGCCTTGAGAAGGGAGGCTCCGGTCAGGTTGGCGGCCGACAAATCCGCGCCGACCAGACGGGCGCCGCTCAGATCGGCACCGCTCAGATCGGCACCGCTCAGGTCCGCCTCACCCAGATCGGCCTCCCGCAGGTCCGCGCCGTTCAGATCGGCACCACGCAGGAGGGCCCCTTGCAGATCGGCACCGCTCAGATCGGCTCCGGCCAGGTCCCGCGTGCTCAGGTCACGGGTGACCGCTCCCTGGTTGACGATCTCCCAGGCCAGATACCATTTGGGGGCGATTCGCGTGTGCTCGTCCAGCCGTGCCCCTCTGAAATCGGCCATATAGAGATTAGCGCCGGTGAGGTCCGCACCGCTCAGGTTCGCCTCGCACAGCCGGACCTTTCGCATATCGGCCCGGCTGAGGTTGGCTCCCCGGAGATCGGCCCCCTCCAGATCTGCGCCACTCAGGTAGGCACCGCTCAGGTCGGCCCCGTCCAGCGCCACCCCTTTCAGGTCCCGCCCCGCTCCCCCCTGGTTGACCAGTTCCCAGACCAGCCGCCACTTCGGGTCGATCTGCGTGGCTTCGTCCAACTTCGCCCCATGCAGGCAGGCCATATACAAGTTGGCCCCCTCCATGTTGGCACCGCTCAGGTCAGCCCGCTCCAGGTTGGCTAAGCGAAGATCGGCCTGTTGGATATCGGCGTCCTGGAGGCTGGTCAGACGGAGATCGGCCCGGTCGAGACGGGCCTGGCGAAGGACCGCCCGGCGCAGGTCCGCGCTGTGGAGCTTGGCACCGACCAGATCGGCACCGGTCAGGTCGGCCTCGGCCAGGCTAGCACCAGAGAGGTCTGCACCGGACAGACGGGCTTCCTTCAGGTCGGCCCCATCGAGGACCACGTTCCGGAGGTCGCGGTTCACCGCGCCCTGGTTGACGATCTCCCAGGCGATCCGCCAGCGCTCGTCGATCCGGGTCGCCTCGTTGAGACGGGCTCCCCGCAGGTCGGCGCCGGTCAGGTCGGCCCCCCGCAGGTCGGCTCCCCCCAGATCGGCCTCGCCCAGGCGAGCGTGCCGCAGGTTCGCACCGCGCAGGTCGGCCTCGGTCAGGTCTGCCTTACCGAGATCGGCTCCGGATAGATCGGCTTCGCGCAGGCACGACTGCCTCAGATAGGCCCGCGTCAGGTTGGCCCCGTGGAGGTTCGCGCCGGTCAGATCGACCAGGTGGGCGTTAGCCCCCCGCAGGTCGGCTCCTCGGAGGTCGACCCCTCCCAGGTCGTAGCCAGCCAGGCTCCCGCTACTCAGGACCCTCCGACGAGACAAAAGCCCTGGCTTTCCTCGCCAGCCGGCCCGTTTTCCATCAGCCATTTACCGCCCCCACGACGACCTGGCTATCGAACCCGCACTCGCCAGCCGGGTTGCAGGTAGTTGGCATCCCGTGGCCAACCTCGCTCGTCCCAGAGGTAGCCGTTCCATTCCCAAAACTGCTCCCTGGTACACCCGTACCGCTCGCACAGGGTCCAGACGGTATCGCTGACCTGGACGGTGACGACGAGCGGGGGCTCTTCCGGCTCGGCAGCATCTTCCGCCTCGCCCGACTGGGCCGTTGAACGGAGAGGTTCCAGGAAGGGAGGCGCGTCCAACGCCTGGGGAGGACGGGGCACCTCCATTTCAGCCAGCAAGGGCCACAGGTTCCGAGGCGTCACAGACGCGTGGAAAACGCTGAAGAAGGTGGGCCGATGCTCTGCCAGAGCGGAGATCCACCCGAAGAACTCCGCCGGTTCCAACAACTCCCTACCCTCCTCATCTCGAGAGGGAGAAAGGACAGGATAGAGAGGTGGACCGTATCCCCACACCTTCGACCAGCGGTGATGCTCCTCATAGGTCAACTTATGAACAGCGACCTCCGGGGGTTTACCCAACAGCGGAGTGCACTTCGGCATGAACCCGCCGCGGCAGAGGAGGTTAAGTTGCTGGTAAGGGATGTCAGGATGGCGCGAGATCGCCGAAGGCGCGCTATAGTAGAGCGCTTCAGGATTGAACCCGGCATCGATCAGTTGCCGACCGAGCATCTCAACCTTCTGGGCCATCCGTTGGGAGAGGGGGACGATATCGAGGACCACTCCCTGATAGCCAAACTCGACACTCCGCCGTGCGATCCGAACGACCTCAGAGGGACGGTCGGTTGGAGCGTGCAACCAGGCAAAAGGGACCAGACCTGCGGAGCGCGCCCGCTGGCTCACCCGAAGAGCCGCCTCTGGGAAGAACATCCCCCGATGGCCTGCCCGATAGAAGAGGTGTGTCGCCCCGATCTCCCGGGCCATCTCGACCGCTAAGTCAAGATGGGCTGAATAGAGGATCCACACCCCTTTACCGTAGAGCATCCCTACCTCTGATTCGTCTAATTTCGGCCTATCAATAGGGTTCGAAAGCGCTGCCTGACCTCAGAGGACGGGCTACAAGGCGCTTAATCACCCATCGCCCAACCGCGCCCACCCGGGAGTGCTCTCACCACTCTCAACAAGGAGAGGCAGACTCTCCTTGTTCCCCACAAGCAAGTGCAGATTAAGTATATATCGATTGGGCGTCGAGCACAAACACAATACTGGCTTTGCGCTTGCCCTTTCTCCCACCGATGGTATCATTGACTGCGGAGGCGTATGATGCGGAGCCGGGCCTGGACCTGGATCGCCGGAGCAACGGTGTTCCTCGTCGTCGGTTTTTCCCTGTTGATGCTGGCGCTGCAAGGGGAAGAGGGCGAGACGGTCCCCTCCTCCGCGTCGCTCGTTCCGACCACACCGGCGGTGCTCCTTTCCCCCTCCCCCACTCCGCCTCCCCCCACGCCGACGCCCCCGCCGCTGGTCCACATCGTCCAGCCCGGAGAGACGCTGGCCGGCATTGCCGCTATGTATGGGGTCCCTCTGGACGAACTGGTCGCCGCCAACGGACTGAGCGACCCCAACCTGATCCACCCCGGACAGCGGTTGATCATCCCCGGCCACACAGCACCACCGGCCGTGGTCTCTCCCGAGCCGACGACCGCGCTTCCCTCTGCTCCGACCGTTCCCCCTCCTGCGGTACCGACCCCAGAGGGTCCCCCCCGGGTGGAGATCGCCGCTGTAGTGGGAGCGGGCGATCTGGAAGTGGAGCAGGTGCGGGTGCGGAACACGGGGGGAATGGCCATCCTGGAGGGATGGGCCCTTTCCAGCGCGACCGGGGATCGCTACGTGTTTCCCCGGCTGGTCCTGTTCCCCGGCGGAGAGGTCACCGTCCATTCCCGGTCGGGCCAGAACACCCCGACCCACCTCTACTGGGGCCGGGAGGAACCCGCGTGGACGTCTGGCGAGATGGTCGTCCTGGAGGACCAGGACGGCGTGGTGGTTGATACGTACCTGGTCCCATGACGGGCCCCAGGCCAACGAGGGCTTTCTACGGTACCACGCGCACCTTTGTCAACACGACATAGTTCTCCAACATCCTCCCCCCCTCGGGGATCATCGGCAGATGGACGATCTCCTCTTCCTGTAACACGTAGACCACGATTCGAAGAGCGTACACCCCGGGAGGGGCATCCGGGGCGATCTCTAACGATCGGGGATCGGCCACGATCTCCCCTGGCTGCCATGCTGCCGTCGGCGCCTCCCCCCCTCGAGGCCATCCATCGCTCTGCGCGGCCTTGCGCTGCTGCGCGTCTATTAACTGCGCAGAGATGGTGTAATTGACGTCCATCGGCCGCAAACCCCGCCAGTAGAGCGTCAGAGTGATCGTATCGCCAGGGCGGACCACCCGATCGCTCAGTCGGTACCCCACCAGCGCCATCCGGTCGCCGAAGTTGATCTCGATGGGATTGGGAACATCCCCCGGCAGTGGTTGAACGAGGACTCGACCGAAACGGACCTGGTCACCGCCAGTGCTGGCGGGGAGGCGAGATCCTGTCGTCGCGTCGTACACCCCTACCTCGACCTGGGCCACATCAGGCGTGTAGGCTGTAGCGGGGATCTGGAGGACATACCGGTCGGCCCACCGGAAACCCGGCTCCAGCCACGTCGTGGACAGAAGCCCCACCCCCGGGAAAGTATCCCGCTGCGCAATGATGAGATCCCCCTCCCCCAGCAGGTGCACGAAGACGGTGTGATCCCGATCGGTCGGAGCCAGCGCCTCCCAGTAGAGGGTTACCCCCAGTCGCCCCCCTGGCTCCACCGCATCGGCCTCCAGATCGTACCCCAGGAGCCGCATCACGCCCCCGAACTCGACCCCCAAACGGTGGGGGATCGCGGCAACCTCATCTTCGCCCAGCGGCTCGGGCAGAGCATAGGCCGGTGCGATCCAGGCGAAGGGGGCGACAACTGCCAACGCGAGCAGCATTGCAGGTAGGAAAAGATAAAGGTGGGCAACAACGGCCGTGATACGCGACGTATGACGTATGACGCGCGACGCGCCAGACGTGAGGGAATGGAGCCCCAGGACCAGGAGGAACGACCACACAGAGATCGCCGGGAAGACCAGCCGCCCCTGGGACGACCAGGTGACGCGGGACCAGCCAATCCAGGGGATGAAGACAAGCGCAGCCCAAAGGAGGGCGAGGAAGAGAGAACGAGGGGACAGGGAAACAGGGTAGTCGGGAAGACGAAGAAGGCGAAGGAAAAGACCCAGAAGGGAGAGGAGAAGCAGAGCATTGAGGAGAGTATAAACCCACGGCGACATCGGGACGTTGAGGGCACCGAAGTTGCCCCAATAGCCCGCCAGGAAACTGTACCGCTCACGCCACAGTTGCGCCAGGTCCGCCGGGACGGGACGGATGCTGCCCGAGACCTGAGTGAAGACGTTGAGACCGGTGAGATCCCCATAGAGCCGCAGGTTGCGCAGGTACCACCACCCGACTACAGCAAGGAAGGGCAGAAGCGTCGCAAAGCCACCCAGGAGGAACTCCCGCCACGACCGCCGCCGGACCGCCCGCATCGTCACCACCACCGCCGTCACCACGGTCAGCCCCAACGCACTGGTCTTGGAAAGCGCAGCCATGCCCAGCACGATGCCCAGGACGAGGTAACGGACAAGAGCGTGCCTGCTGGTCCAGGCCTCTTCTTTCGCCAGGCGAAGCAACATCCACAGACCCAATCCGCACAACATCACCACCAGATTGTCGTTGTTGACGGAGCCAGCGATGAAGACGAACATCGGCGTGAAGGCGTGAACCGCGGCTGCCGCCAAGGGCAGGAGGGGGTCATCCTGAACGATCTCACGGACGATTCGGTAGGTGAAGTAGACCGAGGCGGTCCCCATCAGCACGGAGAGGAACCGGACCAGATGGACTGCCAGCACCGTCCCGCGCCACGGGAACCGTTCCAGCGCGGGGTTGTGAACCACCAGGTTGACGTTGCCATCCGGCGTGGCCACTCCCGCATCGACGTGCGGGTTGAGACGTCGGACCTGCTCCATATCGGAGGTGTCGATCCAGAACGTGATCGCGGCCCCGAGGGCGTAATAGAGGGGAGGTTGCCCCCCCTCCTGCCGCCAAGGGCCGACGTTGTTCGGATCCATCACCGGCAGATCCCAGTGGTCAGCGATGTACTTCACCATTGGGTAATGCCACACCTCGTCGGAGGCCTCAAAGGGGGGAACGACGACGCTGTAGGTAACGCCGAGGACGGCAAAGATCGCCAGGATAGCACGGATCAGGATCTGTTCGATGCGCTTATTCACTTCTGCCTCCGAAGCCATGGAGCTATAACGCCCACGAGGATTACCGTCATCCATAGCGCGGAAAGGGCCTCCTGCCAGCGAGGAACCACTGGCACGACCCGCACCGCTGTCAGCGGCACTTGCTCGTCAACCAGCCGGTGGCCCTCGGCAGCGTATGCAGGCAGCGGCTGCGATGTGTTCGGATCGAGCATCGTCACAGCAAGACGATAGTCGCCAAACGGCACGTCCGCCGGGATCAGGACCTCGTAAGGGTCCTCCACCGTTTCGCCGACCGACCAATCGTCCGTCGGGCGCGTGCCCCGCACAGGCATACTGGCCTGTTCGTACACCACCCCCCCGTCCGCTCCCAACAGGTGGACCGAGACAGTGTAAGACCCCTCGACCGGAGCCTCAGCCCGCCAGTAGAGCGTCAGCAGGAGCGGTTCACCGGGAGCAACCTCGTTCTGGGCCAGCCGGTAGCCCACCAACCGGATCGAATCCCCCAGGCGAACGTCCAGTCGGTGAGGGATCGCCGGACCAGCGTCAGGTCGGTGGACCCAGGCATAGGGAATGCCATCGAAGGAGACCACGAACTCCGGCTCGCGGAACTTGTAGATCCGCTCCCACAGCGCTCCCCAGCGGGGGAAATCCCTTCCCCGCGTCGTGAACTGGACACCGAAGATCAGAAAATCCGCCTCCTCCCCCACGTTCGAAACGTCGTAGACTGGAGCGCGGACGTACTGGGCAAGGATCTCGTTCGCCAGAAATTGGGTCGCAACGGTCAGTTCCTCGGCCCGCGGCTGGCTGTCTACATACCGCCCCGCCAGATCCAACCCCTCGCCGAAGTACCCCAGCGGAAGGACCCGCTGCGCAGCCCGAGCCCCCCCCAACAGAGAGTTGTAATGGGTCCCATAGTAGGGAAACCGGGGGAGCACAACGATTGCCTGGGCCAGCACCAGTAGGCCGATCAGGTAGGCCGGACGCAGGAGCCTCCTCCCGCTGACGCGCTGGACCCACCAGACAATCCCTCCCGCGCTGAATACATCGATCGCCAGCAGGACCGGGAGCATATACCGCGATTCCTTTCGGCTGGCCAGGGTCATCTGTATGAAATAGAAAACAGCGAACGCCCCCAAGAGGAACCAGGATCGCTTCTCGCGCCCCCTCACCGCCGCAGCGATCCCTACGAAGAAATAAGGCAGAGTGAGAAAGGTGGTCCGAAAGAGCAAAGTGTCGAGATAATAAAGGGACCCCGGATCCCCGATCATCAACCGACCCCGGTGGAACCGAGGCAGAGAGTGAGCGCGGCTGATCTTGCGTACGATGCCTTGCTGGACCACCTGCTCAACGGTGGCCCGCGGCTGGGCCCACATCACCGGCCAGAGCAGCACGTACAAAACGACAGCGATGAGCAACCAGAGGAGGAAATGGGAGAGCGCGGGCCTCAACCCCTGAAGTAGAGATGGGGAGGACCTCAGCGACGACAGCCAATCGGTCAACAGGCAGAGCCCCAGGAAGGGGACAAGGAAAAGGGCGGCGATCTTTGTGAGCAGGGCAAGGCCGCCCAGGACCGCCGAGACAACGAGGGATTTGACCGTGTGCTCACGCACGTAGATCAGCATCCACAGGGCAGAGAGCATCATCAAGATGGACAGCGTGGCATCCAGGTGAAGCACCTTGGAGTTGGTGAGATGGAAAGGGTCAACCGCCCACAACACCGTCGCCGTCCACGCGACCCGGGTTCCAAATAGGCGGCGGAGGAGGAACCATCCCCACACGATCCCCAGGGAGACGAGCGCTGCCAACGGCACAACGCCGACCGCCACCCGGTCGGCGAAGGCGTACCCCTCCGTCTCCAACGGAGTGGGAGGATGCAAACCAAGGAGGGATTGCAGTCCATACCATCCCCACAGCGCGCTGCCCGAGAGCCACATCACCGTCACGCCGGGATGTTCCGAGAACAGGGTCCCCGCCCAGTCCCCCTCCATCACCGCCTGGAAGAACCGGGCCGAACGAAAGTACCACTGAAGGGGCCGGGATACCGGGTAGATAGCACGCGGAAGAAAGGCGATCAGGAAAAGCGCTACCAGCGCCCATCGTTCGGCCTTTCTTATAGAAGGTCTCGTTGAGGATGGAGACATTGCTCGATCCGCTCCAGGGCTAAATGCTCGCTAAGGCGGTTGATTCTACCTTGTTCTGCCGTTAAGTCAACCGGAGACCTACTCGGCGGACCTGGCACCGGCCCGAAGAGCCGGTGCTGGGCCGATTTCCCGCCCGCCCCGCCTGTTTACGGCGGGGCGGATCAGGTGGGTCCGAACTCCTGTCTAAACCCCAGGCGACCTTGACTTCGGGCCTTTCAGAGGTATAATACCCGGTCGATCGTCGAATATTAGTCCATCGACCGCACCGAGAGAACCGTGCGGTAAACAGCCGGGGCCGACCTGCCAGAGACGAGGTCCCGGCCTTTCCACGAAGTCGCAGGGAGGAGGAAACCGTGAGCAAGAAATGGGTATACCTGGCAGCCAGAGCAAGTGAGGAACTGACCGAGACACTGGGGCACCAGCCCACGCTGGATGAGATGAAGGTGATCCTGGGCGGCAAGGGGGCCGGTCTGGCCGATATGACGGCGGCAGGCCTGCCTGTTCCCCCCTCCTTCACCATCACCACCGAGGCCTGCGTCGAGTACATGAAGACCGGCGACTTCCCGCCCGGGATGTGGGAGCAGGTGCTGGAGGCGATGAAAGAACTGGAGAAGATGACCGGCAAGCGGTTCGGAGACCCCGAGAACCCGCTGCTGGTCTCCGTCCGCTCCGGCGCCCGGGTCTCGATGCCGGGAATGATGGACACCGTCCTCAACCTGGGCCTCAACGACGAGACCCGCGAGGGGTTGGCCCGGCTCACCGGCAACGAGTGGTTCTCCTACGACGCCTACCGCCGGTTCATCACGATGTTCTCCGACATCGTGATGGGGCTGGATCGGGAGCATTTCGAGCGATTGCTGACCGAACTGAAGCAGAAGGAGGGGGTCAAGACGGACGCCGAGGTCAGCCTGGAGGGGATGAAGCAACTGGTCGAGCAGTACAAGGCCCTCTACCGGGAGCACTTCGGTGAGGAGTTCCCCTCCGACCCCTACCAGCAACTGCGGCTGGCGATCAAGGCGGTCTTCGACTCCTGGAACGGCAAGCGGGCGGTCGCCTACCGGGAACTGAACAAGATCCCCCACGACTGGGGCACCGCCGTCAACGTCTGCACGATGGTCTTCGGCAATATGGGCGAGAAGAGCGGCACCGGCGTCGCCTTCACCCGCGACCCCGCCACGGGCGAGAAGGTGCTCTACGGCGAGTATCTGGAGAACGCCCAGGGCGAGGACGTGGTCGCCGGTATCCGCACCCCGATGAAGATCGCCCAGCTGAAGGAAGTGATGCCGGACGTCTACGAGCAGTTCGTCGAGGTCGCCCAACGGCTGGAGGCCCACTACCGGGATATGCAGGACCTGGAGTTCACCGTCGAGCGGGGGAAGTTGTGGATGCTCCAGACCCGTACCGGCAAGCGGACGGCAGCAGCGGCGGTCAAGATCGCCGTGGATATGGTCCACGAGGGACTGATCACGAAAGAAGAGGCCGTGATGCGGGTCAAGCCGGAGGAGGTGGACCAGCTGCTCCATCCCTCGTTCGACCCCCAGGCGAAGGTGAAAGCCGAGGAGGAGGGCAATCTGCTCGCCAAGGGAATCAACGCATCGCCAGGGGCAGCAACGGGGATGGCGGTCTTCGACGCCAAGCGAGCCACCGAACTAGCACGCCAGGGCAAAGCGGTGATCCTCATCCGGCCGGAGACCAACCCGGACGACGTCCCGGGGATGCTGGCCTCCAAGGGTGTCCTCACCCAGCACGGTGGGATGACCTCCCACGCGGCGGTCGTCGCCCGCGGGAACAACCTCCCCGCCGTCGTCGGCTGCGAGGACATCATCGTGGACACGGAGCGCAACCAGTTCACCGTCCGGGAGACCAACCGCGTCGTCAAGGAAGGGGACGTCATCTCCATCGACGGCGGCACCGGCGAGGTCTTCTGGGGCGAGATTCCCACCAAGGAGGTCTCCTTCGAGGAGCAAAAAGAACTGGTAGAGTTGCTCACCTGGGCCGATGAGATCCGCGAACTGGGCGTCCGCGCCAACGCCGACTACCCCAAGGACGCCCGCCGGGCCCGGGAACTGGGCGCCGAGGGGATCGGCCTCTGCCGGACCGAGCACATGTTCTTCGACGAGCGGGCTCGCGACGCGGTGGTGCGGATGATCATGGCGGAGACCGACGAGGAGCGGCAGGCAGCCCTGGACGAGATGCTCCCCTTCCAAGAGAAGGACTTCGAGGGGCTCTTCGAGGCGATGGACGGTCAGCCGCTCATCATGCGGCTCATCGACCCGCCGATGCACGAGTTCCTCCCGCCCCGCGACGAACTGATCGAGGAAGTGGCCCAATTGAAGATCACTGCACCCGACTCGCCGGAACTGGCCGAGAAGGAGAAAATGCTCCAGGTTGTCAACTCCCTGTGGGAGGTCAACCCGATGATGGGACTGCGCGGCTGCCGGGCGGGTCTCCTCTACAAAGGCCTCACCGAGATGCAGGTTCGCGCCTTCTTCCAGGCCGCCTGCCGCTGCGCCAAGCGGGGCATCAAGGTCATCCCCGAGGTGATGATCCCCCTGGTCGGCCACGTCAACGAGCTGATGGTCGAGCGGGAGAAACTGGAAGCAGTGGCCAAGCAGGTGATGGAAGAGGAAGGCATCGAGGTCGAGTATATGTTCGGCACGATGATCGAGGTGCCGCGGGCCGCCCTCACCGCCGGGGAGATCGCCAAGTACGCCGACTTCTTCTCCTTCGGCACCAACGACCTGACCCAGATGACCTTCGGCTACAGCCGGGACGACGCCGAGGGGAAGTTCCTGATGCAGTACGTGGAGGGCATCGACACCGGCAAGGTGGATGAGGAGGGTAACCCCATCAAGGTCAAGATCCTCCCCGCCAACCCCTTCCAGACGCTGGATCAGGACGGCGTTGGGCGTCTGATGAAGATCTGCGTAGAGGAGGGGCGGGCCGCCAATCCGAACCTGGAGATCGGGATCTGCGGCGAGCACGGCGGCGATCCCGACTCCATCGACTTCTGCCATCGGATCGGCCTCGACTACGTGAGTTGCTCACCGTACCGCGTGCCGGTCGCGCGGCTGGCGGCGGCTCAGGCGGCCCTGCGCCACCGAGAGACACAGGAATCGTAGGGTTCGTCCCGCGATCCGACGCGAAGGCCACGGAGGGCGTGTCGCGCGCAGGGGTCGCCCAATCCCGCACGCGGCACGCCCCGCTCGTGGCCTTCTTTGATCTGATGAGGAGCCTCTCACAGGTTTCCGTCACCTGCGAGAGGCCGGCAAATCATCGGGTAGCCCGATGGCGATGAAAAGATCGATCAAACGCAGCGCGTCCATTTCCGTGCTCCTCCTCGCCCTTGTCCTGGGAGGATGCACACTGCCCTCCATTGGCGCTCCTTCCCCCACCCCCACCCTCCCGCCGGAGACCTACCGTCTATACATCCCCAGCGTCTCCACCGGGGCAGAGCCATCCCCCACGCCGATCCCTCCCACCCCCGAGGACAGAAGCCCTACCCCGCTTCCTCCACCGGTCCCCAAACCGAACACCGGGGTCCAGGTGGACATCCTCGCCAGCGACCCCGACCAGACGCTCCAGTGGGCCCAGGAACTGGGGGTGGGATGGGTCAAGCAGCAACTCGACTGGGCCCTCGTCGAACAGGGGCCCGGTAACTTCGACTGGGTGCAGTTGGACTACGTGATCGACCGGTGCAAGCGATACCACTTCCGCGTCCTGCTCAGCGTCGTTAACGCGCCAACCTATCTCCGTGCCGATCCCTCCGTCACCGGCCCGCCAGTGGACTACACCGAGTACCGACGATTTATGCAACAACTCGCGGAACGGTACCGGGGAAAGGTGGACGCCTACGAACTGTGGAACGAGCCGAACCTGGCCCGAGAATGGGGCGGCGACGTGCTTGACCCGGCCCGGTTCGCCGCCCTGGTGGCCGAAGGCGCGCAGGGGGTGCGCGCGGGCGACCCGGACGCTCTGGTGATCAGCGGCGCGCCCGGCGTGACCGGCATCGACGACGGCGTCACCGCCATTGACGATCGGGCCTTCCTGCGCGGGATGCTGGAGGCCGGGGTGGCCCAGTGGGTGGATGGGATCGGCGCCCATCCTTACGGCTTCGCCAACCCGCCGGAGGAGAGCGCACGCGACCCCCATCACGTCGCCCCCAGCCACAACGACCACCCCAGTTTCTTCTTCCGCGACACCCTGGAGGACTACCGGGCCATCCTGCTGGAGTACGGGGCTGGCGACAAACCCATCTGGGTCACCGAGTTCGGCTGGCCCTCGATGGAAGGGCTGAATATGGACACCACCGGCTGGGAGTACGCGCTGTACGTCTCCGAACAGCAGCAGGCCGAGTACCTGGTCCGCGCCCTCCAGATGGGGTGGAACACCCCCTGGGTCGGTCCGATGTTCGTCTGGAACCTCAACACCGCTGTGATCTACGGCAACTCACGGCCGGAATCCGCCTACAGCCTGCTGCGGCCGGACGGGAGTTGGCGGCCGGCGTTCATCGCGCTGAGGCTGGCGGGGCCACCGTAGCCCGAGGAAACAGGAGAGCAAGGGGCAAGAGGCAGGAGGCAGAAAATGGAACCGATCGGGGTGCTACAGGGACGGAAAATCCTGTTAGGTGTGACCGGAGGAATCGCCGCCTACAAGATCTGCACACTCGCCAGCCACCTGACCCAGGCCGGGGCGGAGGTGGACGTGGTGATGACGGAGGCAGCGACCCGGTTCGTCGCTCCGCTCACCTTCCAGGCCCTCACAGGCCGCCCGGTCTACACCGATCTGTGGTCCACGCCCGGACCAGGGCTGCCCACCCACATCGCTCACGTGGGCCTGGCCCATAGCGCCGACCTGGTGGTGATCGCCCCGGCGACGGCCAACACGCTGGCCAAACTGACCCACGGCCTGGCCGACAACCTCCTGACCACCCTCGCCCTGGCCGCCACCTGCCCGATGCTGGCCGTCCCGGCGATGGACGCGGGGATGTGGTCCAACCCGGCGACCCAGGCCAACGTGGAGACGCTGCGGGCGCGAGGGGTCCACTTCGCCGGGCCGACCCGGGGACGGATGGCCTCCGGGCTGGAGGGGGAGGGGCGGATGATCGAGCCGGAGGAGATCCTGGGGCACATCCGGCTCATCCTGGGACGGAACGGCCCTCTGGCCGGCCGCCGCGTCGTCGTCACCGCCGGACCGACCCGCGAGTTTCTCGACCCGGTCCGCTTCCTCAGCAACCCCTCCTCCGGATGTCAGGGGTTCGCGCTGGCCCAGGCGGCACTGGACCGCGGCGCGCGGGTCACCCTCATCGCCGGTCCAACCCACCTCCCCACGCCCGTCGGAGTGGAGCGGGTGGACGTCGTCTCCGCGCAGGAGATGCACGATGCGGTGCTGGAGGCTGTTGCGGAGGCGGACGTGCTGCTGATGGCCGCTGCGGTGGCCGACTACCGCCCGGAGAAGACCGCGCCGCAGAAGATCAAGAAGGGGGAGAGGGACCTGACCCTCCACCTGACCCGCACACCGGACGTGCTGGCGGCGGTGGCGGAGCAGCGGACGGAGACGGGACATCCCCGCGTGGTCGTCGGATTTGCGGCCGAGAGTCAGGACCTGATCGAGAACGCCCGCGCCAAGATGGAGGCCAAGGGGATGGATCTCATCGTCGCCAACGACGTCACCGCCCCCGATGCGGGCTTCGGCGTGGAGACCAACCAGGTGGTGATCCTCGACCCGCAGGGCGGCGCGCAGGAATTGCCGTTGATGAGCAAATCGGCCGTCGCGGAAGCCGTCCTCGACCGGGTGGTCGACCTGCTGAGCACCGCGACCTCCTCACGGCGGCCCGCGCAGAAAACCACGGAGACACAGAGGGCACAGAGATCTCCAAAATAATTGGAACTCTGTGTTCTCTGCGTCTCCGTGGTGCAACCATTTACTTCACGAAACCGTCCGCCCGTGGTACAATCGGCCCTTATGAAACACCGAACGGCCCGCTCACTGTTGGTCTTGCTACTCCTCCTCGTCGGCCTGATCCGTCCGGCTCCTTCCGACGCCCTGGGCGAGCGGCTCGTCCTGGCCTTCTACTACGCCTGGTACGACATGACCACCTGGCAGAAGCCGCTGCCCGACCAGCCCCTCTACCCCTACGCGTCGGCCGACCCCGCCGCCATCGAACGGCACGTCCTCTGGGCCCAGCAGGCCGGCATCGACGCGCTCGTCCAATCCTGGTACGGCCCCCAGGTGACGAACAACCAGACCGAGACCAACTTCGCCCTCCTCCTCGACATCGCCGCCAAGCACGGCCTCGCCGCCGCGGTCGATCTGGAGGTCACCAGCCCCTTCATTCACTCCGAAGGAGACCTGATCGCCGCCCTCCAGCACCTCCTCACCGTCCATGCCCGGCACCCGGCATACCTGCGGGTAGGAGGGCGCCCCGTCGTCTTCTTCTGGCGGCAGGACCAGTATCCCGTGGCCACCTGGGCTGCCATCCGCGCTCAGGTGGACCCCGACCGCACCTCGATCTGGATCGCCGAGGGGACCGACCTGGACTACTTGGAGGTCTTCGACGGGAACCACCTCTACAGCGTGGCGTGGGACCCCGAACCGGAGGGGACGCTGGTCCGATGGGGGAACCGCGTCCGAACCTGGAACAGCGAACACGGGGTCGCCCGATACTGGGTCGCCACCGTGATGCCCGGCTACGACGACCGGGTCACGGGCAGGCCGGACGCCTTCGTGCGGGATCGGGCCGGCGGGGCCTACTACCGCCGCTGTTGGGAGGGGGCCATCCAGAGCGGAGCGGACTGGGTGATCATCACCAGTTTCAACGAGTGGATGGAGGGGACCCAGATCGAGCCCAGCATAGGCTACGGGGAGTTCTACCTCAACCTTACAAAGGAATTGGGAGACCTCTACCGGGCCAGCGAGTTGCCACCCCCGCAGGCCCCGCAACCGACCGCTCC